>JAKAYM010000025.1 GCA_021826795.1 Thermoplasmata archaeon
CGAAGGGCGGGTATTCTAATTAACGGCCTCGAAGGTCAAATATACCAACAACCGCCTCCGATTCTCACAGCTATATCGTCATATAGCTGAGGCTAAATAAGGTTTTTCATGATTTCTGATTTGTAAATAATATATTTATGCATCTCAAAATCTAAGTATTATAATAAATAGATATAACTTCTGATTTTTCTACAAAAATGACAAGCACATAAAACATTAAATATTTGATTCATTGTTTAAACATTATCTGTATAAAATTTCTCAGAAAAGATGAATGTTTCGAATTAGTTCATATAATTAATTATATTCGGGTTTCAACGTTTTTATAAGACTATTCAATTAAAAATAATTGAGTGCTGTAATAGAAATATTTATAAACACATTTTATATAGTTTTTTATTGAATCATAAAATTTTATTTGCAATGGTAGTTAGTGCGCTTCTTGTAATAATTGTATTTGGAGGTGCAAATATACCATATCCCGGTCATACTCCTGTTGACAGACTCTTAAACGGTGGACATGGTAATGGTACCGGTAATGACACCGGTCACGGAACCAGTACTGGTAATAGTACCCGTAATACAAACACTTCTAAAATTCCACCATTAGTTTTGTCAGATAAAAATTTTACATTATCAGGTAATGTATCTAATTTTATTAATAATAAATCCATCCACGGAGCCATTATTATAAAAAATTCAACCATGTCCATGGAATCAAATTACAGTCAGAATGGTACCTATAGCATCTCTCTACCACAGGGAAATTATTCACTGTCTTTTTCATCTCCTGCATTTTACAATAAAACAAAGTCTATCGATCTGGATCGAAACCTGACCGAGAATGCCAGTCTTAATCCAGAATCGAATATTGGCGTAGGGATATCATCCATTGGAAACTTTAGATCAATTGCAAGCGATAATATCAATATTTCTAAAACAGTGCCCTATTTATCGGATTCACGTATTTCCGGCTACATGGGTATCAATAATATAACTTCAGCTGCCCGGAATACTATCACCCTTTACCTTGGAAAAAATATTCCAAATACAACATTCGTTGTTTTGATTAAGGAAGATGGGGAGCTTTACTGTTATCATGGCATTACCAACGGTACCGGATCTGCAAGCATGACCCTATATTATTCAGGAAATTATAGCATGAATGCATATACTTTATATTATAATTCCAGTACCGTTATATATAATACTGCCAATCATAGCAGAGTAATTGCATTTAATATGCATAAAAGAGAAACTTTTAATGAAACCATACAGTTAGAAAGCAAACAGCCATTAAATAAAAATGCCTCTGTAAATAAATCCCTATTAACAGGGCAGGGTGGCATTTTCAATATAAACAGTTTAATAACTATCTGCAATACAACCGGTACATATTACAATTATTCAGTTCCGGCCGGGATATATAGCTTTACATACTCAAATAAAAATTTTGTTGATAAGAATTTTACATTAAGTTTTACTGGGAATGGTACACATACCGAACTTATAAAGGCTTATCTCATATCTGTCAATATCACAGGAAATGTTAATTCATATAATTATTCCATTTCCAATGTGGGAAACTATATACAAAACGGAACCTATAGGGCAACTTCCGGTAAATATCAGTTGAATATATTTGTCAATGGAACTATTGTAGATACAAAAAATATAAGCCTCAGCAGTAAGTATCCTCTTTATACTATAACGGTAAATCTCACCGATCATGAATTTATCATGAACGGTCAGGCATCAACCAGTTCTGATAGTAATCTATACCTGAACTTTACTGGCTCCACAAATACCAGCCAGTTGATAGTGGGATTCCGGCTGGAAAATATGACCTATAATGGGACTATAGTAGGATTGGATATTAACTCAGGATCATATAATGGTTCAGAAATATCTATGGCCAATAATGACTTTAATCTTACAAATCCTGTGGTGATACAATCCGGTGACATATCATTAAAGCTATTGATCAATTATAGTACGATTTCTGAGAAGCAAAATATGCAAATTTATGTGCATGCCTATAGCGTATCAGGTAATGGAAATTATTCACAGGAGTGATATTAGTGTTATTCAAGAAAAATGGAAACAAAATTTTGACAGATAAATCTAAGGAAAAAACGGTTTTAAAAGTAAAGACAGTAGATGATATACCGGTAATAAAGGAAGTCCGCAGGATGATTGGCAATAATCAGAGAAGAGAGGCAATAATATACAGTTATTCAAACCTGAAAAAGGACTACAGCAGATATTTTGGTGCTCCAGATTACAATTCCAATCACGATTTTATAATTGCTGAACTTGAGAATCTAGGTGTCAAATTCGATAGAGAAGAATCATTGACGGACAAGACGGACAACGTTGTAATCAAAACAGTTATTGAAAAATCCAAATATTCCGGGAAAGCAACAACTGATGAACCGGGTGAAAAGCCAGCAACAGCAGAAAATAACAGATTCTATGCCATTAAGAAGATCGGTCTGTTTTATTTTAACTTTTATGAAGTTGCAAGATTTGGAAATTACAACTGGGAAGAAATGGATGAAAAGGAATTGATAAATCCTGTAAAAGATGTTTATAATTACATGGATTTAATGAAATTATTTTATAATGGTGAATATAGTGGGAATTGATATTTTGAAACTAATGATAAACTATCATACAAGCGTAAAATTTTTTTATCCCATGGTAATTTTGGCCATACTTACAATTATTATTACAATTCATTCCCGCAAGTTTAAGAAATCAGATGATCAAGAGATTATACATAAAGTTGATTTACAGATAGACCAGACAGATTTCTTAAAGGAAATAAAATTAATCCAGTCCGGAGATTTTTCCACGTACCTGAATAGCGTAGACAGTGATTTGGATAAAATGGCTATTCTAATAAAGGATTATAGGAGAACTGTGAAAAAATATGGAAAATACAGTTCACAAATGCGTTTTTCTTCAAATAAAAAAGTTGTAAAACGTGCCGAAAATATGAGAAATAAATGTCTCAAGCAGATACTTATGGATCTGGACAGCATGAAAAGCTTAAAAATGTCTATGGTTAACGAAGAGGTGTATAACGAATGGAAGAAGAAAGAGAAACAGTAAGGGATATAGCCAGAAATATAGAATCATCTATCGATGAAAAAGTCATAGGTTCCAGAAGAATAGTGAGGTTCATGCTAATCTCCCTATTTACGAGTAACCACATTCTGCTGGAGAGTGTTCCTGGCCTGGCAAAAACAATGCTTGCGTCTGAATTTTCAAAGCACATGGGCATCCAGTTCAAAAGAATCCAATTTACACCCGACATGCTTCCATCTGATATTACCGGGAACATGGTCTTCAATCCCGTAGACCGAAAGATGGAGTTTAGGGAGGGTCCTGTATTTTCCAACATAGTCCTAGCAGATGAAATAAACAGAACTCCACCGAAGGTTCAGTCGGCCCTCCTTGAAGCTATGGAAGAGAAACAGGTTTCAGTGTACGGTATAACTTCTAAATTACCCTCACCATTCATGGTCATTGCCACTCAAAACCCAATAGAACAGGAAGGGACATTCCCCCTGGCGGAGGCTCTGATGGATCGTTTCCTCTTTAGGTATTATCTTGATTATCCTGACCGTAATGCAGAGGTAAGAATACTTAATACTGTGTACAAGAACAGTGTTATGGCATACAATAAACTGGATTCAAGTGCAATTCTGGATTTTAGAAGCATGGTTGAAAAGGTGTATGTTAATGAGGATATTATTGAATATATTATAAATATAATACGCAAAACAAGGGAATCAGATATGGTATTCGTTGGGGCAAGTACGCGTACAGCTGTAAAATATCTCCAGGCAGCCCGTGCAAACGCCCTTTTAAGTGGCAGGGAATATGTAATACCGGAAGATGTAACATTTATGGCGAGAGAGATCTTAAATCATAGATTACTTCTTCGCCCGGAAACAATGATAGATTATGAGTCCGATTATAGAAACATGATATACAATGTAATAGATTCCATAATAAAATCCATAGAGGCACCGCAATGATCAGAAGGCCGGGCTATGCAATACTTGCATTATTGACTTACGGGATTGTTGAATCTCTCCTTTTAGGTTATAAGTATTACATTATACTGGTCATATTACTATTTTTTACCGTTGCCTTCGAAGTTGTCTATTTTAATATTTCTGGTTCAAAAACTATTTCCGGAATTTCAGTGAGGCGTATTTCTGATACTACAAACTTCAGAAAAAACAAAAAATTTAAAATTACACTTAATTTTAGAAATACTAATAAATATCCTGTTACAGTGCATTTTTTCGATGAGGGCATAGATATTCTTGAAATTTCTGGAAATACCGGAGGAAATGTTACAATACCAGCAAATGGATACTATAATTTAGATTACTGGATAATTCCCAGATATATAGGGAGATATGATTTTGGAAATATAAAGATAAGAATATCTGATATTTTTCATATATCATCCATCGAAAAGACCTTTTTAAGCAAAATGGAAATAAAAATATCTCCATCAATGAGCGATATAAAATCAAGCAGGAGTGAAATGATCTCCAGTTTTTTATATACCTTCGGAAACCACTATTCCCATAAGGTTGGACAGGGATATAATCTGTACGGTATAAGACCTTACACCTATGATGACGATCCCCGATTTATTGTCTGGTCAAGGTATGATGGGACTACAGGCGACCTCCTGGTAAAGCAGATGGAGGAAGAACGTGAAATAACTGCTATATTTATCCTTGATTACAGTGTATCTATGAATTACGGGTCTTCAGACAGGATATATGATAAGACTGTCCTTGATATAATAAATTCGTCATATTTTATGATAAAAAACAGGGACAGCGTGGGATTTCTGCTGTATTCAGATAATATACAGACATATATTCCGCCGGATAATTCGGGCAAGGGCATTGATAGACTCGTGAAAGAGGTCTCATCAATAACCCCTTCAGGAGGCTTTAGCGCCGTAAATGCAATAAAATACCTGCAAAGAAAACAGAAAAAAAATGTTCTTCTCTTTCTGATAACTGCCTCATTAAACTCCGTTGAAGCACTGAATTATAATAATAATCTTACTGTCTTTCTTATCAATCACGAATCCTATTATGATTGTACTCCAAATGGCAACTTCGAGGATTTGCTTATCAGGAATTCACAATTCAAGGAAATCAACCGGATTACAAAAACTGTTAATATGATAAGAAATAGGGGTATACGATGTGTGTACGTAAATAAAAGGAATATGCTTCCTAAAATAATGTTTGAATATAATTACGGAAGGAGTATGAATAAGGGGGCTTCATAAGATGAATAGATTAGAAACCATACTTGTAAGCGCTGTTATATTTATCCCGGATTTCATAATGCTTTTTGCCACAAGGGATTTAATCTACACTGTTACTGTACTGTATTTTGTTGTCATATTTACTATATTATTTTTAGTATTGAAGTTTATAAAACTATACGGTGTTATAATATTACTATTATCTATTCTAGCAATTTTACTGCTTTATCTTAAAACACTTTTTGTAAAAAGTCAGATGATATCCAGATATTTTTTCTATCTCCCTGATATGCCCATCTCCAGAAAACTGATTTTTACGGTCATAACACTTTTAATTTTATTCTTCATAATTGAGGGAATTTTTTCTAAGACATTTGGAAAGTTGTTATCATATTACCTCACTGCTTCTGGCATGTTATTGATGCAGATGGCCACACTGGCATATATGAAGATGGGAAATGTTGCTATCACCACAGATTCATATTTTACCAGCTATAGTTATGTATGGTTAGCAGAATACAGCTCTATAATTTCATTATTCGAGCACGGTTACCAGACATATCTTCCTCTTTACAAATTAACCCTTCCATTTTCTATAGAGATTTCTACGGGTTTTGCCGTTTCTTTAATTGCAGCTATATTCTGGCTGTATGCAAGTAACAGTAAAAGTGATGATAATACAATAGGGTCATTTTCGGTAATTCCCGGGCTGTTAATCGGCTTTTTGTTCTTTATTTCTATTCGTTATGTCATACCATTGGAATTCGAATTTATTTATATAGCAATAATGGTTGTTGCAGTGTTTATTTTAATATCATACAGTAATAAAAAGGCAAAAGATACCTATGCAGACATTGAAGGCGAGTAATTCAATATACGTCCTTCAAAACGAAAATACTATAAATAATAAATACATAATAACAAATAATTTATTTATAAGGTGATAGTGTCACAACCCGATAAAATGCTGATGTAGTCCCATCAGCAATGTCGAAAGGTCGTGGCATATTATTTAAACCAGGGGCTTTTCCTCTATTTCCCAGCCATATAACCCATTGTAAAGATTATAGATATTTTCAAGACGATTTTCTTCCAGAAATTTCCCGGTATAGTAGCTTCTGTGGCCGGAACTGCATACCAGTACTATTTTTTTATCTTTATACTTTTTTACCAGGGAAATATCATTAAAGACATCATACATTGGAATCAGAACTGAACCATCTATATGTCCGGATTCGTATTCAAACTGCTCCCTGACATCAATGATTACGCATTCATCCCTGCTCATCATTTCTGATAGCTCATCAGGAATTATGTTTAGAACCATGGGATGAAATCATAAATTCGTATATAAGAATTACAGTGTTTTCAATTCATCATGAAAAGGGTAAAAAATTCATCAAAAGCTATATCTCGTTATTTTATGGAATTTTTCAACTGTGTATCTATATATAACACTTTGACTATCTGGAATGAAGTATTAACGTTAGTTTTCATGCGCAGTTCTGTTTATTTCAATAACTATCTATATAAAATCATATTTTCTTATTTTGCGTATAAGCTGAGTACTCGAGCAGTGTTATCACAAGCTCAGCATGACTCCATATCAGCGGTGATACAGAATGCGGTTGCCCTGTATATGGATTTATCTGTTCTGAAAATATTCCGGATTTCTGTCTGTGCGATTTTACCCATTCTATCAGTGACCATCCCCTCTCGAGATCCCCTGCCTTCATGAAATATCTCGCCATCCATAGTGTTGTAATTATCCAAGGGTTTCCGGGTATATTACCGTCTTCCTTTATTCTCATGTAGTTGTCATTTTCGTACCTTGCTATACCGCCCACACCATTAACCCAGAGCTTTTCCATGATAGCTTCCATGGTACTAACAACCCTGGAATCTTTGGGATCCTTCATTCCGAAAATTACGATGGATGACAGTGCACTATCTACTGTAAAATCTGCCTTTCCATCTATTATGGCCCTTGCATATCTTCCATATTCGTCTGAGTAAAACTTCTCCTCGAACGCATTATACATTCTTGTGGCCGCCTCAGAGTATTTTTTTGAGAGGTCCTGATCTCCAAAAACATCGGCAAAGTGTGATGCGGCTTTCAATGCAGCATAGGTAGTCGATACTGTATATGCATGTATTCCGTACCTTTCTTCCCAGAGATCAAACGATTCCCTTGGCAATCCATCTTCATTTACAAATTCTGTCATGAATTCTGCAGCTTTTATCACAAGATCGTCGTAGAAAGGAGCAGTGAAACCTATGTCATTGTATTTTCTGAAGTATTCCCAGAGTACCCAGACCAGAAGTGCTGTTTCATCTTCCTGTATGGGATATATCTCCTTTCCCTTCATAATATGGGGAAGCCAGCTGCTTGCCAGATGCCCATCCATATTGTATTTATGCTGCATATACCCTTGGCTTGAAATAAGTGAAGTTGAAAGTGAGAAGAACTGTCTGGCAGTCTGGGAATGCCCGGCTATACTGAGAGAATAAGCGGCAACTGCAGCATCTCTGGGCCACATATAATAGTAACCGTCATGGCTCATTTTCAATATATCACTATCAGAGGATGCCGCGATAGAACCGATAACATTTGAATGGCTCTTAATAATGAAAAGAGAACGTCTGAACAGTGCATTTGTGTCAGGATCAAGATTTGGTGTAACCTTGGAAGACCATAACTCCCAGTAATTTGTAGTTCTGCGCTCAAGCTTTTTTAGATATTCCAGATTTATATTGCCTTTTATCTGTGATATTTCCCTATAGCTTTCCCCGGCAACAATATAATAATAAACAGAGAACTTTTTACCGGGATCGATATCCAAGGAATGGCGCAAAACCGAATCCACAGAACCAATAGAAACGGGGTTCATGGATAGTTCATTATCCTCAGCATCCTTCCATGTCCCCTTTAACATACCTGTATCTTTTACTCCGGTGGCATACTGATCCATAGTTTTATTATTTTCATCCAGGGTGGATGCCAGAAAATATCTATTTTCTTTGTAATGCACAATACCATCCAGTTCTGGATATAATGCGGCTGTATCTCCAATATCATTCCCGTAAATATAGAAATTCTGATGAAAGAATAATTTAATATTTCTTTTGGTATTCCCCGTGTTTGAAATGTTTATATGTCTTATATAGATATTTTTGTAAATATCCACAATATCACGACTTTCAAAATCTATTCCAGACATGGGATAGAACACTGTACCCACCATAGTATGGTCAAAATAATCCATAAATTTTAAATGTGTCCTATCCAACCACAAAAAATTGTTATCAATAGAAATACCGTACATAAACGGATGGCCGCCTGAATGATTCTCAGATGCATATTTTGAATAATAAAAGTCTGTTATCCTGTAATCTTCATCAAATGTCAGTAACATTCTACCATTTCCCAGAGGGAGGTATCTTACCATGGTACCATATAATTATATTTAGTTTAAAACCTTTCTGTAATGATATATTATGACTCTAAATTTTCCTTATCTTTTCAGGGGTAATCCCAGCAATGTTTATTAATAAAGTAACGTTATGATTTTATGGACAGTAATCAGGAATGGCTACTTGCTAATTCCCGTGGTTCCTATTCCTCTTCTACAGTATCATTTGCCAATACAAGGACATATCACGGGCTGTTAGTTAAATCGGATACTGATAATTATCAGAGGTATGTTATTCTTTCCAAACTCTTTGAAGAAATTAAATTTTCCGGGAAAGTGTACAGTATTGACACAAATTATTATCCCGGTGTAGTTTATCCAGACGGGTATCAATATATAGATGAATACTCGATTTTTCCATTTCCCGTTATTAACTATACCCTTGGCGGGCAACCTGTTAAAAAATCTATAATAATGGATCCAGATTCTGATACTGTAATTATAAGATATGAATTCAACGAAAAAATCCCGGATTCCCTGACATTATTTCCCCTCCTTGCCTTCAGAAATTTTCACGGTGTTATAAAAGCCGGTGAAAAACAATTTACTTTTTCAGAATCCAATAAATCCTTTGATTTCACCGATGGAAATTTCACATTACACATATCAAAAACCGGAATATTCACAGATACTGGATACTGGTATTACAACCTGAGATATCCTGTAGAGGAAGAAAGAGGAACAAACAGCATGGAAGATCTTTACAATCCGGGAAAAATATACATAAATCCTGTTAAAAATATAGTTGATGTAAAAATTACCATGGAAGAAGTTCCAACACCGGATTTTGAAGAAATTAGGAGTAAGATAATGAAAAGGGAAAACATTAAGGAGAAAAATCCAGCTATTAAAGCCCTCAGAATCACCTCTAATAATTTTATATTGAATGATGACTTAATAGCAGGTTTTCACTGGTTTGGGCCGTGGACTCGGGATACTTTTATTTCCATGCCAGGGCTGGTACTTCTTCCCAAAAATTTTGACCTTGCCAGGGGCATATTTAATAATTATGCAAGGAAGATGAAAAATGGACTTATTCCCAATAATGTGTATACCGATGGCTTTTACCGTTCTGCTGATTCTTCTCTGTGGTTCATATACGCCCTCTATAAATATTATAATTATTCGCAGGATAAAGATTTTATTTCTGGAATTTATTCAAGGATAAAAAGCATTATTAATGCGTATTTTAACGGCAATGATGACTTCTATCTTGATGGAAAGTTTATACACATAAATGTTAATCAGATGACGTGGATGGACGGAATGAGCGGTGGTGTATCATTTACACCTAGACTTGGAAAACCTATTGAAATAAATGCTCTATGGTATAATGCGCTGAAATCATACTCATATTTCTCCGGAATAACCGGCAACCATGTGGAAGAATTCGTTACAGACATTTTATCATCATTTAACAAAAAATTCACGGAAAAATACATTGTTGATGGTAAAATTGCAGATATTGCAGAACCTCTGGACATATCTTTCCGTCCGAATTTCCTGTTCGCCTATTCATTGCCATATAAATTGCTGGACAATCCATATTTTCTCCGGAAGGCAGAAAAAGAACTGGCAACACCATATGGAATCAGAACTTTATCTCCTGAAGATCCGAAGTTTAAAGGGATTTATTCAGGAAACCAGTATAACAGGGATAGTGCATATCATAATGGAACGGTATGGCCATGGCTTGCAGGTCCATATATAACGGCAATGGTGAATAATGGCAGCAATCCTGATGATCTTCTAAGATACTTTTCTCCCTTATTCTCAATGCACAGTGTGCCAGAAATATTTGATGGGGCCAATCCAGGAACTCCTAAGGGCTGCATAATGCAGGCATGGAGCTACGGAGAATTAATCAGGGCATACTATGAAGATTTAAGAAAGCAACAGAGAGCTCAAGTTTCAGGGAGTGTTACATCTTGAAGGTTGCAGTGATAGGATGGGAACTCCCTCCTGCATTCTCTGGCGGCCTCGGAATACACACATATAATGTATTTTCAATACTTGGGAAAATAATTCCAGTTGATATCTATATCCCTGATATGGGATATTCATTCCCCCATTATCCCTTCAATGTCAGGACTGTAAAAATAAAATCTGGAATATCCGGAAATGTTTACTCGCATGTAACAAACTTTATTGATGCCGTTAACGATTATAATGAAAGGGTGGTTGAAAATTTCAAACCAGATGGTGTAGCACTGGTACACTGCCACGACTGGATAACGTTCAGGGCAGGGATTGAAATAAAGAAGCGGTATAAAATTCCACTGGTTGTAACGTTTCACAGTACAGAATTCGATAGGTCTGCATACTTCAATCCACAGGAACATATAATGAAAATAGAAGCTGAGGGAGCAATGGAAGCTGATGCCGTAATTACGGTATCAAATCTTACAAGAGATGTTGTAGCCCAGAATTATCATATAAATCCAGATAAGATAATAACTGTATACAATGGTGTAAAAGCATCGGCCTACGCACCGGAACAGGTCCTCAACAGGAAAAGACAGGTACTTTATTTCGGAAGGGTAACCAGCCAGAAAGGCCCTAAATTTTTCATGGAAATGGCAAGAAAAGCACTTGAATATGAAGATAATATAAGATTTGTAATGGCAGGAACCGGTGATTTACTGGATGATATGAAAAGATATGCGGAATATTATAATATGGATGATAAATTTCATTTTCCGGGATTTGTAGAATTCCACAGAGCTATTGAATACTATAAAAGTTCCTCAGTATTTGTAATACCCTCAGTTTCGGAGCCTTTCGGAATAACCGTGCTTGAATCCATGGTATCCGGAACTCCGGTGGTGATGAGCCGATCTACCGGGGTCGGTGAGGCAATAAATAATGCATTGAAAACTGACTTCTGGGATACAGATGTGATGTCATCATATGTGGTTTCCATACTTAACCACGGAAGCCTTATGAATACACTTTCAATATACGGAAAATATGAAGGCATGTCATTCACATGGGAAAAATCAGCAATGAAAACGCTGGAGGTTTACAGATCAGTATGGAAAATATAATTTTTTACTTTGAACTTCATCAGCCCTTCCGGCTAAAGCCACTTAGAATGCAGGATAAGATAAGTCCTGAACAAATTTTCTGGGAGGAAAAGAATCAGGAAATCTTCAAAAGTATCTCAGAAAATGCGTACATTCCGGCAACAAAAACCTTTATGGAAAGCGGTATACATTCCACATTCTCACTCTCTGGAACTTTCATAGAACAGGCATTGAAGTACCATCCGGAAACCATTGATGTAATCGATGACTACGTAAAATCTGGTCTCTGTGAATTAATGGGTGAAACATATTTTCACTCCCTCTCATCCATATGGAATGAAGAAGAATTTATATCCCAGGTAAATGATCAGAGAAAACTCATAAAAGATACATTCAATTATGTTCCCGAGTCATTTAGAAATACAGAACTTATTTACAATAACCGTATAGCCGAAATTGCCGGACACCTCGGATTCAAAAATATTATAACTGAAGGCACAGATGATGTAATAAAAGATCACAATCCCAATTACAGGTATCTCTCACCATGCGGTATAAATCTATATATGAGGAACTACCCGATGAGTGATAATATATCATTCAGATTTTCCAATGATCGGTGGTCAGGATATCCTCTGACTGCGGAGAAATTCATTAAGTGGGTTACAGAAAGTCCCGGAGATATTATGAATCTATTTATGGATTATGAAACATTCGGGGAGCATCAGAAAAAGGAGACAGGTATTTTCAAGTTTATTAAATATCTTCCAAAATATATGGAAGAAAATGGATTAATCTCAATGAACGTGAAGGAAATATCAAAACACCATAAAGCGATGGGGACAGTAAGCATAGATAAAACAATTTCCTGGGCCGATACTGGAAGAGATTTATCTGCATGGTTGGGCAATTCGATGCAGAAAGATGCCTTTGAGCGTTTAAAATCCTGTAAGTATAATGGTAATGATAAAATATGGAGATATTTGCAAACATCGGATTTAATTTATTATATGTCCATGGGAAACCCTGAAGATTTCAGCGTTCACCAGTATTTTAATCCCTACAGGTCACCTTATCTTGCCTTTATTTACTATATGTTCACTCTGGATATTCTTTGCAAGAAATAAAATGCAGTCTGGGTTATACTTCTCATAAATGTTGAAAATAGATTTGATGTAATAATCCTCAATTTTATAATTCCATAAACCAATAATTTAACAGTCATGGCATAGCCATAAGATGCGGAGAGTGGGATTTGAACCCACGAATCCCTGCGGAAATGGACCCTGAATCCATCGCCTTTGTCCTAGCTCGGCAATCTCCGCTTTCTGAAGTCCACAGTTTCATTATGAACCTTTTTCAATATGGTCGGATATTTATTATCTCCTAATAACTTTATCTTTCTTATACTTGACTCCATATCTATCATGTTCCCTGGACTTACAATGCAGTGCCTGTTTATCATATACCCCAGTTTTTCACCATCATATATTATATAGCCTTCATTATCTGGCTTTCCCATTAGCAATGATTTGGCAACTCCAATGGTCTGTCTTCCCATTATTACTCCCGCAAACGTTGCGAGTCCGCATTTTCTCGGATGCAGCAATCCATTGGCATCAATAAGCAAAGTTCCATCAAATCCATGGGATAGCTGCTCTATGAACGGAGTCTCGTGGTAAGCCAGATAACCGGGTATATACGGAAAATCTACCTGAAGATAAAGTGTTTTGGTAGTATAGTCACCATCTTGATATATTGTTATTGCTCCATAACCGTCCCTACCATCATAGGATACATCTATGGCGGCAACATTTTCACTGGCTTGTGAACCATCAAAGGATGCCAGTTTTGCAATCCTTTCCTGTTCCTTCTGTAGCTTAATCAGAGGAAAATCAGTGCTGAAATCTGAAAAGAAGTGATCATTAAAATTTTCTACGATTCCATTGGATATTACAATTCCATCATTCCTCAGCCTTTTCTCTTTCTGATTGACTCCCAGTGCATATTTTCCTATGCGCCTGTCGGTATGCACTACCCTATAGCACGGAATTCCATCCGGGTCTGAATTAATTGATAGCATATATCCAACAGCCCGTGCAGCCCTTATATCACCCAGTGCTCTGGCTAATTCGCCGTATGTTGTGATACATCCCTCCGGAATCTGCCTTACTAAATTATAGAAGTATTCATAAAGATTTATATGTGTATACTTTAATTGCATGGACTTCTATGTAGTATCTCTATAAATTTTTATTGAAATATAATAATTCATTTAAAGAATCATTTACTCATAAACTTTATATTTTAAGCTTCAATAGCCATATCAATGTTTGAATCTTTCTTCTACAAAGTCGGGAAATATGTCAAAAAGAATAGGAAAAAAGTACTTGTATTCTGGATTATCGCCTTTTTACTCATGGCATATCCAGCTACCCTGATCTTTACCGATACTTCTTACAATCTTACAAATTCACTTGTAACAAAAAATTCCCAGTCTTCCAAAGCCAATGATATACTTACATCACAATTTAATGATTCTTCAGACCCATCCATAATTATTGTTTCCAACCATACTTCGATTGATAATCTAACTGTAAGCAGAGAGATGTTGGAATTTCAACATTCAATGACGGCATATCTGAGAAGCATAAATATCGGTTATAATAGAACTACCAGTATTTTTACCGTTGAAAATCAAACTTTAACCGGGTATTCAAACAGCACATATAAGATTGAAAATGCAACCAGGGATTTAATTGAGTATACTCTGTTCTTGAAATCCAGTGGATATAATGTAACCTATGCCGTCTATAATATAACCGAACTTTCACCGGAACATTCTATGTATGATAAAATACTCGGTGAATTATTTCCTGTAAATTCAACTATTCCAGCTACGTTTGAGGAAAACGCATTCACTTTTGTAACATATGTAAATAACACAATAAAGAATATTTCAAACAAAGCAGGAATAGAAAATTACACTGTAAGCCTTGTTAATTCAAGCCAGATATATTTAATTAATAATGTAAAGCCGCTTGCCAACCCGCTTATAAAAATTAATGTTCCATATTTCTCAAACTATCTTTATTCACTTTATAATAATTCCGGACTAAATTATACAGCTTTTGTGAAATCCATAATAAACAATACAACATATAATCATTATCCGGTCCTTCCATCATCCTATGCATCTTCTTCTCTTATAAATCCTGGCAATTCTACACTTATCATGATATTTGACTACAAAACTAATATAACTACTGCACAGCAGTCACACATAGAATCCATGGAAAAGGCATCCAGTTCTAAAATTTCTAATAGTTCATATTACCTTGCTGGTTCAACCGTTGCCAATAATCAGCTGGCAAATGAGTCCATACACGGGCTTATTGTTGCCCTGATAATAGGCATAATAATATCTATTTTCATAGTCGGAATATTCTTCAGATCTCCTGTGGCTGCCTTTCTTCCATTCCTTATTTTTGTATTTTCATCAGTTATAGGGGCAGGAATAAACGGACTACTTTACAAATACGTGTTCCACACCACAATTTCATTTATAACTCCAACGTTGTTACTCATATTGGTTCTGGGGATAGCCTCAGATTATACTGTTTATATTCTCGCCAGGTACCGCAGTGAGATAAGGGCCAAAAATCCGGATGCCATTCCAGAATCATCTAAATGGGCGGGCCATGCAGTATTTACATCCGGAACAACGGTGGCAATTTCATACCTGATTTTATGGATATCAAATATACCGATATTTAGCGATGCGGGTCTTACCAACGCAATCGCTGCCGTAGTAACGATCATACTGGGCAATACATTTTTGATAGCCATACTGGCACAGTGGGGAAAGAAGGCCTACTGGCCCCATAAAATGGAAGAAGGAAAAAAGCTTCCGTTTGAAAAATCCATGGAAAAGGTTGCACATGTAGCCCTTAACAACAAAAAGAAAATAATAGTTATACTTATCGTGGTGGCTCTGGCTGCACTGTTCATATACTCAACAACTCCAACAAATATGGATGTCTTTGAGCTGATACCTGCTAGCAGTGGAGTACAGGCAACAACGGTAATAAACAGTTCACTACATTATGACCTATTCGATCCTGCCTATGTCATGGTCAATTTTACGGCCCCAATCCTGTGCACAAATAGTACAGGTGCCCTGCACTTCAACAGCACTGAGTACAATCAAACGCTTGCAATAGAAAATAAACTTGCAGGTTCTCCATATGTGCATAGTATATCTGGACCAGGTTACCCCTATGGGCAGGAGGTAAGTTATATAGCAATGGGATCATCAATATATCATGATTACTATGAAAATCAGACTGCAACTTACATAGGGCATAATAATAAATCTGTGGAAATAGTAGTTTATCTTTCCAATGTTGCATGGAGCAATCCATCAGCAAATTTTGTGAATAAGATGCCATCCATTGTATCGAATGTTGGCGGTCCTTCCGACTATAAAGCCTATGTCGGTGGCACAACAGAATACCTTAACAATGCATATTCATTCACATCCCATTCCTTTGATAATATGGTTCCAATTCTAGGAATAACAATATTTATAATACTCCTTATACAGCTTGCCTCTGCACTGACACCGGTGAGATTAATACTTATGGTGATGGCAGCAGTCATGA
>JAKAYM010000026.1 GCA_021826795.1 Thermoplasmata archaeon
ATTGCAGCAGATACAGGGTCTGTTCTTCTCATAGAAAATGAGGGAAATATCAGGATAGATACAGTTCTGCCGCAAACACATATAGCCATAACAGGAATAGATAAGATCGTTCCGACACTGAAAGACGCATTTAATGAAGTTATAGTTCAGGCATCCTATGCTGGATATTATCCACCTACATATATAAATGTCACATCGGGTCCCAGTGCTACCGGGGATATAGAGCTCCAGAGGGTATCACCTGCCACCGGCCCGAAAGAATTCCATCTGATACTGCTCGATAATGGCAGGAAGGAGGCTATAAACTCCGACATACGCGAGTCACTGCTCTGCATCAGGTGTGGAAGGTGCTATTTCTCATGCCCATCCTACAAACTTTATGGAAAGGACTTTGGAGATAGCCCTTACACCGGGCCAACAGGAATAATGTGGTCTGCAATAACTTCAAAGAAATACGATAAATCCATGCTTTGCATGCATTCCGGGGGATGCAAGGAGGTATGCCCCATGGATATAAATATACCGAGAATGATAGAAAGAATAAAATTCCGTTATATGGATGAATCGTAAACGCATATTTATATTTAAAAGCAATTTGTAGAAAAGTAATACCTATATATAATAATATTATATTTTTTCAATGATAATTAAAGCCGGTAGTGTAAATGTAAAAGGTCAGGTAACAATACCGTAAGAAATTCGTGAATATCTGGATGTACGGCCAGGTGACCACATATATTTGAATCTTCCAAAGATGGAATTATAATAAAGAAGGCTTATAATAAGAAATTAGCCGATGTGCTCATATCAGCCAAGCCTTTTGATGCCATTGTAAATGAATCAATTAAAAGTATAAGAGATGAATGGCATTAGGATTTCTCTAGATACGAATGTAATATTGAATGTTATGAATAAGGAGGAATTATTTTTTGATTCATCCAGACAACTTTGATAAAATATCCAATGGGGAATTTGAGGGCATGATTTCTACTGTTGTATTATCTGTAGTGCTAACGGATTTTTATATGAATGATGACATCAAAAGCTCGAAAAGCTTCAAAGAGTCTCTTATTGAATCAAGTTCTTTTATTATTGTACCAGTTGTTAGCGAAATTGCCGATCTGGCCGCTAAAATAAGGGTCAAAGATAAAATAAAGCTCCGGGATGCAATAATTTTAGCAACTGCGATATTGAGGAAATCTACACATCTTGTTTCCAACGATAGTGGTATAATAGACAAGATAGGTTATGGAATCAAAATAGTTAATTCCAACGAACTAATGAAAATAATAAATAACCCATAAACTCCAGAATAAAATTGCATATAATGTAAATTGTGCTAACCATAAAATCTATATCAAAAATGAAATTACGCCGCTATGGTAAATGCTTTGACCACAAATGCACCAACAGGAGGTATTGAATTCCATAATGTAGAGATTCCAGACAAGGAAGACTTTGAAGTAAAGCTAAAACCCCTGTATACAGGAATATGCGGTACAGATCGGGGCGAGGTGCATGGAAGCCTATCATTTGCGTACAACCAGCCGGGTTATAATTTCCTTGTTCTGGGGCATGAAGCTGTATGCCAGGTAATCGATATCCAGGAAAATGAATATGGAATAAAAACTGGTGATTATGTTGTGCCGGTTGTGAGGAGACCCGGAAATTGTGTGAACTGTAGAATAGGAAGAGAAGACAACTGCTCTGATGGAAAGAAGAACGAGGCCGGAATAACCGGTCTTCATGGATTCATGAGGGATTATTTTTTCGATTCCATAAAGAATCTTGTAAAAGTAAATGATAGAAGCATGGTAAGAGAAGCAGTCCTAACAGAACCGGCTAAGAATGTTATGAAAGCATTTGAGGTCTTTGATACTGTATCGAAAAGATCCATATTTCAGAATGAAGATTCCACATTTACAGGAAAAACCTGCCTTATTATTGGTTCTGGAAGTGAGGCATTCCTATATTCAATGATGGCGAATGAATACAGGTTTAATGTATACATGACAAACAGGCATAGCCTCGAAGAATCAAAATTATCCATTCTGGAAAAAACAGGAAGCATATTCTTTGATTATACATGGGGCATTCCACTTAAGGGTATAGATCTGTTGATAGATACAAGCGGAGACCCGGCCACAATATTCAGATTTGTTCGCATGATGAATAACAACGGAGTTGCAATACTATTCGGAACAAACGGAAATGCTCCAGGAACGCAGGTTAACGGGGAAGATATAGACTATATAATAGAGAGGAACATAAGCATGGTAGGTTCAGTTGATGGGGCGAAAAAGCATTATTTTGATGCCTTGAGGTATATTGAGAAATGGAGTCATTCCCATAATTCCTTGATAGGCGATCTAATCACCGGGACATATTCCCCCGAAAACACTGAAATCTTCCTGAAAAAACCGGAAGGGGAAATAAAATCAATTATCAAATGGCAGTAATTTCTATTTAATGTACTAGTAATATGTTAATATAATTTAGTAATGTAAATGCATGATTAACGATGATATGCAGTTCATGTACAGAGATGACGGGAATTTTGTTTATCCCGATTACAACGGCTATAATTTTTCCAACATAAACAGCACAATCCTATCATTATTCGGTATAAATAATAATGGAATTCCTCTAAAAAAAGAACTTTACAGCAATCTTTATGGGTCAAAAAAAGTGGTATTCTTTTATATAGATGGGCTCGGTTATGATAGCTGGAGGAACTATCTGGCAAATTACAGGCCATTTCAGGAAATAAACGACTCTGGAATAGTATCTCCCATAACATCCGTATTTCCATCCACCACTGCAGCCGCAAGCAACACAATAAATACTGGTTTAACCCCTGCTGAACACGGGCTATTTGAATGGAGGCTTTATCTGGAAAATTATAACATGGTTGTGAAAAGCCTGCCATTTATCCCTGTGTACAGACAGGATCGGGAAAGGTTTGCAGATTTAAATCCAGATCCATCAATTCTGTTTCATGGAAAAACCTTCTATGAGACACTGAATGAACATGAAATAAGGTCTTATATAATATCATTTGCAGATCTTTTGAAGAGCAGTTACAGCAGAATAATGTATTCAGGTGCAAAAGAAAAGAAGAGATATGATTTTCTCTTTGAAGGTTTTCTTATACTTAGAAAGCTTCTGAAAAAGGTGCGTGAAAATTCATATATATTTTTTTATATAGGGGATCCGGATAAAATGGAGCACAGGTATGGCCCGGGGAGCCCGGAACATATGGAATCACTGCGGTATATATCATCCATGTTCAATGATTTATTCAGGGATCTTGCAGGTGAGGATATTGCAGTTATGGTATCATCTGATCATGGGTTCACCCCTGTTAATAAAAAGATATATGTTTCAGGTATCAGGGAACTATTGAAAATCAAGAATGGAAGGACAATGCCGGAAACATGGAGCCCCAGGGACATGATGATATATTCTGATAGCCCGGAAGATATGAAAAATAGACTGGAAGGGCAGCTCCATGGCAGTGCTGAAATTATCACCAAAAATGAAATCCTAAAAATGGGGCTTATGGGAAACGACACTGTATCAGAAAAATACATCTCAAGAATGGGGAATATTCTGGTTCTGCCTCATTCCGGAAATACTGTATGGTACAAATATTATGATGATGACATTATAAAAGACCGGGGCATGCATGGGGGTCTAAGCCGGGAAGAAATGATAATACCCTTTGTGTCCATCAATTTAAAAGATATTAAAAAATACTAAAAATTATTTCGTGTTTTTTACCAGATTTTCATAGATTTCCAGGAATTCAAGACCTTTATTTATTCCACCGAAAATTTCCTCGTTTCTCACGGATTCAGCAGCTTTTTTCATTTTTTCCGGTTTCTTAATCCCTGCATTCCCTATCATTGACTGAACGCATCTGTTTATTCTCAGGGGGCTTAGCTGGAATTTATACATGGTATCAACTATATTCTTCAGATTATCTATTATATACTGCCTTGATCCATCGCTTGATGACATTGCGACAAAGAACGAGTCCATATCCTGCTTCTTAGCTTTTCCTGATTTAACGAATTCCATGATGCTTTTATGGTTGCTGTCACCTTCAAGCACGCCTGATGCAGTTATAGCCTTTGTCTTATCCTCATCATTTGATGTTGTCTCTATTATGTTTGCAAAGTACCTGAAATCATTGTTTACCCTCGCCTGGGCAACAAGATAGGCAAGCCTGAAATCCGGTTCCACCTGGCTATATTCCTTATATTTGCTGAGAAGTGTTTTGCAGAAGTCATTATTAATATATGCCAGCTTTGTGTACAGTCCAGAGAGCGATATTTTATAGTTAAACTCATCCTTCTTATTTGTCTCTATGTATTCCATCTTATCCTTTATGTAGAAGTTCGCAAGATCTCTAAAATAACCGTTCCCTGTTATATTATACAGGGAATAAAGCTGTTTTGATATCTCATCAATGACTATATTATCATTTATGCCGTAAAGCTTCTCAACCCTTCTTACATACTGGGTCATGTTTATTTTGCCTGATAGAAGAAACGCATAGAGATCGTTTGCAATACCCCATTTCTCATCGGTTGATATCTGTGAAAGATTTCTTGTCACAGTTTCATACATTGCATCGTCATAGAGTACCCTGTAGAATCCGCTGTGCCCGTAATTCAGTGAGAGAACATCACCGTCTATTTCCATTTCTCCTCCCTCCATGAGCGCATTTTCTTCTCTGGAAAATCTGTTTATGAATAATGGTATTTTCCACTGTGAATTCTTATCTCCCTCAAGGAAATAAAACTGTTTCTGTGTTATTTTTAATTTATCTCCACTCCTCTCAGTTATAAGATATGGATATCCCTTGTTTGATATCCATTGCTCCATAATTGAGGAAACCACCTTTCCAGATTCCTTTTCTATGGCATTCCATAGATCGGATCCTGAGGCATTCTTATATGAAAATTCCCTCAGATAATTCCTAAGTGCCTTCATGAATACATCCTTTCCCACATATGCTTCTATCATTCTCAAAACATTTGAACCCTTACCGTACCTTATTTCATATGAAAGCTGTGATACGCTCCTGGGATCTGAAACATCCGCGTTTATGGGATGTGAATTCTTTAGTGAATCCATAGTGTAGGCGCCGTCCGTCTGGTCAAGAAGGAAATCACCGAAGAATTTCCATTCCGGATCAGTACTGTCAACGGTCTTGAACGCAAAGAATGTGGCAAAGCTCTCATTTAGCCATAAGTCGTTCCACCATTTCATGGTCACAAGGTCACCGAACCACATGTGAACGAGTTCATGTGTTATGACCTCTGATGTTCTTTTATAACTCTTACTTGTGGTTGAATCATCAATATTTAGAAGGATTTCCCTGAATGTTATTGCGCCCCAATTTTCCATGGCGCCAGCAGCAAATTCCGGAACCGAGATAAGGTTTAATTTTGGAAGCATGTAATCTATTCCTGTGTAGGTTTCAAGGTAATTCAATGATTTCTTTGCAACTTCAATCGGATATCTGGATGATGCTAAATGTCCCTTCATTGCTGTAAGATATAGTTTTTTGCCCTTATATAAATCTTCCACCTCATCAAATTGGCCTACTCCAAGGTAAACAAGATATGTTGCCATTCTGGGGGTTTGCTCGAATTCAATAAGCTTCTTTCCATTTTCCAGTTTTTCCTTTTTTGCAGGCATATTTGAAATGGCTCTGAGGTTACTGTCAATCTTCATTGAAATGTCAAAGGTAGCTTTGTAATTAGGATTGTCTATGCATGGAAATGCCCTTCTGGCATCCGATTCCTCGAACTGGGTAGAAAGTATATACTGAGTCTCCGTTCCGGCAAGATAGAAACCCTTCAGGCCACGGTCAACATCGGAAGAAAATTTAACATCAACTGAAATGTCACCTCCATCAGTGGAGAATGTTACGCCATCTTTATCTGTTTCATATTTTACTGCTGACCCATTGATTTTGACTTCATGTATATCTATATTATTGAGGTCAAAAGTTATTTTCTTTTCTGCATCCTTAATTTTTACCGTTTCATCCCCTGCATACTTTTTGTGTTTGAAATCTATATCAAGGCTAAGCCTGTAATTTATAACTTCCATATCAGTTTATATGTACGCATTTAATAAATTTTTGCGAAGTTGAATAATTTAAATAATAACACGATATACTGTTTTATGGATAATAAATATAGCTTCGCCTATCTAGGTCTTGCTGTGATGATGGTTCTTCTCTTCATACAGTTCATAATGGGTATGTTCATAAATCTCTATGTGCCATTCCCGCCATTAAACAGCATATCACATATGGGACCAAGGGCTTTTCCTTCTAATTACCTCACCGTAATGTTTCATATGATGTTGGGATTCCTTATTCTCATAGTTTCATTCATAATGCTTCTTCTCAGTATAAAAATACAACACATAAACCTCATTATATCATCTGTTTTATCTTTTATTTTTGTCATAATAGCAGGGGTTTCAGGATTCCTGTTTCTGTTCAATGAATACAATAAATATTCATTCCTTATGGCAACATCATTCATAATAATTGTAATGTCTGAATTTTATTATCTCTATACCCTGAAACTTATAACCGGTGTATCTTCGAAATATTAATATATTATAAAAAAATATTATTTTTCCATTAATTCGCATGATCTCTTATAAAGTATATCCCTCAAAAGAAGGAAAGCCCTGAAGTTTTCCGGGTTGAAGCGTTCTGAAAATCCCTCTTTTCTCGATAGTACTCTGTAGTAATACATAACTTCTACTGTTTTTCTACATGCCCTGAAGGCAACTCTGGCCGATCTGCTTTCATTCAATAGTATGGAATAATCCATGGCCCAGCCCTTTTCGCCCTCTATTTTTTCAAGAAAACTGAAATCTTTTGGATTTTCTCCAGTAATTATATAATTCTCTAGAGATTTGATAAATTCAAACATATTTTTGTATTCATCTGCATGGTTTTCATCCATCTTTATTAGTCTGCCAATCAGTTCTGCCAGTTCATATTCTATCATAAAATAGAGCTGTATCCCTGAATCATAATCCTCTTCTTTCTGATTTACACAGCAGTGAAATTTTGGAAATTCTGTCATAATTAACAAGTATATTATAAAATATATACCTTCTGCATCATGCTAAATTACTTATAAAATATCCTTGTATCTTTCATAATCTATGATTCCAAATTTTTTTAAGGTGATATCAATAAATTTTTCCTTCACATCATTAAAACTGTGCTGTTTTCCCCGAATTGAATCCATAGACGTCATTATTTCTGATGAAAAGTTGCATGGATTTATCACATTAAATTTTTTTAAATCCGTACACACATTGAGTCCCATCCCATGCATTGTTGTAAATTTATCAATGCCTAGTCCTATGGAACATATCTTTTTATTTCCAACCCACACACCTGTTTTTTCGTTCAGCATTGGCGTTCCTCTAATTTTATAATAATCTAACAGTTCAATTACAGATTCCTGAATTAATTTTATGAGTTTCAATGCATCAAGGTTTGATCTTTTCAGATTTATAATATAATATGCAACAAGCTGGCCGGGACCGTGATATGTTAAATATCCTCCGCGGTTTATCTTTATTGCACCTTCAAGGTTTCCACTGAAATGGGAACCTGCAGTATAAATATCAGGATGCTGGAGAAATATGAATGTATCGCATGATTCCTCTTTATTGACTTTATCATGAATTTTTTTCTGGAAATCAAGCGCCTTTAAATATTCAACAATTTCAAGGTCGTATACTATACCACAGTTCTGAAAATTTATTTTCATTATATTACATCCCAATATATGGCTTCACATTTTTATTTTGTATATAAAATTCGCTATGAATAGGATTTTAAGTGGTATATAATTATATAGCAAAAACATTTAAATTAAAGAGCATTAGTTAATCATGGAAAAAATAAATGGCAGAATAAAGAAGATAAATTATGTTATTAAGGGCGTTGAAGCAAAGGACGGGGCCGGAGTGCGCCTGAAAAGAATTTTCGGCGGTCCGAATACAGTTAACATAACAGATCCATTTCTTCTACTGGATCACTTCGGGTCCGATAGAATTGATGATTACATCTCGGGATTCCCATGGCACCCACATAGAGGAATAGAAACCATAACATATTTGCTGTCAGGTAAGGTCGAGCATCGTGATACTACCGATCACCGTGGAACAATATACCCAGATGGACTTCAGTGGATGACTGCAGGAAGTGGCATATTCCATGAAGAGATGCCTAAGCCACTGGATGAGAAAAATCCGGAGGAGCTATTAAGGGCAAATGGAATGCCAACACTTGTCTCCGGTTTCCAGTTGTGGTTAAACCTTCCTGCTAAATATAAAATGACTATTCCAACATACAGGAATATAAATGGAAATGAGGTGCCTGTAATTTCCCTTGATGGCGCAACGGTCAAGATTATTGCCGGAGAATATAATAAAACTTCGGGCATGTACACATCACAGTATGGCATAGATCCGCTTTACCTTGACGTTTCCATGGATGAAGAATCTGAGTTCAGTTACCCCATTAAGGATGGATATACATCTATTATTTTTTCAGTAACCGGAGAGGGAATTCACGGTAATCAGAAACTTGAGCCGGATACAGCGGCCATATTATCTATGGATGGAGATTACGTTAATGTTAGAACTGGTAGATCGGGATATAGATTCATACTCTTATCTGGAAAACCGCTTCATGAGCCAGTAAAATGGTACGGGCCAATAGTTATGAACACTGATGAACAGATACGGGAGGCAATCAGAGATCTCAATAGGGATAACTTTGTCAGGGAAAAGAAGCCGGTGATGGAATAAGATAACTATCTATTTATTTTTAGATAATGGTTAAATATACCTTAATGATTATACGGCATGGAAAATGACAGTGACTTTAATCAGTATATGATATCATTCAAATATCAATTTAAATCATATATCCGTACAAAAAGATTCCTGGGATTATTTATTTTTACTCTCATAATATCAGTGGGCATAACGGCATTAATACTGCATGATGAATACAGTATGTTGAAGGCAGGGACTGCACTATTTTATTTCTATAATTATCTTGAAGGCTTTGCCGCAGACCTGGTTGTAATCATAGGTGCATTCTTCGGAGGGGATATAATTTCCACGGATACAGGCACAAATGCGGCCTATTACACACTTGTTCAGCCCGTAAGAAGGTCGGTACTGTTTCTTGGCAGATACACTGCTGCTTTGATATCCTCATTTGTTATAGTATTTGTATACTTTCTGGTAGGTATTATAAGCTCATTTTATCTTTACGGCACCGCAACCCCTGTTATATTCGAAAGCCTCGGAATAGTCGTTCTGTTCCTTGCAGCAGCAATATCATTTGCCTCACTGTTTTCAGGAATATTTAAAGGACAGTCCAGCGGAATTATAGTTTCGGTACTTCTTCTATTTATCGGTTTTCCCATAATAGATGAATTTGTGGGGGCCATTGGGGGTATAGATCCTCTGTTTTCACTGGACTTTGCCGGAAAAATTATGTATCTAATATTTGAAAAACCCTATCCTGCTGCGAAGGTTGTTGGGCCTGCTGGCTTTGGAGGTCCAGGCGGTGCTGCTGCAAGAGTTTCCTCATTTGTTGGATATACGTTCAGCCCCACGGTTATGCAGGGGATAGGTGTGTTAATTGCATATATGGCAATATGCGGGATAATTGCTATACTGTTGTATGCAAGGAGGCAGATAGAGGGATAAATATGGAAATAAGTTTTAACAATGTATCTAAGAATTACAGTAAATTCAAGGCTCTTGACGATGTATCGTTCCATTACAGTGGTCACGGTGCCATAGGATATCTAGGTCCCAATGGTGCCGGAAAGACTACAACACTGAAAGTTATGACAAACCTGCTGCATCCAACATCAGGCAGTGCAGAATTGAACGGCATAGATGTCAATAAGTATCCGAAGAAAGCCATGCTGGAAGTAGGGTCCATGATAGAGACCCCTACTCCATATCCATTTCTTACCGTTAAAGAATCACTGCAATTTGTTGCTGAACTCAGGGGAATCGATAAAAAAACTATGGAATCCAGAATAGACGAATTCTACGATGCGTTAAAACTTCCTCCATTGAAATCAAGAATGGGGCAGCTTTCAAAGGGCCAGAGACAGC
Source organism: Thermoplasmata archaeon (assembly GCA_021826795.1). The sequence goes on from JAKAYM010000026.1 coordinate 10,207, forward strand.
GTGCCGTATTTGCATCAGTACTTATATCAGACCCGGACATTGTTATACTGGATGAGCCTACCAGTGGGCTGGACCCATTCGAGAGGAAAATATTCAGGGATTTCATACTTAAGCTCAAAAAAACGAAACTCGTGTTCTTTTCATCCCATATCCTTTCAGAAGTTTCAGAAACATGCGATGATGTTGTATTTATAAATCATGGAAAAATCCTAAAGCAGGGAAAAATAGAGGAGATATCACAGGAATTCAACACCAGTGCCGTCTCTGTAGAGTTCCTCAAACCTGTTGACAATTCTATGATAAAACAGCTGGAATTAATCGGATCAGGAATACTCAAAACCGATGGGAGGACAGCCGTAATTAAATTTTCTGGAAAGGAATCTGACAGAGCAGAAATACTTCAGGATGTGATTAAACTGGCTCCTGTTATTTCATATACTTCATACGGTTCCGATCTGGAATCTGCATATATTTCTATACTTGGTGAAAAATAGGAAGAGGTGATGTTGCAATGATCAGAAAGTTTCCTAACAATTTTATGTTTGGAACTGCTACGAGTCCGTTCCAGGTGGAAATGGGTAAATCGAAGGATTCAATCTCATCAGAAAGTGACTGGTATAGTTGGGTTCATTCAGAATCAATAATTAAGAAAACTTACGTAAGCGGTGATTTCCCTGACAATGGTCCAGATTTCTGGAATGATTATAAAAAATATGTTGATTATGCGGTTTCACTGGGAAACAATGCAATCAGAATAGGTATAGACTGGGCACGAGTATTTAAAAAAACTACGGAAAACATTAAGGTTCTAACAGTTACCAATGAAAAGGGTGATGTTTATGAAATGGAATTTCCCGTTGAATTTATGGTTCAAATGGATGATATAGTCGATGCATCCTCAGTTACACATTATAAGGAAATATTGGCCTATATCAAATCTAAAGGGTTAAAACTTGTACTGACTGCATACCACTGGCCACTGCCTTTATGGCTTCATGATCCTGTCCAATGCAATGAAAATTTTATGGAATCCAGTAGCAAGGGGTGGGCAGATAAGAAAACTGTTGTGGAATTCGGCAAGTATGTTTATTACATTTACAAAAAATTCAAGGAATATGTGGATATCTGGCATACAATAAATGAGCCGAACATTATAGCAATAAACGGATATCTTTACGGGAATCTTGAGGGATTCCCTCCGGGTATGTCTGATTTCAAAATAACGGTTACAGTACTGAGAAATTTGGCATATGCGCATAATATTGCATATAAAATCATTAAAATGGAAAATCCGGCTACCACTGTGGGCATAAATGTTGCAGTACCATACTTCCAGCCTGAACTTGACACTCCGCAAAATAGATTCATCAATGAGTATGTCTCTTACGTATTTTATAAGCTCTATCTGGATTCAGCCCTTTACGGAAATTTTGATCCATCCCTTTCAGGGATTTACAGTGAATCCAGGCCTGAAGAATTCTCGGGCACTGATTTTATAGGAATAGACTATTACAGCAGGATTATTGTGAGATACCTTGACAATGACAATGTGGATATCAGGTATAGATTTTCCTTCCTACCGTGCAAGGTCTGTTCCGATAACTACATGGACATATTTCCTGAAGGAATAAGGGCCGTTACCGTATCACTATTCAACCGGTACAGGAAACCAGTTATAATACTGGAAAATGGGGTAGCGGATGCAACCGGAAAAATTAGAACGGAATTCATAGAAAAGCATTTAATTGAGCTGCACAGGGCAATAAAAGAAGATTTTGTCCCGATAAGAGGTTATTTCTACCGGTCCCTCATGGATAATTATGAATGGGCAAGGGGATACAGAGATAGATTCGGACTTTATACAGGAAGTAATGGTGAGTATGAAGCAACCGAAGCTGCAAGGTATTACAGTAAAATTTGCCATGAGATGGGCATATTTGATGAAAAGTACAGGGAATACTAGATAAAAATTAAATAATAAACATTGATATAACTCTATGTACCTGAGAAGCTATCTGAATTCAGACGAGGTTATGACCATAATAAACAATATAGTCCATTCTGACTTTGTTCAGGCTATGAAAGATGGGAATCTGGAGGACGATAAATTCAGATATTATCTAACCCAGGATCATATATATTTAAAATATTACAAGGAAGCAGGCGCCACAATAGGCGAGCTGTCGCCTAAAGAAACAGTGAAGCAACTTTACATGGAAATAGGAAGCGAAGAACCCGTGTTTCATACAACTATGCTGGAAAGGTTCAATGTGAATGGTAATAATATAAAAGATTCGGATGCCAATTATACAACCTATTCATACATTAATCACCTGATCAGGTGGTCCAGAGATTCCGATGTCAATGGCATGCTTTCCATGTTTCCATGTCAGTGGTCTTATGGTTATATAGCAGAAGCTATTCCTGCACCTTCAGAGAAATTTAAATTCTGGTTTGATTTTTACCATTCACAGGTATACAGATCTATAACAGACAAATATATAGAAATACTGGGAAACGTAGAACTCAGCGAATACCAGGAGCAGATATTAAGATTCGGGCTGGAATATGAATTAAATTACTGGTATGAATGCTATAAATAGTTTTGAGAGTTTATAATTACGGTACAACAAACACAATATTTTCAATGAAAACCTGGCAAGCAATAAATACCGGTTAAACATTGCCATACAATGATCGAACAGACTCTGGATTACCTTTATAGTCTCAAGAGGGAAGGTATAAAATTGGATCTGAAGGCAACTAAAGACTTCGCTGAACATCTGGGCAATCCGCAGGATAAATTTAAGAGTATTCACATTGCGGGAACAAACGGAAAGGGTTCCATAGCCTCTTATGTCTATAATATACTCAGGCAGCAATTCAGTACTGGAATGTATACATCACCCCATCTTCTAAATTTCAATGAGCGTATAATCCTGGGAACAGAACCTATACCGGATCAGTATATTTTAGATTTCATCAATTCTAATAGAGAATACATAGATAATCTCGGAATTAATTACAGGAATCCCACTTTTTTTGAAACAACTACTGTGATGGCATTTAAATATTTTGCAGACAATAATGCTGATTATGCTGCTATTGAGGTGGGCCTTGGTGGTAGACTTGATTCAACCAATATCATTATCCCGGAGGTAAGTGTCATTGCTCAGATAGGCTATGAACATTATCAGCGTCTGGGATGCTCGCTCACATCCATAGCCCATGAAAAGGGTGGAATAATTAAAAGTAACACGCCGGTGATATTACTGGACGATAAACCAGAAGTGGTTGCGGAAATCAAAAAGATAGCAGATGTGAGAAACTCAAAACTAATCATGGTAAACAACTACTCTTCAGTGTCTGACCTGAAGTACAGCCTGGGTGGAATGACCTTTACTGTGAAAACCCCATATGATGAATATAATATTAATACCTCTAACCTCGGGCTGTTCCAGGTAAAAAATGTATGCACTGCTATATCTGCAGTAGAGACCCTCCCTGAAGGAAAACCGGAGAAATCCGTAATTGAGAAAGGAATATCGGAAAGCAGATGGCCATCAAGATTTGAGGTTATAAGCAGAGAACCTTTAATCATAATGGATTCTTCGCATAATCCTCCGGCTGCAAGTGCTCTGGTGGAAACATATAAAAAATTTGTTGATCGAAAGCCACTGCTGGTCATCGGCATGCTGGACGACAAGGATTATTTCTCATATATGTCAATACTCAGGAAAATTTCGGACTCTGTTGTTCTTACAACACCAGACGAACCGGGGAGGTTCCTTGATCCAGCTCTGCTGAAAGAGGGCATCAGACATATGTTCCCAGAAACAAAAGTTATTCGGGACCCCATAGAAGCGTTTAACTATGCCAGGTCAAATTCTGACTGTATTCTTGTAACAGGATCAATGTATCTTGTGGGCATGTTAAAAAAATATCTGAATTCGTCAGTCAGACCATTTAACACGGATTAATCTATCGGTAAAATAGTAGGTAACAAACCCAGTTAAAAAACATATTTGTATATAGAATATATATGTTTTAATTACTGGTAACTATGGACAATCCTTTTATAAAATACAACAAATCAAACGATTACGTGACGGGCGACCTTAAAAGACTGAGTAGTTCATACATACCTGATAACTTTCCACACCGGGAAAAACAGATAGATGGAATTGCCCGGGTGATGAGTTCCATTGTTACAGGAGGTATATCATCCAATCTGCTTCTATATGGGAAATCAGGTTCCGGAAAAACATCCTCTGTCATTTATGTTACAAATATGCTGAAAGAAACGCTCAATGGAAACATTAACATCCTTTATATAAACTGTGAGATATACGATTCTCAGTACTCCATTCTTGTTTATCTTACCAATGCTATAGAATCTGGAGATTCGCCAATACCGATACTGGGACTCCCGCAAGACAAAATATATTCTGAGCTTGTTAAAAGGATTAATAAGTCTGGAAGATACACGGTAATCATACTGGATGAAATCGATAAATTAATCCAGAAAAATGGAAGTGATGCTCTTTATGTTCTATTAAAAATTCTGACTGAAAGTAATGCATCCATGATAGGAATTACCAATGATGCATCATTTGTTTCTTCCCTGGATGCAAGGGTTCAGAGCAGGATGAATCAGGAAAGCATAATATTCCCACCGTATAATGCCATGGAACTCCGGGATATATTAAAATTTAGGGTCAATGGAGTAATAAAGGAGGAATTTATAACTGACGCAGCCATAAACCTATGTGCTGCACTGGGTGCCCAGGAACACGGAGATGCAAGAAAGTCCATTGACCTTTTAAGAATTGCTATTGATTCGGCACTAAAGGATGGAAAGTCATCCATATCCATTGAAGATGTTTACCTCGCAAGGGATAGATTTGAGATGAACGTACTCAAGGAATCAATAAAAACACAGCCCATACATTCAAAAATGGTACTGTTAAGTGCATGCCTCACCCAGGAAACAGACGCAGACCTATCTGTTACGGGAGAAATATACGAAAATTACAGAAATATATGTTCTGAAATAGGATTCCAGCCGCTAACGATGAGGAGAATTTCAGATCTGCTTTCGGATCTTGAGGATACAGGCCTCCTGACAACAAATACCCGATCACTTGGAAGGTATGGAAGAATGAAGTTTATACGTGTTATGGGCTCCATACAGAGCATACAGGGTTATATACTGGAGGATCCAGCATTTTCTAATTTTCAGGGGTCTAAAATTGTAAGACAATCCAAGCTGAGAACAAATTTTGATGCATATGTGGAAACCTATAAAAATGGAGATTTTGATGGCAAATAATATTTAAAAATATTTAATAATGCATTTATAATATGGTGTTATGTTTAAAGTATATAAACTGGCAAAAACTCAGAGGGAAACACTCGACAGTTTGCTTTCAGATGATATAATAGGCCGCCAGACAGTATTGTATAAGGATGGTTCTAATTTCGGTTTTGATTCTTACTATATTATTATCATAGAAGGTTCAGAAAATATATTCAAGAATGTGGATTCAGTTGCAAAAGGAACACTGGAAGAACTCAAAAAATCAAAGGAAGAAGAGATATATAAAAAAATCACGGATGAGGAGAACAATTCCAAAGATGGGCTCGGTTTTATTTTCGGATGAATATGTTAATAATAACAGGTATGCCAGGATCAGGAAAGGATGAATTCGTAAAGGTTGCCAGAGACTTAGGATTCATAGATGCCCATATGGGAAATACGGTAAAAAAGAACGCCCTAAAGCATGGTATAAATATGGATGACAAAAGTATTGGCACATATGCCACGGAAGAGAGAAGGAAATATGGAATGGATATATGGGCAAAGAGAACTGCAGAATATATCTCAAACCCTGATATAACCATAGTAGATGGACTGAGGAATGAAGAAGAACTTGAATACTTTAAAAATAATTTCCAAAATATTTTTGTAATTGCTGTTTTTGCAAATGAATCTGACAGGCTTGAAAGAATACTCAACAGGGATCGTGAAGACGATGGCCACGATTATTCCGGCATGCATCAGCGTGATACCAGAGAACTGTCATGGGGTATAGGCAAGGTGATATCATTAGCTGATTTCATGATTGTAAACGATTCAACCCTGGAAGAGTACCACAAGAATGTAAGATTATTGCTTTCACATATAATG
>JAKAYM010000178.1 GCA_021826795.1 Thermoplasmata archaeon
AGAAAGAAACAGATCATATCTGGAATCCATTCTAAAGATAGAGATAGATATTGTAAAATCGGACAGCATACAGAAGAAAAATCCTTGGCCAGGAAGACCGCTCATCGAGATAAGTTAATCAAATATCGAATACAACTGTGGCGAACCCTTTTCCCGGATCGACATTAAGATCGTAATAGGTTGCGGCCTTTATAACATTTCTATATTCTACATTTTCTGGAAAGCGTGATCCATATATGGTACCATGAAGCCGATTTTCACTGAATTCAAGGTCTGAACTGAAATATATAGCATTCTCGGATTCCGCATAGAAAATAACATCATTGAGTAAGTCTATAAGTATGTTATCAGGGCAATTTTTTTGAATATCGATGCTTTTATGCAATTCCGGTTTCAGAAGGTTTCTGTCTACTATTAAATCAGATATAGTTATGATGGAATTTTGAAAAATTGTAATATAAGAATTTCCGTATATTCTGACTTTAAGGTCTGCTGTATGGTCTAAAATCTCATAAATCATAAGATAGCATAATATTGATAAATATAAAATGTAGTGCTAAAATAAAATATAGATTTATTGGTCCGGATTTACGGATGATATCATGGGGATTTCATCCTTGTCCAGATCAAGCCCTATTTCCTTGGAGGTAAGATTTCTTCCTAAGCTTCTTTCGTAGAACCTTATGATTCTCTTCTTTTCCTCCACGGTGTATTTTCTGAAGTATTTGTCTTTCTTCAGGTCAAATCCTGTTTTTTCTTCATACACATTTGCAGGTATTGAATACTTTCTCTGTGTTGAATCTCTGTAAAGTTCCGGTATCACATTGAATGCGCAGAATGGAATAACTCTACCATCAGGCATTGCATAGTGTATATCGCATCTCTCGACACGGTCTACATCATATGTGTATGGATCCTGGAAGTGCATGAATCCCACGAACAGAGATTTATAATGGAAAGCCTTAAGTCCATGATAATCGCCCTCGGTGAAAGCGTTGTACACCATATCCTTTAGTTTGAATCCCTCCGGTGCCTTGCTGTAATCCACGAATTTTTTAAGGTGCAACAGCAGTTTAGTAACAGATTCAACCTTCTTTGGAGCCTGCCATTTTGCGTATTTTATGTCATCCCCGAGCTCAGAAAGGTACTCAAACATTCCCTTGACATCAACAAATCTTGTTACAGGTATGATCTTGTCATTATCAATGAATATGTATGTTCCCATTCCGCATGCAAAGTGTATTGATAACTTGTATGTCGGGTGGCCTTTAAGTGCGGCAACAAAGTTTGATACATCTGTTGTTGCCGGTACTGTAAAGAAATCTTCCCTTCCTATTGCACCGTCAAGCTGCTGTTCTATCTTCTTTATTGCTCCAGGAATTGTTATTCTCTGCCTTGCCCTTGCACGGTCTGACATTCTTCCCACAAGGCTCACAGGCTGGAAGTTTAATCCCCTTACAACATCCATATTGGATTTTGCAAACTTTATCATATCCCCAAGGTACATATCGTTTATTCCGCCTATAACAGTAGGTACAAGAACTACTCCCATAGGTGCCTGCTTGTAGTGTTCCAGAGCCATAGGTATTTCCCAGAAATTTTTCGGGTTTGATCTTGGTGTTGGTCCATCAAAACTGGTGTAAACAACATTAGAGCCTGCATCCCTTGCCCTCTTGACAAAGTCAGGATCATATGCTGCTCTTACACTGTTTGTATTCATCTGAACGTGTTCATAGCCTTCTTCCCTTGCGATTTTTATCACATCTATTATATCATCTCTAAGGGTTGGTTCTCCACCTGTAATCTGAACCGCATTGGCACCAACAGGTTTCTCGTTTCTCATTCTTCTGAGCATTAATCTTATCTGATCAAGGGAGGGCTCGTATATTGGCTCGTTCTCCTTTGCATAGAAGAAACAGTACCAGCATGAAAGGTCGCACCTATTTGTTATAACAACGTTTCCCAATCCTGTATGGGATTTGTGTTTTACACAGAGACCACAGTGTGTGGGGCATATGATTTTATCGGCATATATGGCAACGTTTGGATTCAATATTTTTGTGCCTTCCTTGTCCTGGAATTTTTTTGCCTCCTCATACATATCATAGTCTTCCCAGTACTTTTCCTTTGTTATTCCATGCTCAGGACATTCCTTGATAAGATCAACTTCTCCTCCTTCCTCGTAAACGATAGCAGGAATTCTCATCTGATCGAATTTCTCCTCATCTGCGCATAGGGGGCATAAGCTTTCAGTTACTCTTAAAACAAGCATATCGTCTGTAATTAAATGGCCCATACTTTTCAAGAATTCATCTACAGTCTTGAAAGGCGCGTTTCTACTTATCTCAAAGTCATTCGCCAGTCTGACCTCGGATTTATTTCTTTCTTCTGTCAATACCATCTTAATTCACCTAATTAACTAATCATGTTAAGCATATGGAATGATATATATGTTTTGTCTTTTTTCATGCTAATTATGCAAATCACTAATTAGTAGCAAGAATTACAAAAATACGCCTTTATATATAAGTAAAATAAAAATTTGAGATTAATTTATCTTTATTGGCTAATTTATGGCAGTTATTTCTAATTTCAAATCAGTATTTTTTATTCTGTATTTTAATTTCTTTCAGCAACTGATTATACATATAATCAATATTTGATGCTGTATGAACAGTTATACCCTTATCAGACAGATAGTTTTTGAGCTGTTCCCTTGAAATAACATTATTTGTATTCCCTATTTTTTCTTGTATTACGGAGGGTATCAATTTTATAAGGTTCTGCCTTTCAACAGATTTCATATTTTTATCAATCTTTTTTTTAGCTTCCCTATTAACCTTATCAATCTTCATCTTCAGTTCTGGGTCCAGAGGAAAATCAAAATTTATTCCCTTATCCATCCAGAAATTTCTTATATAGTTATCTATTTCTCCTGCTTCATAATCTATTACTTCACTATCAAAATATTGTAACAGATCATGGATAAGCGAATCTATTGATTTCTCATTCACTTCTCTGGTCAAAGGTAGCACCTTCTTTTCATCATTATCATCGAGAAGATCGTCGATATTGAATGTGTTCAATTCCGCAAACCAATCCGCTTCTTCATGAAATTTATATCCTACATCGTTTGATATATACATGATATCAAGTTCTGCAATCCTGTTTCTGTACTTCTTGCAATCTATGGAGGAGCAGTCCATGTCTTCATCCTCAAATCTCTTTATAGAAAGAACAATAGACTTTATTCCGTTGTCTATTGCATTCTTCAGGAATTTTGCTGCCCCACCCATACGTTTATCCCACTCAAAACTTATTACTATATCCACATCCGTGGAATAATATATAAAAAGTTCATTCTGCCTGGAATATTTTACAATGCTGTTCCACAGTAATTCCATTTTATCTTTCATACTAGACCACAATACAGATAATTAAGATAAAACTAATATAAAAGGATTTTTAATATTGTTTGTCATTATGATATCCTGTAATTAGTTCCCATATATATCTATTGTTCCTTAACATTTAACTTGCCTCCCTTTTCTTCATATGCCATGGCAGGTGTTACAACTGGCCTTCCATCTAT
>JAKAYM010000027.1 GCA_021826795.1 Thermoplasmata archaeon
AAGAAAATAAACAACATGAGAAGAATTGCTAAAAATGGTAATGTGCATGACGATTCAGCAAATTTAATATATCATAGAGGCATAAAAGATTGTTAAGTATAGGTTTTTCATAGGAATATACCGGAAAGAAAGCCACTGAATTTATGATGTGGATGAATCTCTGGCAATCGGGGGAGAATGCTTATAAATATTCATTCCATACTAATGATATACATGGAATATAAGACCGCATATAGATTCAGAATATATCCTAATCAAACCCAGATAAAGACCATTGATGGGTCGTAGACAAATTTCTGTGGTATATTCAAATCAAAAGATTTAATTAAGCATACCTAATTGTCATCTATGAATTTCAAAAATAATGAGGAAGATTACGTAAAAACGATTTTTTCATTATCTGAAGCCTTTGACCTGGTGAATGAACATCAGATAAGTAAAGACCTAAACGTTTCAATGGCCACTGTATCAGAATATCTCGTTAAACTGGAAAAAAAGAAGTTAATAAAGAAAGATGGTAGAAACATAACATTGACAGGAAATGGCTATGCTATGGCCATACCAATAATCAAAAAACATAGGATCTCGGAGGTATTTGCCGTAAAGATGCTAGAGGTTCCATGGGAATATTCCCATTCGGCAGTTATGGATATTGAACATACCATAGAAGATAAATATTTTGATAATTTTATTAAAAACCTCGGTAATCCAATGAAATGTCCCCATGGAAATATAATTTATAACATAGCTAAGATAAACGACATCAACCCCTTACAGGCAGTCTCTGGGAGGTACAAAATCAGTAGAATTGTTTACGAAGATACATCTGTATTGAAGAAGATGGCTGATCTCGGTATGTATCCTGATACTGAAGTAGAAGTGATAAGGACAGATACAACAATATTGTCTAACTGCAACGGTGAGCTAAAATTGCCATATTTAATGTTAAAAACTATAAAATTAGTTAAATAATTTAAATATGTATTTATTCTCAAGGGTTTAATTATTTAAAAAATCTCGTTGTAATTATTTTTTAGTGGGTTTTACCGGTTTTTTTGTAGAAATTGTTCTTCTTTTGACGGTCATATTGTTTTCTACCAGGAATCTATATTTTTCCAGTAAACCCTTAAAATTATCATTTGCAGACTTAAGGAATTCTATGGTATCATCCAGTGATCTCTCTCTGAGTTCGTGCATTTGTATTTTCTGTTCAAGGTCATAATTTTTCATTTTAATTTCTGCAATAATATCATTTTTTTCTTCCAGTCCATGTTCAAGGTTATTGATTCTTGATTCAAGCTTTTTACTTGCCAAAGTAAAATCAGAGTTAATTTTTTCTATTTCTTTTATCTTTATTTGCATATCTGTTATGGACTTATTTTTTTCTTCGACTTCCTGTTTAAGTTCCATTATGGTATCCTGGGCTGAAGCGGTAGCGTTTTCCAGATCATCCCGGAGCTGGCGATTTTCTGCTACAACATTACTATTTTTTTCTATTTCAGTATTTTTTTCTTCAAGTTCCTGTTCCAGATTCTGAACTTCCTGCTTAGAAGCCTCTAGAGCCTCATTTGCATTAAGTAAAGATTGCTTGACTGTTTCATTTTCTTGCTGAAGTTCTTGTTCAACTTTATTGTCATAAGCTATTTTATTTTCCAGCTCTTCCACATGTGATTTCAATTTTTCATTATCACCGGCCATAATTTTCATATTATCATGCATTTTCTCTATCTGTGCTTGAAACTCCTCGAGCTGTTTTTTTGAATTCACCATAGTAGAATATATATTAAGCTATATATAATTCTTTGTATAAAGCCAAGGAATACCACTTGAAATGATTCTCTTGCAAGCTACAAAATATTAATAAATACTTTAAATTCTGGATAAATAAATACTTCTAAACTTATTGATTTAATTATATTTTAACTATAAAAACAATCATAAATCAGTTAAATTAATATAAGATATAATTATTTATTATGGATAACAATGTTACAGATAGGAGATTCAGCACCGGATTTTGAAACAGATACATATTTTCCAGAGAAGAAGGAGATAAAGAAGATTAAGTTATCAGACTATAAAGGTAAATGGGTTATTCTTACATTTTACCCGGGAGATTTTACCTTTGTCTGTGCAACCGATATTGAAGCACTCATGGGGTCATACGACCAGTTTCGCAAGGATGGTGCCCAAGTTTTTGGTATTAGTGAGGATTCTGTATTCTCGCACAAGGCTTGGTGTGACACATCTCCCAGAGTGAGCAAGAGCAAAATACCTCTCATAGATGATTACACAAAAGAGATTGCAAAGGATTACGGATTCTTGGATTCTAAAGGATACCAGGCTCAGAGAGGCATTGTAATCATTGATCCAGATGGAAACATACAGTACGAGGCAATGTTTAACAATGGATTGGGTAAGGATGTAAGGCATATATATGGTGCATTTATGGGTTTAAAAACATTGCGTGATACTCCTGAGGAAGCCGGTCATATGTGTGCAATACCTGCTGACTGGACCCCTGGGGAATCTCCATTGGATATAAACATAGTAAGAGATATAGGAAAACTTTAATTTTTTATTACCAAATATAAATATTTATTTATATCTTTGAAATAAACCTATATGACTGGTGAAGAATTATTCGAAAAATTATCAAAGTTTGGATTATCACCCTATGAAATAAAAGTTTATAAGACCTTATTATTAAATGGACCGCAAACTTCAACTTCTATTGTATCTACAGCGGGAGTACCGCAACCCAGAGTATACGACCTGTTCAATAATTTGTTTACAAAAGGTTTAATTGAAATCAGTCCAGGCAAGAAAAAAATTTACAGGGCAGTTCCAGTTGATGTCGCACTTACGAGGATTATTGGAGAAATGACATCATACAGGGATGAACTTTCCGACTATATTAAAAGCTCAGAACCGGAGACAACAAAATACAATCCCTACCTCTGGTATATGGATAATATCAATCTTATCAGAGAGCAGATGAAAAACATGCTCTTGAATGCACAGACTGAAATTATAGTTTCATTAAGACTGCCTTTACTTAAATATCTGGATAAATACCTTTTAGAAGCCGCTGAACGCGGCATATCTGTAATTATAACTATATTTCCAGATTCAGATAGATACGATATCTCAGAACTTATATCCCGAGCCGTGATCAAGCGGCGTCCCGGAATATCTCCAGAGGTCATAATAAAGGATCGTGATGAAGCCATAGTATATGTTGATAACATAAGCACTAAAACCAAATATGCAATAGACTTCCAGGAAGAGGAGATGATTCATATTATAAACTATTATTATTATAACATTGTATGGAAACCATCCATTTACATATCCAAATTCCAGATCAGGGATGCATGGGATTTTAAAACATCGTGGATATCCTGTGAGGCCATAAACGTTTTCATGAACAACGGCTACCGGCTTACAGGTCACGTTATAGGGGATACCCAGAATGGCACAGTTGATATTGAAGGACACATCAAAGGTACCGACGTTATTCCCGGATACAAAAACTCTTATCTTATCGAAACAGACGAACGTGTTTTTACAGTAGGAGGTAGATTAACCCGGATTGAAGATATCAGAATGGATATACTTGAACTAAAAGCAGAAAAAATAGTTCAATAGGAGAAAATGTTAGCATAACTTCCAGTTAATGATCTGGATGTCTTTATATAGGAATATTGTTATCCATGCCTTTAAAAAACCTGTAAGTTTGAATTTAAGCATTGGTGTACATGTTCTTAATAGTAATATATAAAATTCAAACATTTTAAATTAAATAAAATTATACAGTGAAGTTTATGACATTAAATGCTTCAGTCGTTGTACCTGCCCTCAATGAGAGAGAAAACCTGAAAAGACTTATACAGGCATTGAAGAGTGAAAATGTAAATTCAATATATGTTATAGACGACATGTCCGAAGATGGAACCGAAATGCTAAAAAAAGAATATCCGGAAGTACATTTCCTTATAAGGCATGGAAGATTGGGCTTAATTAGTGCAGAGATAGACGGCATGAGACTTACCGATTCCGATTACGTTGTTGTTATGGATGCGGATCTTTCCCACAAACCGGAAGATGTTCCTAAAATGGTAGAAAAAGCCATAAACACTTCATCGGACCTCGTTATAGGATCCAGATATATGGAGAGTGGAATCACCAACGATGAGCTTATCAGACAGATAATAAGTAAAATAGCCAACACACTCTTCAGAATATCATTTGATATTCATTTACATGACTGTACTTCAGGGTTTAGGGTGTACAGCAGACGGGCATGTAATTTCATAGGAAAGCAAATAGATATTGAGAATGGGTACGTTGGTCAGGTAGATATAGTGAATAGATTGAATCAAGCTGGATTTAAGATAACAGAATATCCGGTAGTTTTTGTGAAGAGAACTGAGGGAAAGTCAAAATTGAAAATGCGTGAAATTGTGAATTTCTTTCTATTTGTAATATATAATAAAAAAATGTTCAGATTTTTACTTGGCTTTATCGTGTTTTTAATAGGAATGGTTATCCTTTCATACATGATCATCCATTTTGTCTAGGCCAAGGCTTGCAGCTATGATAATAGGATCCCACACCGGCCCGTATTCGGGCTCATAGCCCATATCATTGTATAGGGTATCATAGAGGGTCATATTACTATACAATATCGTGGCCATAACGTTCAGCCTCCAAGCCGAATTTTCCTTTCCTATAATCTGGGACCCGAGAAGCCTTCCCGATTCCTTTTCGAAAATTATTTTTATATACACATCTGATCCATGCAGGTAATCTGATTTATCTTTAGCTTTTATAAAGACACTGTCAAAATTAATTCCCAGTTTCCGGGCGGTAGCTGTATTGATTCCTGTGTACCCGACCTGATATCCGAAGACATTGATTATTGTGGTTCCAAGTGCACCGGGGAATCTCCTTTTATTACCGTAAATATTAATTCCTATCGTTCTACCCATCTTGTTAGCAACCTGCGCAAGCGGATAATAACCGTAATAGCCGGTAATATGGTTCTTTGTTGCCACATTATCACCACCGGCATATATATCAGGGTCGGAAGTCTGTAAATATTCATTTGTCTTTATTAGCCTGTCATTGGTTAATTCAATACCCGCCTTTTCAGCCAGATCCACTGATGGTTTTATCCCTGTAGCGAAGATTACATAATCGCTGTAAAATGATCCAATGGTTGTGTTAATTTTATATTTTCCCTGGATTTTCGAAATCGATAATGGAACAGAGTTATATTCAATATCTTTATTATTTTCCTTAACAAGGCTGTTCAGCACGTTTCCCATGTCGGGATCTAGATGTGGGAGTAGATATTCATGTTTTGATATCAATTTAACATGGTATTTTTTTGACAGCAATGAAAATAATTCTGTACCAAGAACCCCTGCTCCTATAACTGTTACATCGCTTATTCCGGATAGTTCACTGTTCATGGAAATTGCACTTTCCATATTTCTCAGTGATGTGCCGTATTCCCTGAATTCATCTGGTATATTGGGTATTGCACCTGTGGCAAGTACAAGTTTATCATACTTATAGCTCTTATTATCTGTATCAATATATTTCTTCCCGGGCTTTATGGAGGTTACAGTAGAATTTGTAATTACATTTATTCCCCTATGTTCAGTGAATTCCTTCACAGGATAATGTAGTAAATCGTTAAAATCCTGGAAATAACCTGCAAGATAATAGGGCATACCGCATTCAGCATAAGATACATATCCCGTCTTTTCTATTACCGTTATCCTGGCGCTGGAGTCCATACGTCTGGCCTTGGAGGCTGCCGACATACCTGCTGCACCACCACCAACAATTACTATATCCATGGAGGTAAATTCCGATTCTTTATTTAAGTTTATTAGGATAAACAGGTTATGGTTTCTGTTAACCATGTTAACAAACCCCTTTAGAGGTCACCATTTCTTTAATGCTTAAACTTCCTGGATCTAACCCGATACCCCCGAGCCCGTTTGCAAAAGCTTCAGGAATTTTTAATACTTCCAGAATTTTTTTTAAAAGGATATCGCCCATCAGTATATTTATTAATATTATTATGTTAATTTAATTTTATGCAGATCATTTAATAGCCAAAAGTATTGCTCTGGGATAAATGCCTTGATCTAACCGTAAATGAAAGATTTACTGTATAAATGTAGCTCACGATGGTTATCATGGTATATATACAATTCCTGTCTGTCAATTTTAAAACCTTATGAATTATAAAGAATGGGAAAATGTTATCCTCTGTTGAAAATAGAATCTGGATATATGATTCCGGAATACCATATATATCATAAATAGAAAAAAACAGAGCAACAAAAAAAACAGTTTTAGATTCTTAAATTGTGTGCATTCAAATGAAGCAGAATATGGTATTTCGTTGAAAAGCGGGCAAAAAGCCAATATGTCCATAATGAAAAGTATTCCCTATAACCATCTGATTTACAAGGCTACAGGTTCCGATGCTTTAATATCCGGTAATTGACCGAATATCCAATAATATGAAAATTATGAGTTTATTCACTGGAACGATATAGACAAATCATTCATCATCATCGTCGTCTTCTTCATCATCATCATCGTCATCATCATAATGAATTGTGAAATTGACCATTGATGCACCTCCTTACTCAGTAATAAATATTGTCATTAATAAACTTTGTTATATTATTCCTGTAATTTTTATAGACTTCCAAAGGTGGTGAAATCTTTATATTGAAATAACATTTACTAGTATGTATAAAATTGAACAGGAGGAAATACTAGTACCCTCTTTGGAAAACAATCCACTGGGCGACCCGGCTATAAGAAAAATAATAACGATAGAAAATAAGGTTAATAATAAAACCCCTGTTCTTATCGGACTTCCTGGATTTTTCGGTTCAGGCAACAGCTTTTTGAACAAAAATTATACCAGCTTCGATTTTATAGACTTAATTATTAGGCTTCAGGATAAATTTAGTTTTATAATTGTCTTACCGGATACTATGACAAAGTTTGGTGGCAATCAATTTGTAGATTCTACTGCTATAGGAAATTATAAGACCTATATTACTAAGGACCTGACAAAATATATAAAAACGAAATACGGCAGGAGAGACACATATCTTTTTGGAAAATCCTCCGGCGGATTCGGTTCAATTTCCCTCGTAATGCATCATCCGGAAATTTACAGTGGATTTATAGATGTTTCTGGTGATTCTTATTTTTCTTACTGTTATATGCCTGATTTTGCAGTAGCCTTTATGGAGATCAGGGAATCGGGCTTGAAGAAGTTTATTGAAGAATATAGAAAAAGCTTTACACATACACAGAACCAGTTGACGGCATATAACGTTATAGCCATGGCTGCGTCTTATTCACCTAGGGGTACAGAAATAGACCTTCCATTTTCCATGGAAACTGGAGAGCTAATCTCTGATGTATGGGATAGATGGATGAAATTCGATCCTGTTAATCGACTTGTAAATGAAATCGATCAGTTAAAGGGAAAAAAAATAATCTTGCAGACTGGAAATCGTGATGAGTTCAGGATAAACATAGGGATGGGGATAATTCATAACGCGCTTGAAAAAGGCGGTGTAATGCATACGTTTAAGGAATACTCTGCCGGGCATTTTAACACCAATTATTTTTATATAGATTCATTCCCGGAAATACTGGAAGAATATCGATAAAAGAAAAAAATTCTACTAAATAAATAGAAAATATCTAAATAATACCATATTAATAATTTATCCTTTCCATATGCCCAGGCCTAATCCCACAAGGAATAAGACTGTTACAATTGTGATGGCACCTATATGACCGAGACCAATCAGGCCTGGCGCCTTACTGATATTATCAAAAATAAATTTTGTTGCGTACGAAGAAATTTCACTCAACGAAATCTTAGGTATGAAAGCCAGCCCTACATAACCCGCCAGTACAAACGCTATTATTAATAATATGGCAGATACTATACCCTTCTTAATCGCCAATCCAAACAGCAAACCATCAATGAAAGCTATTATCAATAATACGTAACCTGAAATATCCATAATAGTGTAAACAAAATTTTATTTATAAATGTTTGCATGTTTTTATTGTATTTATTTTTGGCATAAATGAAAATTTAGATTTTTATTATTTTCATCTTAAGTAAAATATTTTATTAATGCAAATATAGGGTTGTAAATGAATAAATGGTTAAAGATCACAAGGCCAGTAAATGGCTTCATGGGTTTCTTTTCAATATACATAGTAGGTTTTATAGCTGTAAATATACACATTTTAAATTTTTTAATTCCTATTTCCCTCGGTGCTATAAGTGTATTTCTTGTCACTGCTGGTGGGAATATTATCAACGATATAAGTGATCTGGAAACAGATAAATACAACCATCCAGAGAGACCATTGCCTTCTGGTACAATATCAAAACAGTTGGCTTATTATATGGCTCTTTCTTTTTTTATTGGAGGTTTTCTAGTATCCCTATTTGTATCTTTGCTTATAAGTTCTGTGGTGGTATTAGCTGAATTACTCCTTGTTAGTTACGAATTTAAAACTAAAAAAATGGGACTACCAGGAAACGTAACAATAAGCCTTCTGATTGGGATGATATTTCTCTATGGTGGTTTTATTACCAATACACTGTCAAAGATGGTACTGTTATTTTTACTGGCTTTCTTCTCCAATATGTCAAGGGAAATTATGAAGGATATCGAGGATGTTAGAGGTGATGTAGATAGGAATACACTTCCAAAGAGAATAGGAATTCAGAATGCCAAAATAATCTCATCTATATTTGTGATTATCACTATTCTTATTTCCTTCCTTCCCTATTATTTTCACATATTGTCAGTGTACTATCTTTATGCGGTTTTTATAGACGATTTTCTGTTTGCACTTACTATCATTTATATTTATACAAATATATCAAAGGGCCAGAAAGTATCAAAGATAGCAATGATCTGGGGTATGGCATGCTTTCTGCTGGGTGGATTCTAAACATATAAAGTCTCAAAAATTGTTTTGATCCTATTACTTAAAAGAATATGCGCGGGGAATGGGATTTGAACCCATGCTCTCATTTCGAGAAACAGCTTAGCAGGCTGCCGCCGTACCACTGGGCCATCCCCGCATTTTATGCAGGATATCTATCCTGCAGGTCGTTTGCTATTTCTTCAAGTATTTCTTCAAAGTTTTCATTTTCCATGCTGACCACTTCACCTGTGGGTAAAGTCATGCGTACATAGTAAATTTCACCGTCCTTAGATATTTCAATATCAGCCAGGCTATCTCCCATATACCTATAATTATTAGCCATATATTATGTTTTTCAATACCACGAGCTTCCACATAATTATTTTCTTTGTAGTTTAAAATCAATACAAATCCAGTGTATACAAATAAATTCCATAGGTTATTCTAATTATCAGAGTAGATGTCCCATTTTATCTTTCTTTGTCTCCAAATAAAATTTATCAAATTCTGTGGGTTCAATGATAACAGGAATTCTTTTCACTATTTTTATTCCGTTGTCTTCTAGGAATTTAATTTTTTCAGGATTATTGGTCATTATCTGAACAGACTCTATTTTAAAATATTTTATAACGTCTGCAGCAAAATTGTACTTTCTGTTGTCTGCAGGAAGCCCCTGCTCCACATTTGCCTCTACCGTATCCAATCCTGTATCTTCAAGATGATATGCCCTGATTTTATTCAGAAGTCCTATGCCTCTGCCTTCCTGTCTTAAATATATGAGCATACCATAATCCTGCTTGCCTATATATCTCATTGATGTCAATAATTGATCCCTGCAATCGCATCTCATCGACCCAAAAACGTCTCCAGTCAGGCACTCAGAATGAATTCTTACAGGCACATTCTCTTTTCCCTCCACGTTTCCATGTACAAGAACGGCGTGGTCCATATTTTCATCATTTTTGAAAACGTATATTTCGAATGAGCCGAATCTGGTCGGTAATCTGGCCTTAGAATAAAATTCTAACATATTTGTCACAAGAAATTGCTAAATTCTATAAAAAGATATTTAAAAATTATTTTTATAGCAGGTTCATGGATTTTCAAAATAAGATGGCCCGTACTTTATTCTAATTTCTCAGTGATTATATATCCATTTCCGGATTTGAATACATACATATTCTTGTTCCCTTTCAGATTTTTTTCCAGCGCGTTTTTGTGCATATACATTTCATCAGGTTCCATATTGAATCTGAAAAATACTTTCCCTCCATCATATTTTGCAAGACTATGTTCAATATTCAAATCATCAGAAAAATCTATGATAGAATACTGTGTACCCGGAAATGTCTTTAATTCAGAATTCCCTGCAAATACGTACCGTTTCTGATCTAAGTATATCATTTTCCAGTCGGGATCTATAATATCATTCAAAAGTTTGGCATATACTACGGAAATGTCAGGCATATATAGATATTTAAAGTTCTTGCATTCATGAGATAATGATTTTTTAAATTCATCCGGCCTACCAGAATGTATTATATTTTCCGGAAGAATAACAGCAGTTGATTCTTCTTTTGAAAGCGATGGTGAATAGACCGTTAATCTATTCAGGCTTCCGTTTATGGATATATACTCTTTTTCTCCCTTTAAAAGTATATTTTCCCATTTAATATGGGGAGGAAGGTCGATAGCATACCCGAAAATGTTATCTGAAACAGAAATAGAATTAAGGGGATTCGGAGACAGCTGTGAAAAATATTTTTCCTTTGAATTTGATGGGCGTAAAGGGTCACTGAATATTATCGAGTCTCTGAAATCACCAGAATAATTGAAAAAATCATCATTTATGAAATTAGCAGTGGATTTATATGGAATTCGGTTCAGAAGAGCCATTAGATATCTGGATTTATTCATTTCAATACCTATTACATGGGAATACTTGGCAAATACAATATCTTGCATACCTGCACCACTTCCCGCATCAATAATGTAATGCCCCTTTAATCTCGCAGCCCTGTATTTTCCTATTATTTCCGGGGTTGAATACATAGAGGAATAATAATCAAGAAATAGGTGGCCTGCGTATGTAAATTTTCGAGAGACCCTTATTCTAGATTTGGCAAATTCAAATAAACATTTAAAATCGGGGTTTCTTTGCCTGTTAAGCCGTTCTGAAGAGTAACCTTTGCGGATCATATCAACTATATCATTTATTTTCTGATCTACAGCTTCATAATAAGTCTCTGAACTATAGATTTTACTCAATAGATTATTAACATTCATTGTTTTTCAAACTGGTTTATTGCATCAACTAAGCTGTTCATTTCCATAAGTGCCTGTGAGCCATACATTAATACGGTTACATAGCCCACTTCCATAAGCTCGTTTTTAGTTGCACCTGCCTTAAATGCTTCATTAACATGATATGAAATGCACCATTCACATCTGGCCGCAATTCCCAGAGCAAGGGCCAATAATTCTTTTGTTTTAGTGTCAAGGGCTCCGGAATTCATGGTTATGCCCATGAAATTCATAAATGAGCTTGTAAATTCTTTGTTATCCTTATTAGATTCTACTATTATCCTGTTGACTTCTTGTAATTTTTTATTAGCGTCCATATTTATCAACAGCTCATACTTATTATATATATTAGGGTAATGTTATTATAGGTATTTTGTGGAGTTTCACTGTTAATTTTATATTGAACAGGGAAAATGGTGTACTGATCCTGAATGAATTTTAAATAAATATACATATTATGGGGTTACAAATATAATAGTTCATGGTAAAACCATAGATAGATTAAATAAATTAAAACACTCCAAGGGAAAGCTTTAATGATGTTATAATAGAACTAATAAATGAACAGGATAAAAGTAAAGAATAACATAATAAAAGATAAGGTAAACAAAACTAAAGAGAGAGGAAAGTACCAGCCAGCAGTGATTATTAAAACAAAGATAGACAGTGATAAACTAAACATTAACACATCAAAGGCATTAAAGAGAATATTTTTAGAGGTAAATGGCTGTACAATTACATAATAAAAATAAGGAATTCAATAATGACATATTAAATATGAGTTATAAAATAAATAATGTACCATTTTTCGATAGATTGATTTGCGTCAATAGATTCAGGATAAAGTACATAGATGCATAAACAGTACGTAAAATCTAAGACAATGCATTTTATGATACAAGAAGGTGCTGAATATGTTGTTGGACGGAAAAATAGTTGCAAATAAAAAAATGCTAAAGATCAGGTCAGAAATTGATGCCATAAGAGATAAATATAAGATAACACCAAAGCTTCAGCTGATTCAGATCGGAAACGATCCTGCCAGTACTATCTATGCCAATTCAAAAATTAAACGTGGAGATAAGCTTGGAGTAGAGGTTGAATTAAAAAATTTCTCTTCAATAGATCAGAAAAGTCTTATAGACTACGTCAGAACGTTCAACAGAAGAGATGATATACATGGGATAATGATAGAATCACCATTACCACCAGGCCTGAATTTTTATAATACGGTTAATAACATAAGCTTTTACAAAGATTCAGATGGAATGACCCCATATAATCAAGGAAATCTGTCCATGAAAAATGAGATGATCGCTCCTGCAACAGCGAGGGCAGTGATAGATATTATTGAATATTATAAAGTACCTGGTAAAATTGTTTGTATAATTAACAGGTCTCCGGTTGTCGGGCGTCCGCTTTCAATGCTGCTTCTTAACAGAGATTATACAGTAACACTATGTCATAGCAAAACTCCGGATATCAGAAAAATTTCAAGGGAAAGTGATATAGTGATTGTTGCCGTAGGGATTTCTGGATTCCTTGATAAAGATTATGTTAAACCAGATTCTACAGTGATAGATGTCGGGATTAACTATTCCGGAAGAGAAATTACCGGTGATGCTAATTTTTCTGTACTGGAAAAATATATAATAAATATCACTCCTGTTCCGGGCGGTATAGGGATAGTTACAGCAACAGATATATTTGAAAATTTTGTCAACGGATTGAAATACCAGCTTGAAAATAAAAAATGATTTATTAAACAAACGTTTATATCTAACTCTTTATTTCTTTTTGTATGTGTGATATTGAACAGGCCCTTGATCAATTTATTTACTCTAAATTTATAAATACAGTTAACAGAATATATATTTTAAAGGGCTTTTATGACATATATATTAATGATTCAGTATATTCTGGCGTAAATATGTTAACAGTCAACAATGGGGTCCTCAAAATATACAGTATAGATTCGATGGTGTTTTCAATAAATTATACAGATGTATGCTGTATCGCCGTTTACAAAGATTACAGAAAACTGAATTTTATAGTTAAACAAAGACAGTAGGATATCAGTAATTCCTTCTGCTTGTGAATCCATTGTATTTTTTCTGGGTACGAATTTTATCAGAATTGTGCGTACCCCGGTTTCTGGTAATTTTCCCTGGCTCTATTTCTGATAATAGCTTGGCTGCAGTTGATGCTGCTATTTTAGCACTTTCAGCAACGGGATACAGAGACCATTCATTTTCCCCATGTGCAAGAAGGTTCCGTATATTCAGTGATAGTCTGAACATAAGCCCTGTTGGCCGATCTACGAATTTGGTGGCCCATCGTAATAATGAATTTTCTGACCCGGGAAATGGTTCACCGTTAACGTAAATATCGGATCTACCCAGACCATTTAGCCTTATATAAAGTTTGAGTCTCCTATAATCATAATTCTCCAGAACTATGTCATCATTTCCATATTTTGAGATATAAATTCTATTTCCCAGCCATATAGAATACGCACAGCGCATGGCCATTTCTAACAGAAGATATAGATCAAGTGTCGCCAGTTCATTGAACTTTCCAAGATTTATAAGTTCCAGAGTATCTTTTCGAAGCTTTTCCAGTTTGGCTGGAAGTTCATCTCTAAATTCTGTGGAATTAACGATCATTGCCGGAATATTAGCAAGAAAAAATCCCAGGCAATTCTGCTTGGTACATTTTAGTTCTGGTTCAACCCTTTTATTATTATAAATTAGATTGTCGTTTGTACAGGTGATCCTTTGAAGTGAGGCATTGATCATCGCCCGGTCATAGCTCTCAGGATACTGAAAGAAATCAAAAACCTGCTCCATAATATATTCCGAATACATAATTATTCTATACCTTCCTCCTATTTTATTCTAACTACTAAAATCGATTGTACCTTTAACCTTGAAACTATGGACCTCCATGCATCAGGATAGAAAGAAAGTCAAAATTTATTCAGAAAAATAAATTATCCTGGAACCCTCAAAATCAAAATCGAAATCAATATTTCTGAGTCCGAGGTCGTCGAGTTTCCTTTTCTTCCAGCTATCTGTAATGAATACAAGGAATCCACCACCACCTGCACCTATGAGATTCCCACCATAGGCTCCAAGTTCCATTGCTCTGGAATAATAATCATCAATGGTGGGTGTGGATATTTTCTCATACAGTGATTTCTTGCATATCCAGTTCTGGTTCAGTGTTTTTCCGAGTTTTTCAATGTCCATATCGAATAAATAATGGTAAAAATCCTGTGAATAACCCTTCATCTTTTCATATTCATCCAGATGTGATGATATTTCCTTTCTTATATTCTGATGCAGCTCACCAGAATTATGGTCTATTCCTGTATATAGCAATACCATGTTTTCCCTTAGCTTTTCAAGCTTGTCGTGATCAAGGGTAACCGGATTTACATACACGGAATCGTTCTCGTTGAATTTGAGCATGTTGATGCCACCAAAGGAAGCCATGTACTGGTCCTGCATTCCACCTGGCTCCCTCAGTATATTTCTCTCGATTTCAATTGCTTCCTCTGCAAGTTTATTCCTGCTAGCAAATTCTGATTTATATGCGTGCAGGGCATTAAGAAGGCCAACCAGAAATGTGGAGCTTGAACCAAGCCCGGTTCCTGTTGATGGTATATCTGAAACGCTCAGAATCTCAATTCCACCATCTATATCCAGTAATTTCATTGCCTCCCTCACGCTGGGATGCTTAATTTCATCAACTGTATCAACTATTTCTGTCTTTGAATATGATACCCTGATTTTATGATCGAATTTCTTATTTACAATTATATATATGTACTTGTTTATGGCAGCGGAAACAAGCAAACCGCCGTATTTACGGTAATATTCCGGTATATCGGTGCTGCCTCCCACGAGACCTATCCGCAACGGGGTCTTTGTTATGATCATAACAGGATAATGGAAATATTTATAAAAAACTATCCTTGGTCAGTACTTTTCATCGATCAATGCACATATCATATGGATTGCTGTTATGTGCACCTCCTGTATTACTGATGTGGTATCTGTATCTGCATGGAAAACCTCCCTGCACATTCCATTAAGTTTTCCTCCTGTTTTACCGGTGAAACCAAGTGTGTAGGCACCTATTTTATTGGCATCTTCAAGAGCTAATATAACATTCTCCGAATTTCCTGATGTGCTTATTCCTACAACGTAATCATTGCTATTGCACAATGCCCTTACCTGCCTTGAAAATATTTCCTTATATGAATAATCGTTTCCTATTGCGGTTAGTGCTGATGTGTTTGTTGTAAGAGCCAGTGCCGGCAGCGGTTTCCTCTCCTTGGTAAAATGGCCTGTGAGTTCAGCAACAAAATGCTGTGAATCTGCAGCAGAACCTCCATTGCCGAATACTATCAGCTTTCCATTCTTATTAAAGGAATTTACAATTCCACCTGCTATTTTCCGTATCAGATTATCATCTATATTTTTCCTGGCTATAATGCCTTCCTGTTTGTAAGCTTCAAGATCCATTATCAGTAAATATTAAAATATTCTTAAATATATTGTTTTCATTGACCTAAAGCAGAGAACAACAATATTTTACATTAAAAATATTTATGACGTATTAAGTCAGTTGCACAATTCATTTTGCCATGAATTTCAATTGAATGTAAATCCCCTGTACGGTTAAATACAGGGAATTGATTGGTTTTTTATGACACCAAAACCAGTCACTTTTGGATCAAACAGGGATATAAGAAGATATGGATACTACAGCTACATGAGGGGTTATTCAGAAAGGTATGTAACTGCCATGAATGATTTTCTGGATAACAGTGTATTCAATAGATGGAGGGAACTATTAGAGGAAAACAATTATAACAGCAGGGGAAGGCCATTTAAGGTGCCGGGA
>JAKAYM010000179.1 GCA_021826795.1 Thermoplasmata archaeon
AATAATGAGTTTTCGGCAGAAGTAAGGAATTCTAAACTCACAGAACTGGATGGGAAAAACTTTGATGTGGCAATCATAGGAGGTGGAATTACCGGTTCAGGAATTGTAAATATATTGGCTGAAAATAGGATAAAAACCATATTGCTGGAAAAAGAGGACTTTGGATCAGGCACCAGCTCCGGATCCTCAAAACTTGTTCACGGAGGGTTGCGATATCTCCAGACAGGTAAATTTCTCGAGGTTTACCATCTTCTGCAAGAAAGGAATTATCTCATAGAACATACAGATATTGTTAAACCATTAGAATTTCATATTTTAACTGGAAAACAGATGTGGAATCCTGTGGAAATCGGTATAGGAATGGCTATTTATAATGCCATGTCAGGTAAGAACCCACTTGTTAGATACCATCGCAACCATGGAGTGTATTCAGGAGATACAGATGGTTTTTATTCATATACCGACGGAATTACTGTGGATTCAAAACTTGTTATCTACAATATCGTTTCAGCCTACCGGCACGGTGCACTCTGCTTCAATTATACTGAAGCATTGAGCATAAAAAAATCAGGGAATCTTTATTATATTAAAATCCGGGATACTGTCTCACAAAAATGTTATGAAATATCATCAAAAATTGTTATAAACGCAGCAGGGCCCTGGGGAAACAATATATTAAAAATGGCGGGATTGCCAGAAGAATCTGATTTCAGATTAAGCAAGGGTATACACCTCGTATTTCCGTTTTCCCTATGGAAATTAAAAAATGCAGTTGTATTTAAGTCCAGCATCGATGGGAGACAGATATTCATTATACCTTCTGGAGATGTGGTATACACGGGCACAACAGATACATTTGTTACAGACCCTGACGATTTCTCCGTAGGAAAGGAAGATATTGAATACCTTATAAAGAGCCTTCAATCAGTGTTTCCGGATTTCACCTATGGCAGAATTATCACAACCTTTAGCGGGATTAGAGTACTTCTGGGCTCCGGCGATGATCCTGGAAAAATATCCAGGGATTTCAGAATATCTGTAACAGAAAATTTCATATCTGTGCTCGGGGGAAAAATAACTGATTATAGGGTAGGCGCAAGAAAAACTGCAAGAATCATATCAAGGTTATTAGGTCGAAAATTAAAAATTAAAAATATGCCGTACATTGATTATTCAAGGAAATCAGATGATATTGATAACATCATAATGTACGAATGCCCGGTGAAACCGGAGGATATTCTCAGAAGAAGACTAGCACTGAGAATATATTCACTGGATATGGGAAAATCCATTGAAGATACCGTAATTAAAAAAATGGGGGATATATATGAGGGTGCATATACTGATAAATAAGTATGCCGGATCGGGCAAAGCTCCTGGAATAATGGAAGACATTAAATCTATCTTAACAGACTATGAAGTTACCTTCTCTTATACTGAGAAAACACCTGATAGTTTTATTGACTTTATTGCCATTAATTCTGATATAAAATATCTCATAGTAATTGGTGGGGATGGTACTATGAACTACGCAGCCCAGGCCCTGGCCGGAAGTGATATTATAATGATACCTGTTAATGCAGGCACAGGCGGAGACTTATCAAGAACAATAGGAAAAGTAAGGCCGCCAGATATACCAGAAATCATATCTAGAGGGAATTTTAGGGAAATTGATCTGGGTAAAATCGAAATTAACGGTGTAACAAAATTTTTTATAAACATAATGGAAGCTGGTTTGGGTGGACATGTTATGATTAGGGTCAATTCCGTAAAACGGAGAACTTCTATGACATTCCTCACGGCCATTATCATCTCATTATTTAAAGCAAAACCTGTAAGGGCCAGTATAACAACTGAAGGGGATTCAATGACTGTGGATATCCTGGATTTGATTGTTGCCAATGGACAGTATTACGGAAAAGGAATACATGCATCGCCGGAATCAGATATAAGTGATGGTTTTCTTGATGTTCATATTATAAAATTTATGCCAAAATACAGGGTAATGCTAAAACTTAGCTCATTAAGGACCGGTGGATATACCTCAGATAAGGATGTTATCAATAAAAGAGTTAAATCAATTCATGTTAACTGTCGGTCAATACTTGAGATAGACGGAGAAACTTTAAGTGCAGAGGACTATGAAATATCTATTTACCATAACGCTCTTAAAATATTCCCACTAATTTAGTAAATGGGTTTTGTAAAGGCTTAAATATTAATTTAAATTTATTTTGATTGAAATATATTTTGATATTTCTATGATTTACGGCGATAAACATGTATGATATAAAGAATAGGGTATGTATAGTAACAGGTTCAGGGCGTGGAATAGGAAGGGAAATTGCTCTGAAACTTGCATCGGAAGGAGGGAGAGTTGTTGTCAATGTCAGAAAGCATGTTGAGGAAGGTAAAGAAACCCTGAAAGAGATAAATGAAATTTCCTCTGGAATGCTGGTGACCGCAGATGTATCCACTGAAGAAGGAAGAAAAATGCTTTTCAGGAATACAGTGGATGAATTGGGAATTCCGGAAGTGCTTATAAATAATGCAGGTGTTGGCATTTTGGAGCCAATAGGTAATATTGAAGAAAAAAATCTGGAATTAATGTTCAGGACAAATCTGTATTCGCCCCTGAGGCTTTCAGAGGAGTTCATGAAACAATCTATGGGCGGTGTAATTATCAATGTGGCATCCCAGGCAGGAATCAATCCATTTCCGGGTCTTGCTGTTTACGGAACTACAAAGGCAGCCCTTATAGGACTTACAAAATATATGTCCCTAGAGCTGGCATCGCATAATATAAGAGTAAATGCTGTGGCACCTGGAGTTGTAAAAACTAAAATGGGCGACAGTCTTCTCAGTTTGATGAAACTTGACGACTCAGAATTTTTAAGAAAGTTCACTCTGACCGGGAAACTTATACCGCCGGAGGAGGTCGCAAATACCGTTATATTCCTTATAAAAAACGAATCAATTACCGGACAGGTTGTTACAATCGATTCGGGAAGTACTCAAATGGTTATGGATTATTTCAGGTAATAATCCCAATTCCGTAGTTATTATGGCTCTACAATTCATCTTATACCATATTTAAAAAATAATTAATTCCGGAAATAATGTAACAGGGGATATTTTTTATGATTTTTAGAAAAATATAGGTATAAGTAACTTTCTCATCTAAATTACATAATTGTAGTGAAATAGTCATAAATAATTATGTTTAAATCTATATTATTTTATTGTATTCCTATAAGGAAAAATAGGATATAATTCATGATAACAAAATTAATATATCTATAACAGCTGAATTATTATGATATTGCAGAATTATTCATCAAAGGATGGTGTAACTGCATTTTCCAAAGGCAGAGGTGTTCTCTAGATGTGGTATTTTAGATCACCTGACGTTATTTTCGGTGCGGATTCCCTTTCTTTTTTAGAAACACTTGAAATTAAAAAAGCCGTTATGGTAACGGATAAGAATATTGTCAAGGCTGGTTTAGTAGACAAAGTTATAAAAAATATGCCAGGAACTGATTATATGATAAATTATCA
>JAKAYM010000180.1 GCA_021826795.1 Thermoplasmata archaeon
AATTGCGGCCATAACATTTGCCCTTGCCACGTCTTTGACGAATATAAAGTCCCGGCTTTGTGTTCCATCGCCGAAAATGACCGGGGTTTTTCCAAGCCTGATATCGGAAATAAATTTGTGTATTACACTGGAATAGAATCCTTTTGAATTCTCTCCTGATCCATATGTGTTGAAATATCTTAGAAAAACAGTTTCCGGAGTTTTATCTTTACCATAGAATTTTGCGAGCAGTTCATTGATAAATTTTGACATTGGATATAGATTGATAAAATTTGTATCTACATCTCCTTCTGCAGTCTTTTTCATGGTATTTCCGTAAATAGATGATGAAGATGCAAGGATAACCCTCTTTACGTTATGCCTCCGTGCCATATCAAGAACATTAAAGGTACCCATAACGTTTGTGTCAAATCCCTCGAATGGTCTTTCCTCAAATTCAGGTGGCGATGTCACTGCTGCATTGTGAAAAACGTAATCGACACCAGAAAAAATATTTTCCATTTTGTTTCTGTCTAAAATTGAAACCTGATGGAATTCATTTGCCTCGCTCCTTTTTTCAGCAATATCCATGGAGATAGAGTACCAGCCTCTCGAATTTATCTCTTTGATTATATTTCTACCAATAAATCCTTCTCCGCCTGTTACGAGAGCCTTCATTGCAATACACCCTGTGCTTTATCCAGAAATTGATATCTCATGTGATTACCATATAAATTGTTAATAATTTCCATTGATTAATCACCTACATAAATTATCCTGCTACCCTCAGATTCAAAGCTGAATTCCTGCCTTGTAAGCTCGGGTAAACTCTGCATTATGTCATTATGTTTTGACGGGTCTGCCATGAATAACATGAAACCGCCTCCTCCTGCCCCTATGATTTTACCACCGAGAGCCCCCTTCTTCAAGGCTTTTTCATACCAGACATCTATATTTCCATTGGAAACTCCCTCAGAAAGAGATTTTTTAAGAATCCAGTTTTCGTGAATCATCCTTCCAATCGATTCATAATTGCCGTTGTTAAGGCAAGCAAAAGCCTCGTCAGCCATATGGACCATTTTTTCATAGTTAATGCTCTTCTTTTCAACTCTCTGCATCTGAACCTTATGAATATCTGTTGAACTTCTTTGAATACCGGTATATAGAAGTAACAGGGAACGTTCGAAATCCCGGATTGTTTCAGTGCTTGAAATAACCGGTTTTACACCAACTTTTTCATCTGCATAAAATTCGAGCTGTTGAATTCCCCCATAAGCTGCCATATATTGATCCTGTTTTCCACCAGGTTCACGAAGAATTTCTCTCTCTATTTTAACTGCTTCTTCCGCCAGTTCCTTCGGAGATACAAATTCACCTTTCCATGCATGAAGTGCGTTAAGGAGACCGACCAGAAAAGTACTGCTAGAACCGAGACCGGTTCCGCCGGAGGGTATATCTGATATGCTTACTATTTCAATTCCGCCTTCTATTTCCAATAATTTAAGAGCCTCTCTAACTGACGGATGCTCAATTTTATTGACACTATCTACAATCTCTGTCTTTGAATAACTGACCCTTATCTTTGAATCAAATTTCTTGTTTACAACTATATATATAAATTTATTAATAGCTGCCGAAAGCACACTTCCCCTTCCATATTTTGAATAATATTCTTTGATGTCACTTCCTCCACCAACAAATGTTATTCTCAGTGGTGTCTTTGAAATGAACATCCGGTCTTTCATTTTTCTCACTTTGTTATGAGTTTTATGCCTTCTTCAAGATCGATGCCAGGTAAGAATGACAGCTTTTTCTTAAGGTTACTTGTGTCGGCCAGCGTTTCCATAACATAGTTATTAATTGGCATTTTGATAAACTTTGCCTCAACATTTGTCCCCAGATGGTTGTTAAGCTTGCTAAGCATTTCATTGAGGCTGTAATTTTTTCCGGTTCCGCCATTAAGAATATTGAATCCCTTAAGTTGAGAAGCTCTTATTATTATCTCAACCAAATCATTCACATGGATAAAATCCCGTCTCTGGGTCCCATCACCATATATTACTGGAGATTGTTTGTTCTTTATATCCCAGTAAAATTGAGTAACAAGGTTGGCATAATTCTTCTTTGCCTCTTCATGCGGTCCGTAAACAGAGAAAAATCGTATTGCCTGAACGTTTACGCCCTCAAGCTTTGAATACAATTCAGACAGTCTCTCTGCGGCTATTCTTGCTTCTGTATAATAATCAGTTACTTTGGGAATAATATCCTCTCTATGGGGAGGCTCAATACTATTATAAATGGAAGATGTTGAAGCGAATACAACCTTTGACTTATGCGCTTTAGCATACTCAAGAACTCCGATCATTCCAGAAATGACTTCTGCTACCAGAAATGGATCCTTCCTGTACATTGGTGACGCTGAATATATGCCCAGATGGAATACATAATCTGCATGGTAATCCAGATTAGGAAGATTTTTTGCATCATCTTTCATAAAGTGTACTTTTCTTTTATTGAGAAGACCTTTTATATTGGACTCATCGCCAGTATGAAGATTGTCAATTACAAATACCTCATTGAACTCTGATAACTTTTCAACAAGATTGCTTCCTATGAAACCTGCTCCCCCGGTAACAATGATTTTCTTATCTTTTATAATTTCCATCACAGGTTAATCATTTCATAGATATAAATTTCTCATACATTTTAGAAATATTATAGCTTCGCAGATGAAGATGAATCAATTGAAAATTGATAAAATATATATTGGAATACGTTCTCTTATGGCATGGCGTTTGAATATAACAAATCAGGAAGCAATGCAATGCCAGACATAAACAGTTTTTCAATAAATAAGATGGACCATTCAAAAAACCCAATAAATGACTTTTATCATTATGCTAACGGGCAATGGTTAACCAAAATTGAAATACCTGACGATAAATCGTCATGGGGTTCTTTCGTGGAACTCTCTGAAAGAAATCTGTATCTGCTTAAAGATATAACAGAAAATTGTGAAAGAGAAACCGGGAAAAATAACTCTGAAAATGTTAAGAAGATATGGAATTTTTACAGTTCCGTAATGAATACTGCCTTGCTGGAAGACTTGAAATTTAAACCCATAGAATCATATCTCAGTAATATTAAAAGGATCAAATCCAGAGTGGAACTTTATGAGGTTCTTATCTCACTGGAGGAAAGCGGGATAACGGGTTTATTCTCAATCCAGGCAAGCCAGGACAAAAAGAACAGTTCCATTTATGCTCTTTACCTGGAGCAGGGAGGATTGTCTTTGCCCAACCGAGACTATTATCTCGAAGATTCATATAAAAATATACTGGATGAATTTGAAATATTCGCGAATAAAATGTTCAAGCTCACGAATCTTCAGGAATATGGTGAAGATACTGTTAAGGCCATTTTAAAATTTGAAAGTGAACTTGCGAAGGTCAGCCGAAGCAATGAAGAGCTTCGTGACGAGGAAAAAAATTACAATCGCTTTGAAAGATCAAACTTAA
>JAKAYM010000181.1 GCA_021826795.1 Thermoplasmata archaeon
ATATTCTCTATATTCAAATCCTCATATGCTATAAAATTATGATTATCAACAAGCTTTCTGGATAGCTTCTGTGAGAAATCATTTCTCTGGTTGGATATATGAATATGTATGCCTGCAACCCTCACCCTCATTTCCCTTCTGTTCTTACTGCCTTTCTGCTTCCTTGATAAACTTCTCTGTGCCCTTTTCAATTTCTTCTCTGACTTTCTCAGATACTTTGGCGGGTCTACCGGTTCATTATCTGTAGTAGCTATTAGTTTAAGAAGTCCCACATCTATTCCTACCGGATTATATGGGAATTCAGAGCAGTTTATGGTATTAGCATCCTCTTTAACTATGAATGTTACATAGTAGTTATCAGCCTTATCCTTCTTAATGGTTGCCTGCTTTATTTTTCCATTTATTTCTCTATGCTGGAACATCCTTATTTTACCTATTTTGGAAAAGAATACATGGGTACTGTCCAGTATCCTGAATCCGGATTGTGTATATGTTATTGAACGGTACTGATCCTTAGATTTGAACCTGGGAAATCCTGCCTTTATCTTCTTTCCCTTCTTTTTTTCTTTTATTCTCCTGAAGAAGTTGTCATATGACTTGTCCAATCTGTCAGCCACATTCATAAGTACCTGTGAATGTATATTTTTATATTCAGGAAATTCATTCTTAAGTTTTGATAGCTCAACAGATTGTGTGTTATAGTTTACCTTTAGGCTTTCATAAAAATCCCTATTCAATTCATATGCCATCTTTCTCTGCTCTAACATGTCATTATATAATATGTGTGATAAATACAGAATGTCATCTATGGTCTTTATCTGGGTTTTATCTGGATATATTCTGAATCTATATGTGGTCTTATATTCCATGTATATCATTAGTATGGAATGAATATTTATAAGCATTCTATCCTAATTGCCGGAATTTATCCAAATCATAAATTCAGTGGCCTTTTTTCCGGTATATTGATTTGTAATAATGTATTGGATTGTTTTGGTTATTATATATCCTTTATATATTTTCCAGTATTGCTATAGTACTTTATTGGTTTTATTTTTTCAAATTATTATTTGAATAGTTCTTCTTTAACTACCTTATCCCGTTTGAATTCTATCAGGAAGTAATAAAGCATGAACAGTATCAGGATTATAATTACACCTATGTCAAGCGCCTCTCTGGGCATACCGTATATGAATAAAATAAGTAAAACTATTCCTGCTATTGTCGTATAAGGATACAGCGGAGTCTTAAACGTTCCTGATTTTTTTATCCTCCTGAAATGTATTAAAGCGAAGCTGGATACCAGATATGAAAGCAAAAGTCCAAAATTGCTGATTGCAGCTATTATATAGATATTTCCTGAGAAAAGCATTATAATCCCTATCATGGACGAAATTATTACACCGTTGACAGAAACGTCCTTACTGGCATTGAATTTCCTGAAAAATTTAGGAAGAAGTTTATTTTCACCGATCTGGTAAAGTACTCTTGATGATGTCATTATCATGGCAAGTGTGGCAGAGGTTGTGGCTATCAATGCGCCTATAATTACTATTACATAAAGTGAATAAGGTGCGTGAACATAACCCAGTGCAAATGCCAGGGGATCAGCGGATATGGTAAACTTTGAAGCTGGAACCATTAACATTAATGCAACAACAACAAGTATATAGAATATCATGCTGATAACTACAGATAATACTATTGCCTTTGCTGCTTTATTTGCACCTCCCTTGACATCTGATGTAATTGTTGATATTGATTGGAATCCAGAGTATGCAAAAAATACAGCTATGCTTGCGGCAAATATTGCATTTATATTATCCTTCGCAGGAGGCACTGTAAAATTTGAAATATTCAGCGTTTTTGTGGAGTATGCAAGTACAATGGCTGAAATAACAAAAATTGTCAATATTCCGAGTTTTACCATTACCAGATAAAAATCTGCCTTTGCCGCCTTTTTAACCCCGACTATGTTAACAATAGATAACACAAAAATCAGTATAATTGCAAAAACAATGGGAAAGTACCCATAGTGAAGGCCCACGAGGCTACCGAGGTAAGATCCAAATCCCAGTGCTATGGCAGCTATGGCAGTGGAAAAACTGAAATAAAGCAATATTCCAGTTATGAATCCCATCTCACTGCCGAACGCTTCAAAAATATATGAGAATGAAGCACCCTTAGCATGTGGCATCATGGATCCAAGTTCTCCGAATTCCATGGCAATAATAATTGCCAGAACTCCCACAAGGGCGAACGCAATCAGTGCATTTGCTCCTGCCAGCGCTATTGTTGTACCACTTAAAACAAATATGCCTGCACCTATAATTGCACCGAGCCCAACTGCAGTTGCAACGGAAACGCTTATCAGCTTTTTTTCTGCCATTTCATTACCTGCCAATTTCAAATTTTAATAGAAATATAAATAGTATAACACTTATTAAGCAAAAAACTTTCTATTTCCAGTTCGTTTCATTATAGTGCCTGGAGAGGTTCATCAGAGTCATACTACGACCGTTTTTAAAATATATTATATGCGGAGTCATCTGGTTGAGTATGGAAAGCGAATTATTTTGTATATAATTTGAATAATTTATCGTATAATAGTCTTAACCCGTCTTCTACCATAAACCAGAAAAATGCATATAAAACTACAAGTATGGCAATGATTGGCCCGGTGGCTCCTATGCCAAGCCCGAATGCTGCAAGGAAGTAACCCAGGATAATCGTAGACATTAAAGCCATGAACAGAATTAAGCTGGGCGGATTATGCCAGAAGGGTTTTTTGTTCCTTGTCACGAACATTGTAAAATGTCCCGATGCTATTAACTTAAGGAAAACTATGGAATATATTACTATTAAAGAGAAATGAAATATCGAGTATCCGAGGTATAGTAGAAGTATGGTTTCCCCGGCCCCCATTAAACCCAGGGTACTGGATAAGCCTGCAATATATTTCATATTCCATTTCTCCGGTTGATCAGAGGCTGTAACATGATCTGTTGATACGGCTATTATGGGTATATCGTTTAATAGTGCAAGAATTACCAGCATAAAGGCTGTTATCGGATAAAATCGGAATATTAATATTGACGCAGTAACAAATACCAGTATCCTGACTGTTTCTGTTATCCTGTAGAGCACATAGCTAAGCATTTTCTGGAAAACAGACCTGCCCTCTTTTACAGCATCAATGATTACGGCCAGTCCGGGAGCTGATAAAACAAGGTCAGCAGCATTTTTTGCCACATCTGTTGCCCCGTAAACTGCTATGCCTACGTTTGCTTCTTTCAATGCAGGTGCATCATTGACACCGTCACCGGTCATTCCAACAGTATGTTTATCTGATTTTAGCAGTTTAACTATATTGTATTTTTGCTCTGGAAAGACCTGAGCAAATATATCAACATTTTCTATCTCTCCGGCACCGACATTCGATAAAGCAGATGAATTTATTGCCTCCCCGGTCAGTGATATTT
>JAKAYM010000182.1 GCA_021826795.1 Thermoplasmata archaeon
ACTGCTGGTAAAAACAATGAATCTTGAAAGCATGGTAGAAAATTAGTGCACCCACAGTACAGTTGGTGAAAAGTCTGGAAAAATAGCATTCTGCATTCTACAAAAATAAAATAGATGTAAAGTCACGAAAAACTACTATAATTAAAAAATTGAAAAGGTATGTAATTTCCATAACCGATGTTAAAAGGATAAGGGATGTGTGGACCATGCTTTATGCAATTTTAATAAACGTACTTCTATTTGTTTCAATAGGCATTATACTCATAACAGTTCCCGTACTGGTATTGAACAAAAATAGTGATTTTGTGGTTTTCACGTTCTTGGAAATTGTCGGCGTTTCATTTTTTGCGCTATTTATTGGGAGTATTATAAATACCAGAATATATTACAGCATATCATTCACGGCAATATTTCCACTTTTATTGCTTATGGGATTTATGATATCCATAAAAAATACAGGAGTTAATCTTCTCGATGGGTTTTTAATATTGCCTGCCATTGCGTTATTTTTCCCAGGATACAGGAAGTATTTTACACGAAAATTCCCTGGCAGCGAGATATATTATGTTTACAAATTTGCCAATTTTTTCTCCTGGATATTTATACTCTCTGTGCCATTTATTTTATTAAAATTCATTGCCATACCAGTTTATACAATTATTATCGAATTGACGGCATCAATGATAGGATTAATACTTACACTTAAATTTACAAACTATCCTGAAATAGTATGGAATAAAAACGTAAAAATTAATAAAAGAAGTAATAATTAATCCCTATGAATCCGAGAGATGTAAGGAGAATGATGAACCAGATGGGAATAAAATCTACTGAAATGCCTGATGTTAAGGAGGTTATATTTAAGGGCAGGGATAAGGATTATATCGTAGAAAATGCATCTGTTACAATGATAGAGGCACAGGGGCAGAAAACATTTCAGGTAATGGGAACATTTAAGGAAAAACCTAAAACCCAGCAGGTAGAAGAATTTGATGAAGAGGATATAAAACTTGTAATGGAACAGTGCAAAGTTCCAAGGGAAAAGGCAAAAGAGGCACTTAAGAAAGCAGGGGGAGAACCTGCACAGGCAATTCTTGATCTAGGAAATTAAAATGAATTATCTTGAGGAGTTTCTCGCCGAGCAGATGCCCAACGAGGAGGAGACCAGAAAGCTTGCTGCTATTTCATCTGCTATTATTAATAAGGTAGATAATATTTGCAGAAAGGAAAAAATAAATGCAAAATGCGTTGAAGTAGGTTCTGTATCAAAACACACCAATCTAAAATCCAGTGACATAGACATGTTCATTACATTTGATAGGTCTTATTCTGTGGATTACATAGAGAAAAAAGGCCTTGAAATCGGTCATAAGGTACTAGAAAATGGTACAGAAAAATATGCAGAGCATCCATATGTTTCAGGTTATGTTGATGGAATAAAGGTAGATATTGTACCGGCATTTAAAATTAGTAATGGGGAAAAAATAGTTTCAACCGTAGACAGAACACCGTTGCACACTATTTATGTGAATAGGAATACAGATGAAAAAACTATTCATGATATACGCTTATTGAAGGTATTTTTAAAAAGCATCAATGTATATGGATCAGAAATCGCAAAATCCGGATTCTCCGGATATCTCTGTGAAGTCTTGATAATTCATTTCAAAAGTTTTGACAGATTTATAGAATATATGGCAAACCTCAGAGGAAAACTCATTATCCCTGAGGAAACCGTAGATAAATTCAATGAACCTGTAATAATAATTGATCCGGTGGACCCATCCAGAAATGCGGGTGCTGCCGTTAGCCAGGAAAACCTGTCCAGATTGAAACTTGCATCCAGAATATATATGAAGGATAGAATTGATATATTCAATCGTTTGCCCGTGGTAAAAAGGAAACGTGATACTAACATAAAGATATTTATAGTGGAAAAGCCAGAGATTATAGATGATATAATATATCCACAGGCAGTGAGACTGAAAAACAGAATATGGGATATATTTCAGGGGAATGGATTTATTCCCATAGCGTCTGAAATATATGTAGGCAAGGATATAGAAATTCTAATAGAGTATAAACTTGAGAAACTCCCGGGAATCGAAATTCATAAAGGACCTCCTGTTGAATCCAATGAAACCATAAAATTTATTGATGTTTGGAACAGCAATCCGAGGTTGATGCGTGGCCCTTATATTATAGACGATAGAATTTATGTGGATGTTAGAACCAGAATAAGGAATATGGAGGAAATTATAAGAAAAGAATTAAAAAATGAGGATATTGGTAAGAATTTAAATCCATTTAAGGATGAAATTAAAATATTATCTTTAAATGAAAACTCACTTTTGGAAGTTGAAAAAAAGTTTTATTCAAAATATCTATTTTGAAAGTTATCCTCCTGAGAAAATTTCCAGGAGAACAAGATTATCACCTGGATTGATGGTAAGATCTGATGTTGCCGGTATACCGTTCAAGATAGCAACAAATCCATCTTCATTTATTCCTATGGAATCGTAAATCTCCGATAACCTGACAGGTTTTCCTATACTAATTGTTTCCTTTTTTCTTCCTATTATCTCAATCATAACAGCTCCGGGCAGATTCGAACTGCCGTCATCGGATCCAAAGTCCGGAATGCTTGTCCACTACACCACGGAGCTATAATTAATCATAATCATAAATGGATATTAAAATGTGTTGAGAAAATAGGGTTATTATAAAAATAAAATTATTTTTTGGCTGAGCAGTTAAATTCATCACTGCATGTTTTGCCAAGACTCCTGAGTATGGAGAAAACAATTCCTAGACCTTTCTGTGCATCCTCGTCCTTCATGGCACGAAGCGTGCCCATCATTCCACCGACAGGCGTCACTGTATCAGTCTTGATTGCATTTTCTACAGCCTTTATCATGTTAACATAATGAGGTGCTACACTAAGGTCCAGTGTTCCTAGAGATTCCAGTATTGGTTTCTCGTTCATAATCAGGTTCATGGTAAAATCGTTTGAGAATAATCCCATTAATAATCCCATCGCACCATCATCATTGAGAACTCCCAGTACAGGATCGAGGATGCCCTTATTCTGCATTATACTGACCATCTCAAGCAGATTGCTCAAAGCCCTTACATTCTTTTCCTCTGACATTATTTTTAATAATACCATGACAGAATCTGTCTTTGTTGTAAGAGACAGTACGTCATCACTCGTCAAGAGGGTAAAGATGGTTTTTAATGTTTCATCGTCACTCAATATACCGGATATTACATCCAGAAATCCAAGGTTATCAAGCTTTTTAATGAGCTCTACTGCCCTGGTTAAACTGGAAATGTATTCCGGTTTCATCAATTTTTCTAACTGTTCATCTTCTGACATCATAATATATCACCAGCTGGCAAGATACTTGTCAAGTGCCATATCTCCATTTGTCCACATGA
>JAKAYM010000028.1 GCA_021826795.1 Thermoplasmata archaeon
AGTAATTTACTACCAGAAACTGCATCACATGGTTGCAAGCAAGTTCCATGCAAGATCTAGAGGGCCTGTGCAGATACTTACAAGACAGCCAACAGAAGGAAGATCCAGGCAGGGAGGTCTCAGATTCGGAGAAATGGAGAGAGATACATTAATTGCTCATGGGGCATCCATGGTTATAAAAGATCGTTTGCTGGATCAGAGCGATGGTACAATACTCTATGTGTGCGGGAATCCAACCTGCGGACACATAGCAATATATGATTTCAGGAAGGGTACTTTGAGATGTCCTGTTTGTGGAAATACCGGTAACATATATCCTATTGAGACCAGTTATGCGTTTAAGTTAATGAGGGATGAATTGAGTTCCATGGGAATTGTAATGAGACTGGAGCTGGGTGATATGAAATGAATTTTAATAATGTTTCAAAGAGAATAGAGAAAATAAAATTTGCCCTTTTATCTCCTGAGGAAATCAGGAAAATGTCACAGATCAGGGTTATAACACCTGATACATATGATGATGACGGTTATCCCATAGAAAGAGGGTTAATGGATCTCCACATGGGAGTCATAGAACCTGGTTTGAAATGTGCCACATGCGGTGGAAAGGTGGATGAATGCCCAGGTCATTTTGGGCATATAGAGCTTGCAATGCCGGTTGTGCATATAGGTTTTATCAAGGAAATAAAAACCATGCTGGATTCTTCATGCAAGGAATGTGGCAGGATAAAATTAACGGATGATGAGATAAATAATTACCGTATCCAGATTAACGCCATGGATTTTTCAACCATGGACCCGGAAATTATAGATATGACATTGAAGAAAATTCTGGAGATTGCCGCACAGAGATCAATTTGCCCGCATTGCAATGCAGAAAGCCCTAAAGTAATACTGGATAAACCAACCACATTCAGAGAAGGTGGTATCAAGATAACGCCAAAGGAAATCAGAGAAAGATTAGAAAGGATACCTGACGATGATTTACTATTCTTCGGCATTGATAAGGCATCTGCAAGGCCAGAATGGATGATTCTAACAGTTTTACCTGTTCCCCCAATTGACGTCCGCCCATCCATAACACTTGAGACAGGAGAGAGAAGTGAGGATGATTTAACACATAAGCTCGTTGATATAATAAGAATTTCCCAGCGGCTCAGGGAAAGCAGGGATAATGGTTCGCCACAGCTTATCATAGAAGATCTCTGGGACTTACTTCAGTATCATATTACAACATATTTTGATAACCAGACAGCAGGAATACCGCCTGCAAGGCACAGATCAGGACGTGCACTTAAAACTCTAGTTCAGAGATTGAAGGGAAAGGAAGGAAGATTCAGGGCAAATCTGTCTGGAAAAAGGGTAAACTTTTCTTCCAGAAGTGTAATTTCCCCTGAACCATTTCTATCCATGAACGAGGTTGGAATTCCTGAAATAGCAGCGAGAGAACTTACAGTACCGGTTCTAATAAATTCATTCAACATCGACAAAATGAGAGAGTGGATAAAGAGGGGTACTGACCCGAGAACAGAAACGGGCAAATACCTTG
Source organism: Thermoplasmata archaeon (assembly GCA_021826795.1). The sequence continues at coordinate 1,550 of JAKAYM010000028.1, forward strand.
CAGGGGTTAATTACCTTATAAGACCTGATGGAAGAAGAATAAAACTTACTGACCAGAATGCTGAAATCAACAGTGAAAGAATAGACCTGGGGTGGACAGTGGAAAGGCAGATGACCGAAGGAGATATAGTATTATTCAACAGGCAGCCATCACTTCACAGGATGTCAATGATGGCACACAGTGTCAGAGTTCTTCCAGGGATGACATTTAGATTTAATCTATCTGACTGCACACCATACAATGCAGATTTTGACGGGGATGAAATGAACCTTCATGTTATACAGAGTGAGGAATCCAGGGCGGAAGCAAGAATAATAATGAAAGTACAGGAACAGATTATGTCTCCAAGATTTGGGGGTCCGATTATCGGTGCCATCCATGATCATATAACTTCACTATTCCTATTAACACACAATAACCCGCTTATATCAGAGGACGATACAATACATACCGTTTCTTATATAGAGTTCGAGAAACTTCCCGACCCTGTTATCAAAGATGGCAGGAAGTATTACCATGGCAGGGATATATTCTCACTTATTCTACCAAAAGGCCTAAATGTTAAATTTAAAAGCCATCTGTGTGCGGGTTCCAAGGATGGAAAGTGTGAGTATGAAAATGATCCTGCAGACACATATGTGGTAATTACAGATGGGAAGTTGATCCACGGAACAATAGATGATGAGGCCGTAGGACCGTTCTCCGGAGTTATAGTAGATAAAATTTTCAGAAAAATGGGTCCCGAGGCCGCATCGAAATTCATAGATAATGTAACACGTCTGGCTGTTGGATATCTGAGCCACAGGGGATTCTCAACGGGAATCAAGGATTATGATATACCAAAGGAGGCAATATCAAGAATCCAGGAAATATCAAATGAAACGCTGGAAAAAATAGAAAAACTTGTTGCAGCTTTCAGATCAGGACAGCTTCAACCACTTCCAGGAAGATCCATTGAGGATACATTAGAAGTAGAAATTCTCAGTGCAACCGGAGGGGTCAGGGATGAATCCGGAAAGATTGCATCACAGTATCTCGGTCTCAATGATCCATCGGTTATCATGGCTAGATCAGGAGCTAGAGCAAAGATGTTGAACATAGCCGAGGTTGCCGGAATGGTAGGTCAGCAGTCCGTCAGGGGAGGAAGACTGAACAGGGGATATGCAAACAGAACATTGCCACATTTCAAGGAAAACGATCTGGGCGCTTATGCTAGGGGCTTCATAAAATCATCATATAGGGCAGGTTTAAACCCTACAGAGTATTTCTTCCACAGTATAGGTGGAAGAGAGGGTCTTGTCGATATTGCAGTGAGGACATCCAGAAGTGGTTACATGCAGAGAAGACTCATAAATGCTTTCGAGGATTTAAAGGTGAATGAGAAACGCAGGGTTGAGGATACAATAGGCTCTGTTGTTCAGTTTAAATACGGTGAAGATGGAATAGATCCTACCAGGAGTGATGAGGGACAGACAGTGGATGTTGATTACGTTGCATATGATGAATTCGGTGATGAACAATGATGTCATTAATATGGAGAGATACAAAGAAAAATATTGGGATTATTTCTGAAAATGTACCGTGCAGCTATGCCGTAGAATATATGCCTGAAACCAAAGTTGATACCGGATATATATCCACTGATAAGCAGAACATAGATTATGAAGTTAAAATTTCTGAAATTTCAAAATATGAAAATACAGAAGACATTTTACAGAAAAGAAAAACTGGGTTAAAGGCAATTCTGAAGATTGAGAGTATCAGAAAAATAGACAGAACTCCCATAACTGAGTTCAAGATGGAAAAAGGATTCAAGGAATTAACATCCTTTGCACTGGGAGAAAAGTTCCACGTTGAGTACAGGGAAAAAGAAGAATTCAAAATGTCCGATGATGCAGCATCGGTGATGAAGGATGCCGAATCCAGAGGATATAATATACCTGTTTCACTTGCTTATAAACTCATAAAATATAAAAACAGCCTTCCAGCCGACAAATACGAAAAACTCCTGAAGAGAGTTGAGCTGGAACTGAAAAGTAGGGAAATAGACCCATTCGAGGCTGTAGGTATAATAGCCGCACAGAGTATCGGTGAGCCAGGAACTCAGATGACAATGAGAACATTCCACTTCGCAGGTGTTGTTGAAATGAACGTTACACTTGGATTGCCCAGACTAATAGAAATTGTGGATGCCAGAAGAATTCCAAGCACACCATCAATGACAATATACCTTACAGAGAGATATAAAAATAATGAGGATAAAGTCAGGGAACTTATTAAGAGTCTAGAAAACACAACAATCATAGATGTGGCAGATATTATAACGGACGTTGGAGATATGAGCCTTACCATCAAACTCGATAAGAATAAAAGCCATGACCGGCTTGTTTCTATGGGAGATGTGCTCTCTGCACTAGAAAAGAAAAAGGGCATAATTTATAATCAGGTAGATGATGAAAACATAGCAATAAAATTGCAGCAGGAATCGTTCAAGGTACTTTACCAGAAACAGGAAGAACTGAAAACAACCCCAATCAAAGGAGTAAGCAAGATAAGCAGAGCTATAGCCAGAATTGATCCAAAGGAGGGGGCATGGGTTATTTATACACAGGGTTCAAACCTTAGGGAAGTTCTTAATATAGAAGGCGTCGATGCAACAAGAACCACGACGAACGATATCATTGAAATAGAGAACGTATTCGGGATAGAAGCAGCTAGAAATGCCATATACCGGGAAGCAGAAAATACTCTGAGCGAGCAGGGACTCAATGTGGATAAAAGGCATTTGATGCTCGTGGCTGATATGATGACATTTTCTGGGGCGGTAAGAGCAGTTGGCAGGCAGGGAATTTCGGGAAGAAAAAGCAGTGTGCTGGCAAGAGCTGCATTTGAAATTACGTCAAAGCATTTACTGAAGGCCGGACTTCTTGGAGAAATAGACCCACTTGCAGGGGTCGCTGAAAACATTATTGTTGGACAGCCCATAACTCTTGGAACAGGTGCAATAGACCTTGTATATAAGGGAAACAAAAAATAAAGGGATACCATGAATGAAATAACACTGGATAACCAGACAATAGGATTTATAAAATTATTTGAGAGCTATACCAGAACAAATGTGTTCGAATGCCTTGAGAATGAGGAGATGGTGCTATTCGTTGTGGGAGAGCATAAGCTTGCGGAGATATTTAAAAAACATGAGAATATAATTACTGACCTGAAGGCTAAGATAAACAAAAGAATAGTCATGGCGGAATTTTCCCCTGACCTTCTCACATTTACAAGAAACCTCTTTTACAGATATGTTGTAAATGAAATAAATCTGGTATGGAAGGACAATGTAACCAATATATTCATAGGCATAGCACCTGAAAATATCGGAAAGGCTATAGGCAAGGATAGCAGGAATATAAAATTAATGCGTGATGCCATTTCAAGGTATTTCAAGATTAAGAATGTTATTATAAAACAGAGATAAATATAATAGTTATATATAACATTTTATAATAATTTTTTAAACATATAATATTCAATATAGGTATACTTGGAATTTGCTTTACTGTAATAAATAAAAAAATTTCCTGTACAAAAATATAATTTTAAATTTAAAAATATAATTATTTCTGTCCAACTGATGTTGCTATTTCTTCCTCAGTTATGTACTGGGTGCCTGAATCTATTATATCTCTTATTTCATCTGTCTTGAATCCAGATTTTATGGATATCAGATAGAACATTATTGCTACCAGTATCACGACAATGAAGTCTAAAGGATATGGAAGTGTATTTGTTCCTCCGTAGTCACCTTCCCCCAGATAGGAAAGAAGCGTGAGTACAAGTATGAATGCGGGCACCCACCATCCTGCCTTTATATTCTCTCTGGTGAATACGTTCTCCACCTTGTGTGATGCAAGTATTATAAGATATATAAGTATGCCCAGGAATATGGCTATAGCCAGATACGGTATTGTTGGCCATCCAGACCAGTACACAATAAGAGTTGCACCAACAAAAGCTATAGGCGCAAGTATTTTTGCAAATGGTAGTTTAAATGGCCTTTTAAGTTCATCTGCCTCCCTCCTGAATACCATCAGCGCAGATCCTCCCACAATGTATGTGAATGCTGTTGCACCTGTTATTAACCCTACAAGAGCGTACCAGCTAGGGAACGGTGCAAGGAATATTAATCCAATTATTACAGATATTATAATAGGCAGTACTGGAACCCTTGTCTTCTTGCTCACATAGGAAAGCTGCTTCGGGAAGTATCCAATTTCTGAAAGTCCAAATAATGTTCGCACTGATGTGCCAGCATATACGTTAAGTGTCCCTGCAGGTGATACGTAGGCATCAGCATATAATACGTATGTCAGTACAACTAGAGCGAATATACCCGATGTTTTTGCTACAAATGCAAATGGCGCCGCAACAACTCCTGACGCATATGCAGATGGGGTACTTGATGCAAGACCGTACCACCCACCTGAGGCAGCCAGTTTAGATGGATCAAGGGCACCGATGAATACTACCTGTAGGAGAACATATACTACTATTCCGGTCAGCACTGAGAATACCGTTGCTCTCGGTATTGATTTCTGAGGTGTTTTGGCCTCGCCCCCGTAATCCAGAGCCTGTCTGAATCCCAAGAACGAGAACACTATACCGTCAGTTGACACCGCCTCGAATATTGTTGCGCTGTTGTTATTGGGCAAGAAACCGCCGAGAGCAGGGCTTGTAAAGTTCGGCGTATGGAATACCAGGAATGCAAGCATCACTATAGTTATACTCGGAATTATGAGCTTCCACCATGTCATTCCCGTATTCGTTTTTCCCATTATCCTGACACCTGCATAATTCAGTGCGAAGAAAGCAATTATGAGTATCGCTGCCAGAATTATTCCAAGGCCTGTCAGCAGTGCTACAGTTGCTGAAGGATCAAGAGGATTAGGTGCACTGTAAGATAAACCAGGCACGTAAGCACTTGCATAGGTTATTACTGCCTCAGCCTCCACAGCCGGAACGGAAACAGCAGAGAGGAAATATGTCCAGCCAAAGAATAAGCCAGCCACTCCACCATGGGAATAATGACCGTATCTGCTAATTGCTCCTGTTCTCGGTATCATACCGCCAAGTTCGGCATAAACTAAAGCTATGAATAAAACTAGGACACCACCAATTATCCAGGATAATATGGCAGCTGGCCCGGTTGTTGCCGCTGAGGCGGCAGCTGCAAAGAGCCACCCCGATCCTATTATACCTCCGAGACTCAAAAAATAAAGATCCCACGTGGTTAAGGACTTTCTTAACTTCCTATCCTGAGTTTTACTATTAGCTATAACATCTTTTTCTGATTCAAAATCAGCCATATGCGAATATATAGCAGATATATTTAAACTTTTCTCAAGGAATATCCGCTATATACACGGCAAAATATACCATAACTGAAACTTTTTCCGGAGGTTTTTTTCTGTAATATTCTGAAAACCTGTTTTCAATTGATTATATTTATATCAGTGGATATGATTATGTATTATAAATATGGTTGATAAAGACGATGACAATGGAGAAAATATTACTAGGGTTATCACACCCAATAAGAGAAAAGGAGAAATATATGGTATAGTTGAAAAATTATCTGGCGCCTCGAGACTAACTGTAATGTGCGAAGATGGTTCAACAAGGAACTGTAGAATACCCGGAAAGATGAAAAAAAGGATGTGGATAAGAGAGGGAGATCTTGTTATTGTAAAACCCTGGGATTTTCAGGATGAAAAGGGTGATATAGTATACAGGTACACCAGAACTCAGGCTATGTATCTGAGCAGGAACAGGATGTTACCAGAAATAATAGATGTATTCAATGAACGATAAAAGTGCACTGAAGCAGTTAATTGAATCAGATGAATTTTCAAACAGGCTCAATCTTGACAGAAAGACCTATGGATTGGTATTTGATAGAAGAACACTTAATGCAATTTATGAAGTAATCAAAAAATATGATATAGATTATATTAACTTCCCCATATCAAGTGGGAAAGAGTCCCTTATATTTAATGTCAAACTTAGAAATAAGGAGACAAGAGCATTAAAAATATATAAAATGTCGACCTTAAAATTTTCCAATACTATGGAATATATAAAGGGAGACTACAGATTTGATAAGGAGAGGATAAATAGATCTAATGTGGTGTACGTGTGGGCGCAGAAAGAGTATACTAATTTGAAGGACATGAGGGAAGTGGGAATAAATGCACCAAGACCTTATGGATTTTACAGGAATATACTTCTTATGTCATATTTGGGAACTGCAAGAGGACCTGCATTGCAGATAAAGGATTTGCAGGGAGGTTTTCATGACTTATATGAAAAACTGAAAAGAGCATTGTGGCTTATGTATAACAAAGCCGGAATAGTTCATGCCGATCTCAGTGAATATAACATACTTTATTATAGAAAAAATCCATATATTATAGACGTGGGGCAGTCTGTGTCTATAAAACATCCTATGGCAGAAAGTTTTCTTGAAAGAGATATAAAGAATATAGTTTCATTCTTTTCCAGAAAGGGTGTGAAATGCAGTGTAGAAGAACTGTATAATCATATTAAAGGTGATATAAATGCTTGATATAGGTAGCATAAAAATTCCATTTGCCAGAATAGGGGTATTGATTGGTAAGGAAGGAATGATAAAGGCGAAAATAGAGGAGGAAGGTAGAGTAAGGCTGGATATTGATTCTGAGAATGCCACTGTTACGGTTTACCAGAAAAATGACCCATTAAAGGCATTGATGGCGATGAACGTTGTTCAGGCCATTGGCCGTGGATTTAATCCGGATAAGGCTATGTTTCTTTTCGATGACAGTATCCAGCTTATAGTTATATCAATAAAGGAATTTGTTAAAAAGGATACAAAGAGGATCAAAGAAATCAGGGGAAGACTCATAGGTAAGGAAGGGCATACCAGAGAGATTATAGAGGAACTTACGGGTACATATATATCAATTAGTGGAAATACAGTTTCAATAATAGGTGATTTCATATCCATACAGTATGCCAGAGAGGCAGTTAATATGATACTTCAGGGAAGGAAACATAAGACTGTTTATGCGTATCTAGAGAAGAATTCAGGGGAATTAAAATTCAGAAAAATGGAAGAAAGCTTCGGAGATATCTGAAAAACCGTTAAAGTTTATATCCTTTTTAGCAATATACCATTATAGCGGGGTAGGGTAGTCAGGAGATCCCGACGGGCTCATAACCCGTAGATCAATGGTTCAAATCCATTCCCCGCTACTAACAGTTTTTAGAATCAATATATTTTATTATTGATTCAAAATCAGAATTTCCAGTAAATGATACCTTATATCCATAACTTCGAAGTGTTTCATCGGTTACATGTCCTATCGCATATATATTTTTAGTTATTTCAATGCCACCCAGTATATCATGGAATATTCTGGCTTCCATAGAGGATGTTAAAAGAATGCCCATACAGTTAGTATCCAGAATCAGGTTTTTTATTTCACTACTTTCAATTTTTACAACGCTATATATATGATACTCTGTGAAATTAACATTGTTTTTTTCAAGCCAATTATTAATAATATTATTGGATTCACTGCTGCGAAATAGGGCTATTGTGGAATTAAGGTATTTTTTCAATAATCCTATAACCCCGTAAGAATCTCTGATATTGGGAACAGAGACATTGACTCTATATTTTTTAATTTCATCTGCTGTATGATTTCCTATAGCTATAATATCCGGATCTTCTGTATATTTATAATAATATTTAAAGAATTCAGATGCCCCCACGGAACTTGTAAGAACAATAACATTTGGTTTATTTTTTATTATATCCTGAATTATTTCTTCCTGCCTACCGGTTCTTATGATTTTTGTCAGTGGCACGTTTCTAATGGATATACATTCAGTATCCACCGGCTTGAATTTACCTTCGGGCCTTGTTGTGATAATGTATCTAGAAATACCCATAGTCGGCTATCGCCTCCCGCATTTTATCTGTTATGGATTCCATATCTGACCCTGTGAAATTCATATCTTTGTATTCATTCGATTTCAGTGAGTAAAAGCGTGTTTTAATCGTTCCGTTTTCAGAAAGTATTCCTGCAGGCATGGAACATCCTAGGTTTAGTTTCTTAACTATATATCTTTCATTTTCCATATCACTGTGCGTTTCTTTGTGGTTAATGTTTCTTGCTATGTCAGATGATTCTGAATCCTTACTGCCAACTATGGCTATTATTCCCTGATTTGGGGCCGGCAGGAACTGGTCCTCAGATAGCTCAAAATGTTCCATGTCAAGCTTCATCCTATTATATGCTGCCTTAGCTATAATTATACCGGAGTAGTTGCCTGACATATATTTAAATACCCTGGTGTCGATATTTCCTCTTATATCCGATATTTGTATGTGCGCATTCACAGTTTTTGCCTGCCTTATTCTTCTCATGCTGGATGTGCCAAGCTTATCCCCATCCTTCATTTCCTCCAGCGGGGTATTTGAAATTAGCACATCCCTGTAATCCTCCCTTTTAAGAACTGCACTTATTTCAAGTGAATCAGCCATGGTGGATGGAATATCCTTTGCACTATGAACAGCCAGGTCTACTTCCCCCTTAACTACCCTTTCATTGAGCTCATCAACAAAAACTCCCGTAGATGACATTCTGTACAGGGGAATATTCCTATTAGAATCGCCTCTTGATGTAAATTTTTTTATTTTCACATCGTACCCTGCCAGTTCCAGAGCGACCTTTACGCTTTCTGCCTGAATAAGTGCAAGTTCACTGTCTCTTGTTCCAAGTATTACAGACATTTTAACACCGCTGACATGGCATCTACGGTTGCCTGGAAGTCATTCTCACTGTGAGCGAAGCTTATAAATTCTGTTTCAAACTGGCTGGGTGGGAAGAAAATTCCCCTTTCCAGAAGGCCGTAGAACATTTTATTGAATTTAGCCGTATCTGACTTGGTTGCTGTACTGTAATCTGTAATATTTTTTTTGTTGAAAAATATCTGGAACATGGAATAGCATCTATTTACAGCAGCATCTATTCTGTATTCACTGACCATTGAATTTAATTCTTTTTCAAGTCTCGCCGCATAGTCATTTATGTATGAATAATCCTTTGCCTTTAATATCTCCAGCGTCGCCATTCCTGCTGCCATGGTAAGTGGATTACCGGAAAAGGTACCTGCTTCATATACATTTCCTGCTGGGGCAATTTTTTCCATTACATCTTTCCTTCCGCCGAACATTCCAACAGGGGCACCTCCACCGATTATTTTACCCATAGTTGTGATATCTGGCTTTATTCCTATTATATCCTGGTATCCACTGAAGGCAAATCTAAATCCTGTGATAACCTCATCAAATATCAGCAAGGATGAGTGTTTTTCAGTTATTTCCCTGAGAGCTTTTAAAAAATCACTTTTCGGATTGACAACACCTATATTCCCAAGAACCGGTTCTGTAATTACTGCAGCTATTTCATTTCCATATTCCCTGAACAATTTTTCTATGCTTTCAATATCATTATACTGCCCGACCAGAACTGTTCTGGATACCTCCTCTGGAATTCCGGAAGAGGATGGAACACCGAAGGTCATTGTTCCACTCCCGGACTTTATAAGAGCATAATCATGGGCGCCATGATACCCCCCTTCCATTTTCAGGATGTATTTTTTCCCGGTAAATCCCCTGGCCACCCTTATGGCATGCATTGTGGCCTCCGTTCCAGAGTTAGTGAAGCGAAGCATATCTATAGATTTAACAGCATTTTTTATTATTTTACCCAATTTAATTTCGTTTTCACTAAGGGATCCGAACAGGATGCCTCTATCAACCTGCTCTTTTATTTTCATTCCCACCTCAGAATTTGCATGACCTAGTATCATGGGACCAAATCCCATTGAATAATCTATATATTCTTTCCCATTTACATCAATAATCCTGGACCCCATACCCTGCTGAAACATTACTGGCTCCGGCTTATAATATCTAACAGGCGAATTTACACCCATGGGAAACAGCTCCATAGCCTCTTTAAATAAATTTGATGATTTCATTATTCTACATTAGGTTTAAGGATTTATCTTTTTGTTATCAGCCCACAAATAACCTAATTGCTGCATTTCAATGATGTTTAAATCTAGGCTTGATGTTGTCTATATATAAAATATGATTGGCAAAATGGATAAAGTATAAGATTTTTAGCTAATGATTTTTCTGGTTACATCATCTCCCAACATATTGAGCTCACAGATTTCCGGTTAGAAGAAGCGTTTCTAGCGTCGGACAAATGCATAAATAAACTTTATATATACTTTTCACATGCTGTGATATGTCAGACAATAATGAAAATTCAATCATGTATGTAGTTGCGTATCTTATACCGATTTTAACCGGTATATTTGTTTATATTACATCTGATAAAGATAAAAGGTTAAAGTTTCATGCAATACAGGCCATAATTCTCGGTATAGTTATGCTGGTAGTTGATATAGTATTTTATATCATTGCAATGCTTCTACTACCTTTATTCCCTATATTATATGTGGGTGATATTATTGATATATTCCTATGGATTTATGGACTTTACGTTGGTTATAAAGGGTCACTGGGAACAGATATAAATATACCCTATATCGGAGACTATGCTGCTGACATGGCCGGGATATAAACGAATTAGTTTTATATGTAATTTGAAATTAACAATATAGATTCATTTCAAATTATACCATATTATTTTATGATTACCTATGAATAACATCTACACATGAATTATAAACATTATATAAATTATAGAGATAATTGTTAAGCTATAATTTCCAATTCCACATTATGAGGTATTTAACAATTTAATTCATAACAAAAATAATTAGGTTAATTGATACACTTACTCACTTAATTTTTTTGCAAGGAAAGGTAAAGATTCTTCATAACGTGGTGTATTATAAAAATGCCCTCCATTGAATTCATTGTAAATGTGATCTATACCAAGGGATTGCAGCTTCGCATGCAAAGTACGCATTCCCATAAATAGGCTGTATTCATCCTTTATGCCCACATCCAGATATATGGCGTGCAGTTTCCTGAGATTATCAGCGCTTAATTCCACATTATTAACCGGGTCATGAACAGACCATTTTTTCCATATATTTTCATAGAACATTCCGGATTCTGTGTCAAATGGCAGTTCTGGAATGCTAGTTTCCTCATTATAGGAGTAGAACGCTGACATCCCTATTATATTCAGTGCTCTTATTTCGTCATCGGTTAACTCTTCTTTCCCTGCCTTCTCATTCAGATAATTATTAATAGATTTACCGTGTAATTCGCGGTATGCCACAGGGATATCAGGTATATAGACATATTCAAAACCACTGTCCCCGAAATGATCAGCAAAACCACTGATAATTTGAGGATGCCTTGATGCCAGCGTATAAGCCCCAAAACCACCAGACGATTTTCCGAATAGCCCTACATTCCCTGTTTTAAATTTTTCAGAGATTAATGGTATGATTTCATTTATTATGAAATCTTCATAATTCCCCACAGCCGGTGAATTCATATACTGATTGACATGATATTTTGTGGAAAAATCCGGATTGATTATAACAGAGTTTTCAAGAAGATTTTTTCTGTACATTTTATTTAAAACCTGGGAAAACCGGTTATTTAATTTGGGAGTTCCGTTTAATCCTGCCAGTTCAATTAATAGAGGCGCGCCAGGTGCTAATTTGTCAGGATGGAATACAAGTATTTTCCTATCTTCCGGGTCCTTTAGAGGATTGTTTTTCAATACATTGCTTTTGATTTCTATAAGTTCAGCATCTAAAGTCATGGATAGTAATTACAGAAAAATACTTATGCTTAACCCATTTCATAATGATTCGGCGGAATACAACATATTCTAAAAATATTAAATTGTCCTAAACAATACACCTTTATGATAAGACCCTGTATCGTAGTATACAAGTTTGAAGCTGATGCTACTATCAAAAAGTTGCGAGTGCGGGGATTTCTTGATAATAAGTTCCAAATAGACCAGGTTGGAAATATGGTGTATATACCGTTAAGATCAGGATCAAACTACCAGAAAACACATGATTTCCCTACTAGACAAAGCCCTATTGATAGAATAATGGAGAAGATATCAGCGATCGGGATTGATACACGTGATATATCTTATGTAAGACTGGGTAATTCTCTGATTTTCAAGAATAAAATTACGGTAAAGATTGCTGAAATGTTTTCATATTTGCCCGGAATAAAAAATATATACTTCGAAACAGGGAAAATCAAGGGTGTGAAAAGAAAACCATCTCTGAAAAGATTATATGGAGATGGAGAGACAAGAGTAATAGAATATGGAATCACATATATTTTAGATTTGGAGAAGGTAATGTTCTCTCCGGGTAATATTAATACAAGAAGTAAAATGCTTTATCTGGATTTTACAGACTCCGTGGTAATAGATATGTTCTGTGGGATAGGTTATTTTTCCTTGCCGGTCATAAAAAACAGTATGCCGGCGAGAATGATATGCTGTGATATCAATCAGGACTCCATAGATTATTTAATTAAGAATATACACGAAAACAGGATAAATTATCCTGTTGAAATACTTACAGGGGATTCCAGATCAGTGCTTCCATTTATAAGTGCAGATTATATAATTATGGGAAACTTTAACAGCCCGGCATTTCTTTGCGCTGCCCTTATTCGATCTAAAAGTGGAACGAAAATATCCATGCATTTCCTTGCAACAAGAGATAGTATAGATTCCAGGGAAATTAATATAATTTATATGGCAAGAAAGATAGGATATATAATTGAATGCATATCAAGGAGTATAGTGAAATCTGTTGGTCCCAACTATATTCATATAAATTCAATATTTATGGTACTCCGGATAATTTAAGGAAAAATTAATAAATACTTAATTTATTTGATTTGATGGCAAATCATATTGATATTGATTTTATTGATGTAGTATCACTGTTGCTACGTATTTTACTTCTTATTGCTTTCGGTGCAGTAATTCTCCACATGTTCGTAGGAATGTATTTTACTATTCTGGGTGCTGTTCGTTATCCTGCCACTGCAGAAAGTTCTATTTATGGATTTATCGACGTAATAGTTGAGGATTCTCTACTTGCAGTTGTTATATTTGAGATCTATGAAAGCATAATCCAGTTCTTCCATGGAGAGGGAGACACAATATTATATATTATCAATGCAGCCATATCATTTACAGCAAGGGAGATAATTCTGACAATATTCACGGCGCACGTATTTGAGTTAATAGACACATACGAACTTCTGGGATTTTCTGCACTTATACTTGCACTTGCCGGTACAAGATATTTATTTATGCTCTCTGGGTGTTCTAAAAAATCCAGTCTTAACCAATAAACGCATAAAAGTTATTATATTATTTTCTAATCACCATACTGGATAATATTAAATCCATCAAAATGGTGATAATAAATGGTAAATAATAACAGAACAGTTTATGTTCCAAAACCCATGGAGACATTAAAAAATTCATTATCAAAGAATATAATGATAGACGTTAGGGGAAACAGGACGTATTCAGGAGTACTGGAGGGATATGACATATATATGAATCTAGTGTTGAAGAATGCAACAGAGACCATCAACAATGAAAACAAGGGGACTTTTAGCATGATGTTACTTCGTGGGGATAATATAATATTTGTATCACCATCGGGAGGCGAGTAATATGAGCAATGGAACTTCATCAATGGGAAAGGCCAATAACAAGAAGATTCACATAAGGTGCAGAAGATGTGGGCATAATAGCTATAACGTTAGGGAAAAAAGGTGTTCTTACTGTGGATTTCCTTCCCCGAGAATCAGACACTATAACTGGGCAAAAGCCAAGTGAGGAGTGCGCTGTTGTCGGATATACTGGCAGTGACGCATATACAAACCTAAATTTTTCATTAAGGGCTTTACAGCACAGAGGGCAGGAGAGCTCAGGCATAGCCACGT
>JAKAYM010000183.1 GCA_021826795.1 Thermoplasmata archaeon
TCACCAGCTGGCAAGATACTTGTCAAGTGCCATATCTCCATTTGTCCACATGAAGTATTTGGTAAACAGTTCCTTCTTTATATGGTTTGTGGGTGACGGTTGAGCTATTTTTTTATCTCCGCCGTAAAAGGTTGTGTCGTCAACTGATATTGCAAAGCCTTCAAGTGGGTTATCGGCTATACATACAACTTCGGGTGTGTATGCATCCATTTTTGTTGGAACGCCTAGCCTGTTTGCAAGGTCCTGCATTGCAATTCTTGATGTCTGTACTGCAAGGAATCCGAGCTTTGGAACAGTTATCTGATTTGAGTCTCCACATGAATAAACATTTGGATATTTAACAGATCTCATATGTTCATCGGTAACCATGAAACCCCCATCATCAAATAGATCCTTGGTAGAATTCTTAACTGCATCATTAGCCTCATATGGTGGTAGTATAACAGCTATATCAGCCTTTATTGTTTTCCCATCTTCACCAACTATCTCATCCTTTTTGATTTCACTTATACGGAAATTCCACACCATATCAAATCCAGCCTGTGAATACATAGTTTTTATGACTCCTCTGGATTCCTTTGAAATATCTGTAAGCACTTCTTCTCCAGGTGAGAATATTGTTATGTGTGTCTTGTCCATAACGCCTTTATTCTTGAGGAATGCGGGTATCATCAATGAAAGCTCAAATACAGGGCCTTCACATGCAGATTCTGCAACACTTGCCCAGTTTTGCGGATATTTTCCTCTGGGGTTCAATGTTCCCTGATAGAATACACCAGATCCTATTGCTATATTACCGCCTTCGAATTTATTTAATCTGTCATAAAGTGCGGTTGCAAAATCAGGTTCACAGGCACTTGCACCGTATTCATCCCATCCCTTCAGATGCTCTACTCCAAGCTTTGCGCCGAAAGCAACAACCAAGTAATCATAGGTAATATTTTCCTTCTTTCCGTCTGGTGTTGCGTATTCCACTTTATTTTTCTTTGCATCTATTGCTGTAGCCTCTCCGAGAATGAATTTTATTCCCTTTGCAGGCAGAGCTGTAGCAAGATCAACTTCCAGATCCTCTGCTTTAAAAACTCCTATACTGACATGGGGCATACCAGGCCTGAAAGCGGCGTAGGGTGTTTTATTAATTAATGTTACATCAATTTTATCTCCAAGCAATCTCTTTGCTGTATATGCAGCAGTTAATCCAGCAAACCTTCCTCCTAAAACAAGTAATTTAGTCATATTTCACCACTAGTGTTATAATATTACAGTTATATATTAACTTTTTTATCACAATTATGAAGAAAAATGCTTTTTTGGTAAAAAAATATGTGATTACTTTATATATATCCACTATATATTTATATAATATAAATGAATAAATTTTAATATGAAAGAAACTAGCATTAAAGTTATATAATCAATTATTATATTTTGTTTTCCGGTAAGTTCAGTTTATACATAATCTGATTTATAAAACCGGAAGTGGTGTACGACCCCCCGGATTCAATGGGAATTATCCCATTATTAATTATATTTTTCAATGTTCTCTCTACAATTGTTGCTGTTGTATTCAATTTTATATGCTTTAACATCATTATTGATGATAATATAGAAGCTACTGGATTCGCAATATTTTGACCGGCAATGTCAGGTGCGCTGCCGTGTACAGGTTCAAACATAGAATTTTTATCCCCTATATTCCCACTGGGCGCATATCCGAGACCGCCTGAAAGAGAACTTGTCATGTCGGATATTATATCTCCATACAGGTTAGGTGCGATTATATATCTATATTTTAAAGGGTTTTTTATTATATTATATGCAAGTGAATCTGCGTACTCAAAATTGATTTTCTTTTTAGATATACGGGATTGTTTACCAGCTATTTCCCTCCAGAGAGAGTACATTTCAATAGCATTGGCTTTGTCTGTTACGGTAATTACGTCTGAACCTGCAACTTCGTAAGCTTTTTTGAAGAACCGGTTTAAATTTTTTTCAGAAAGCATTCCCAAGGTATAATATATTGTATTATCAGAGGTCCCGGAAATATCAATATTATAATTATAAATATCATCCCGTTTTTCGAATTTTTTTGCCCCGGTAAATGTGCCAGAAATACCTGAATAGAAATCTTCCATATTCTCTCTAAATATGGTTATATTGATCTCATTTCCGGTTATTTTCCTGAAAGAGATGGCCGGTCGGATATTCATATATAAATCCAATTCCTTCCTGAGTTTGAGTATAACGCCCTGCTCCATTATTCCTGGCTTAACCCGGAAATCCCCTACAGCACCAAAGAATATGGATTTGTAACCTTTTAAATCATTAATTTCCTTATCCGTTACTGTTATCCCATTGTTTATATATCGTTGAGATGAGATATCATAGTAAACAAAGTTAAGTGATTGATCTACTGAATACAGCATTTCACATACTTGGGGAATTATTTCCTTTCCAATCCCATCTCCAGGGATAACCGCTATATCTACCATTTTCCGGACCTCACATAATTTATAAGTCCGTTGCTTTCAATGATATTTTTTAAAAATTCAGGGTATTCCCTGAATTTTATCTCCTTTCCCCCGTATATTATTTTGCTGTTGCTGAAATCTACTGTAATTTTTTCAAAGCTATTGGCGGTAACCTTTGCCTCTATAACAGGAATTCCTGTATTTATAGCATTTCTGAAGAATATTCTTGCAAAGCTCTCAGCAATAATACAGGAAATGCCTAAGCCCTTTATGGTAATCACAGCATGTTCCCTGCTAGATCCGGAACCAAAATTTTTACCTGCCACTATTATGTCCCCCTTCTTTATGGATCCGGCTAGATCAGGATATTCGTTTTCCATGAAGTGTGGAGCCAGTTTATCTGGGTCTGAGGTATTCAGATACTTTGCCGGTATAATCTGATCTGTGTCAACATTATCTCCTAATACAATTGCCCTTCCACTTATTATTGTTACCATTTATATCTCCTCCGGCGTTCCTATTCTTCCCAGTATTGCAGATGCTGCAACTATTGACGGGTTGGCCAGGTAAACTCTGGATGTTTTATCGCCCATTCTTCCGATAAAGTTCCTGTTTGTGGATGATATGCAAACTTCATCTGGACCTAACACGCCCATATAACCTCCGAGACATGCTCCACATGTTGTTCCTGAGAAATAACCGCCTGCCTCCACAATAGTATCTATAAGGCCTTCCCTCAGGGCCTGATTATAAACTTCCTGACTTGCAGGGACAACCATTAATCTAACTCTTCTATCCACCTTTCTGCCCTTTAATATTGAGGCTGCTTTTCTGATATCTTCTATTCTGCCGTTGGTACATGAACCGATATAAGCCTGATCAATCCTTTCATGTACTTCTGAAACATGTTTTACATTATCCGGTGAATTGGGAATAGATCGGA
>JAKAYM010000184.1 GCA_021826795.1 Thermoplasmata archaeon
GCTACATGCATTCTCGTGAAACTTTTAGTTTGAATTGTAATGAGTTGTTCTCCGTTTTTCCCATACGCTAGGATATCTATGCCTCTTGCATTTCTCGAAGTTGGGAGTACATTCCATCCCCATCTTGAAAGTTTATAACAAATAAAATACAAGCCAATATTGCCTGTGATTTGTCTATCTTTAAAACCTTGTTTCTTCTGAAGAACTTTTTTTTCATTCATTGATTAACATTTTGTATATATGTAAAATGGTATTAAATATTAAGCTTTCTATTAGATCATAGATCTATTATTATCTATAAAATACACATTTAAACTATTTTGCAATCCAGTCCGTTTTGTAAAGCAATATGATCATTGATTATTTATAAAAATCTATTTGTATAATGGAGCTCCGACCTTGTGTTTTGCCCTATTCATTTCTATATCGATTTTAATTATTTGACTAATTCCAAATTCATCAGAAAATTCAAAGCTAATTTTATCCCATATTTCAAGGAATTTAGACTTTTGATAGTCTTTATACTCAAGCCAATAGCTTCCTTTATGCTCGGTTAAAGGGGATTTTGTTTCATCTTTTGTTAAAATATACGTAATAGGTACATTATAAGTATCACAGATAGCAATATAAAAATCTGCTAAGATGTCATTCTTAGATTTTTAGATTTAAATGGGCATATGGCTACATGTTTCCCAGTGAAACTTTTAGTTTGAATTATAATGTATATTAATGGAAATATGGTATAAATTCATAATTTGATTCCGAAATTAACGCTCCACTTAATACAAATGTTTTTGTTGTAATGCCATGGCTTTCATAGGTAAATGAATCTATTGTAACGCTGCTATCATTAACAAGAACTACCGAAAAACTTCCAAGTATTAAGTCTAAATTTGGATATATGGGTTTATTATTAATCTGTAAAATATCCGCTTCAAGTTTTTCAATGTATGGAGGATTTGCAACTGAGTTACTATAGCCCTTTACATCGCTTAAAGATAACTTATTATTTCCAGTTGGAGCTCTAAAATTTAATAAGATTATTACATCCTTACCAGGCGAAGTGCCTGAATTTCTGAGGATTGTATTTATTGAATATTTGTTTATATTATTTCCCAGAGATATTACTGATTGCAAAGTTAGAATAGGATATACAATTGGATAATTTTTTGTTAATGCAGTTTTAAACATATCACCCAAATCCCATTTGATTGTTGTATCACTATGTCTTATATAAGCAGTATTCTCACTCTTTGAATAAAACACTGCATTAGGATCAGCCTTCTGAACCTCTACAAGTGTAACATAACCTCCTGTGACTGGAACTTCAATAACTTCCAAATTATACCCCCTTTGTGATGAGGGTATAAATGCAATATTGGCATCTAATTTATTTCTAAGTGTATTCTGCTTAAAATTATTATTTTTAATAGGCTCTATATCTTTAATGATACCATTAGGTGCATCTATGCCAATCATAAGAAGGCCTGCACTATTATTTTCGGGCTTGTTTAAAAATCCGATCACTGTTTTAATGGCATAGTTATAATCTAAACTAGTTGCCCTTTTACATTCAACCAGAGAAGTTTCTTGATGTTTGCCAATAATATTCTTTAATTCATTTTCAGTTAAGCCATTATCTTTCCCGAATGTGTCTTTTATTATACTCATATTTTTTGTATAATAATCAATTTATAAATTTAACTACCATATTTTTAACTACCTAGGCCAGGCATGTTTATTTAAAGGCGTTCCAATTTTACTATATACCAGTAAAAAATCGAGATCCACACCGCGGAGGTGGCCAAGATAATAATTAAAACAAAAATTATCAGTGCCGCCATGCCATAATTATAATCATTGTAAAAGATAAGCAAAATAAGGATAGAAAACATTATTCCCGTAAGACCGTAGAATAATACTGATTTCAATCTTTTATCATTCATTAAACCACATAATAAAATAATGTTAAATATTTTCCTTTAATTCTTTTTAGAGATCTCTCCCCTAACCATCTTATCCATATCAGTTACCTGGTACTGTTCTGATATCCTCGGTGCTATCAATGCATTGGTTGATACTTCTCTATTCCCTGCGGATAACTTTACCGGGAAATCTGATTTATATTTGAAGTAAATAGAACTGTTTTTTATACCCAGTGATTTATCCATTTTACTTACCGCTCTGATTGCCTCTGCCAGGAAATTACCGGATATTATATCATGGACATCCGTATGTGTAGATGTTATGTTCCATATTTTCAGTGGCTTTCCTACCATATTTGTTTCATCGTCATGGTTTGTTCCCGAACTAAAGACGCCAACATAGGTGAACTGTGAATGCTCAGGGGTTGTGAAATAAACTACGGGTTCTGATCCCTTGCTGGCCTTCTTTGCTTCTGCGATCATTCTTAACAGCTCTTTCTTATTATCACCCTCTATTGACATATGTCCGCTTTCAGCATCCGGATATGCTACTGCTGGTACCTTGAAGGTATAATCATCACTGGGGGCAGTTCCCTCCATTTGCTCATATAGCATTACTGTATGGGATGCATTTGTCAGGGTTGTATAGATTTCTCCATTGCTGGAATACATTTCTGTCTTCCTATCAGACCATTCCTTTCCCCTGGGAGCTGCATTAGATAAATTTTCCCTCATCTTCTGTACATCCAGTACAGTTGCAGGCCCTGGATTAGCAGATTTAACAACACTGGAGAATTGTTCAACATCATCCTTGAGATCTCCCTCCAGCATGTCAGGATGAGTATCGGCCCATCCCTGGGCATCACTCCTGGACATACCGAATTCCTTCTCTATCTGCTCATAGGATGAGAATTTCTTATCCGGTAATTTCTCTGCCTGATTAGACGGCAGTACTGATTCATAAGGAGCATAGAGATCTAAACGCCTGTTTGTCTCTATAAGCCTAGCCTTATGACCACTTTTCCTCATGGCCTGCACTTCTTCATATGCTACTTCTCTTGATACCCCATATGGCTTCCTCCTGTTCTGCGTATTAACATGCTTTACCTTCCCATTTTTATCCTTTAATGATATCCATCCTTTAGTCATATTATTCACCTCATTATTTCACCAGCCTGGCAGATATCTCATTGATAAGCCACCTGGCGTTGTTCATCACCCTGTCTATATTCTCCTTACCCAGTGATTTTCCCTGGACCTTTGCGTTGTCCAGCCACCCCTTGATATATGCCGCGGAATCATCCTTGAAGTTGAACCCAAAATGGGATCCCACAAGGTAGGTGCTCAATTCCGCCTCAGATTCGGCTATCCCCCTGGGTATATCCTTCCTGTAAAGATGCTCCAGCCTTGCATGTGACATCTCATGTATCAGTGTATGAAGGACATTGACATCCTCCCCTGGTATCTTCATCACGACAATCT
>JAKAYM010000185.1 GCA_021826795.1 Thermoplasmata archaeon
TCTGTGAATTCAATGATGAAGAGGAAGATGCCTGTAAAGATAAGGAAGAAATTGCCCCAGAGAAAGAAGACGGAGGAGACTCTCAAGATCAACATGCACAACCTGAGGCAGTACAGCTACCTGAGGCATACAAATCCGGAGATGATAAAAGATTACCGGGGATTCCACTCAAAATAATATTGTCCCAAAGCCAAAATTTAGATAGAGCTTATCTATACCTAAATTATGAATAGAATTCTTATTTCAGGAGGGAATGGATTTCTTGGTTCCTTTCTCACCGAAAAAGCATTGAAATATAATTTTGAGATAACTGTAGTGGACGACTTTTCTACCATGAAAGAGATTAATATCCCGGATAACATTGATTTACTCAAGAAGAACGTTGAAACTTTTTCAACTGAAGAAAAATTTGATTATGTAATTCATCTAGCCGCAAGACCTTCACCTGAGGATTATATAAATCATCCTATAAATACTATTCTGTCAAATTCACAAGGGACAAAAAACATGCTTGATATAGCAAAAAAATCCAATGCTGTATTCATGTATACATCATCATCCGAGGTATACGGTAATGCCTCAATAATTCCCACTCCAGAAACATATTATGGTTATGTTAATCCTAATGGAATAAGGAGTTGCTACGATGAAAGCAAGCGATATTCGGAGGCATTAATAATGGCATATTATCGGCAATACCACGTAGATGTTAGAATACAGAGACCATTTAACGTTTACGGCCCAAGAATAAGACCTGATGGAGAATATGGTAGAGTCATACCTAGATTTATAAATTGGGCATTGAAAAATGAGAATATTATAATATTCGGAGATGGTGAACAGACAAGGTCTTTTCTTTATATTGATGATTGGGTAGACGCAACATGGAAATTTCTTACTGCTAAAAACTTATCAGGACAGGTAATAAACATAGGTTCTGATAAAGAAATAACAATAAATAATTTTGCCAATAAAATAAAAGAAATTATAAAGTCAGATTCAAAACTTATGAACGTAGCAGAAAGACCAGATGATCCTAAAAGACGATCAGCGGATTTGACGAAAGCAAAAAAGCTCTTGAACTGGCGACCGAAAACGGAACTTCATGAGGGATTGGAAAAAACTATAGTTTATTTTAAGGAGAGATTGCAATGAGAATAGCTATAATTGGCTTGGGTTTTGTGGGACTTGTAACAGCTTCTGTACTTGCAGACCAGGGCAATGACATTTTGGGCATAGACACAGACAGTAATAAAATAAAAAGAATCGAGAGCAATGATCTTTACATCTACGAACCTGGTTTGAAGGATCTCTTCCTGAAGAATAGAGATCATATGAACTTCAGCAACTATTACAATGGATTAGAGAGATGCGATATTGCGTTTATATGTGTTCCCACCCCCACAGAACAGGGGAAGATCAACACGTCATATGTCAAAGAGTCAGTCATGTCTTTGCATAACATAAAGCCGGAAATAGTAATAGTCATTAAGAGTACCGTCGTTCCTGGGACTGCGGCAATGCTGTCTAAGATTACCGGAAATAATATAATATCAAATCCCGAATTCCTCCGGGAAGGCTCTGCATTGCATGATACAATAAACCCAGATCGCATTGTCATAGGCGGGCGGAATATGAATTATTTTGATCTAGTATCAAAAATATGGAAATTCACCAATGCTCCTATAATAACAACGACAAATGAGAATGCAGAACTGATAAAGTATGCAAGCAACTCATTTCTTGCCGTGAAGATTTCATTCATCAACGAAATTGCAAATCTATGCGAGAAAATACCTGGTACTGATGTAAATACTGTAGCAGAAGCTATGGGATTGGATCATCGAATAGGAACTGACTTTCTAAGAGCTGGTCTCGGATATGGCGGTTCATGCTTTCCCAAGGACACTAGGGCAATAGTATCGTATGCTGAGGAAAAAAATATTAACCTTGGAATAATAAAAGCGGCTATAAACACTAATGAAACCAGAATAAAAAGTGCGCTGGAATTGATAGAAAAGATAATTGGCGATCTTGAAGGCAAAAAAATACTTCTACTTGGACTTTCTTTCAAGGACAATACCAATGACTTAAGGGAATCAAAGGCGATAGAACTTGCAGAAACATTGATTAACAAGCGTGCCATTGTTTCAGCATACGATCCAGCCGTGAAGGAATACAAGGGAATAATCATGGTTGATACTATCATTGACGGAGATTATGACTGCGTAGCAATAACGGCTGAATGGGATGAATTCAAAGACATTCCAGTATATAAGCATAGGAATAATATAGTAGATTTGAGACGCGTAGTGGATTTGCGTACGCATCCTAACATAAAAGCTATAGGTGTTGGATATGATTAGAAAGGCGGTGATACCCGCCGCAGGTCTTGGTACAAGGTTCTACCCACTTACAAGAGCACAGCCCAAAGAAATGCTTCCTCTTGTGGATAAACCGGTTATACATTACGTGGTGGAGGAAGCCGTTAAATCAGGGCTTGATGAAATACTTATAATCGTAGGTGCTGGAAAGGATGCAATTATTAATTATTTCGACAGACACATACTAGATGAAAAATACACAGATAACTATATGAAGCACATTCCTGATATTTATTTCATAAGACAGAAAAAGCAACTTGGACTCGCAGACTCAATAAAATATGCAAAAAACTTCACTAACAGGGAAGATTTTGCAGTACTTTTGGGGGATACTGTATATAGGTCTGAAGCAGATAGTACTGTTACTTCAGGATTGTTAAATGATTATTATAAATATAAAAGCACTGTAATAGGATTAGAAAGAGTGAAGAAAAATTTAGTTAATCATTATGGGATTGTTTCAATGAATAGTGTTACCAATATAATTTCAAATGCGGTGGAAAAGCCTAACCCAACAAATGCTCCATCAAATCTGGCAATTACTGGATCATATATTTTTACTGAGGATATTTATGGATTTTTAGATACGTTAAAACTGGGTAAAAATAATGAAATGCAGTTAACTGATGCAATTAATATGCTATGCAAAACTTATGATGTATATGGGTCTATAATAAAAGGAAAGAGATATGACATTGGAACAGTAGATCTTTGGTTGGAAAGTTTTTTACAATTTCTTGATAATAATGATAAGTATTCTCATATTTTGAGGAAATATATTAGATGACCATTACTTTAATAGATAGTCTATATTTGTACAATACTTTTGTAATAGAGTAGAACTCTGTCATTACACAGAGCCCCCCTCGTCTAACGCAACGGGCGATTTTCCCGGACACTGCTCACCGACTGCGTTCATGACATAGTATTATGGCGTTTGCCCAGAAAGGTGTGTGGTTTTGTTTTCATGATTGAAAGTCGATCCGGAATGTCCCTGTTTTTCCATGTACGTGGTATGTTGT
>JAKAYM010000186.1 GCA_021826795.1 Thermoplasmata archaeon
CAACTCCCAGGTACTTTCCAGTAACCTTGTCAGCCCTCTTCTTCTCACTATTCCACCTGCTTGTCATCTCATATGCATAGTAATTGTTACCTGAAACCCTTATCTCAACACCCTTTGTTTTGTATTTCCTCACCCAGTCAGGAATCACACTCATATTACATAGTATACGTAATATGTATAATATCTTTTGCAATCAGGTTAAAATGCCATGGAATAAGGGGTTATATAAAGATAAAAGTGAAGAATATTGGGTTCCTATTACACAAAAAAGGCTGAGTTAAGGTTTAAAATGATCATCAAATTTCTATGCCATGGGCTTTAATAAAATATGTGGCATAAAATAAAATTTAAGTATTACAATGTTTTAATATTAATATGGTAAAAAGAGAAATACATGCACCGCATGGAAATAAACTTAACACAAAAGGATGGTCTCAGGAAGGAGCACTTCGTTTGATTATGAACAATCTTGACCCGATGGTTGCCAAGGATCCTGATAACTTAATAGTTTACGGTGGAAAGGGAAAAGCAGCAAGAAACTGGGAGGCCTATGAAAAGATTATAGAATCACTCAAATCACTGGAAAACGATGAAACCTTACTGGTGCAGTCAGGAAAACCCGTAGGAATTTTTAGGACAACCAAGGATTCTCCTAGGGTTCTAATAGTAAATGCACAGATAGTCCCGCACTGGGCAACGGATGATGTATTCTGGGACCTTGAGGCAAGAGGCCTCACAATGTTCGGTCAGATGACAGCAGGTTCATGGGTTTACATAGGTACACAGGGAGTTCTTCAGGGAACATATGAAACTCTATATGCGCTTGCCAAAAAAGTATACCATACCGATAATTTAAAAGGCAAATGGTTCCTATCTGCTGGTCTGGGAGAGATGGGCGGTGCACAGCCATTAGCGGCAAAAATGAACGGTGCTACAAGCATAATAGTTGAGGTGGATAAAGAAAAAATAAACAGAAGATTGAGGGATAAATATCTCGATAAATACGCCGAAGATCTTGACGAAGCCCTGAAAATGAAAGATGAGGCTTTGAAATCGGGAGAACCGGTATCAATAGCCGTTCTGGGAAATGCTGCAACCGTATACCAGGAATTACAGGATAGGAAAATTGTTCCAGACATAGTTTCGGACCAGACGGCGGCACATGATCTAAATCTTGGATATGTGCCGGAGGGTTATAACATCGAAAACTTCCAGAAATTCCGTGAAGAACATCCGGAAGAATTCAAAAAAAAGGTCTATGAAACCATAGTAAAGCAGGTGAAATGCATGCTTTATTTCCAATCAAAGGGGTCATCTGTATTTGATTATGGAAATGATATAAGAACTAGGGCAAAGGAAGGAGGGCTTGAAAACGCCTTTGACATACTTGGATACGTCCCTGCCTATATCAGAGATTTATTCGCCGTAGGATCTGGACCATTCCGGTGGCTTGCACTTTCAGGAAATCCCGAGGATATAAGAAAAATAGATGACGCGATAATAAAAAATATTGATGACAAGCATCTCACGGACTGGATAAAACTGGCAAAGGAATACGTGCATTTCCAGGGATTGCCGGCGAGAATATGCTATGCCTCATACGGAGAGAGAGAAAAAATAGGATTGATGATAAATGATATGGTGAGAAGTGGAGAGCTTGAAGCACCTGTAGCAATAGGAAGGGACCACCATGATACAGGTTCTGTTGCGTCACCATACAGGGAAACAGAGGCAATGAAGGATGGCAGCGATGCTATAGCGGACTGGCCTATATTGAATGCACTTTTGAATGCAATATCCGGTGCCTCCTGGGTATCGGTGCATCATGGTGGTGGAACAGGAATAGGAAATGCCATACATTCTGGTTTTGTCATAATAGCTGATGGAACAGATGATGCTGCAGAAAGGATAAAGCGTGTGCTGAACGCCGATCCGGGAATCGGGGTAATAAGGCATGCCGATGCAGGATATGAGTCATCCAGAGAAATAATAAGGAAAGGCCCGAAATTCAAGAGCCTTTACTTCAGCAAATAATTTTTTTATTTTAAAACAATTTTTTTGGTTTCCGGAAGTAGAAGAGTAAGTAGTATAGCAACAATCATTATTGCGGCCAGGAAGTAATATGCATCGAAATAATTTTTTCCATGTATAAGCAATGACATCGCTATTACTCCTATTACTGCACCTATTTTGCCCATCATTGACGAAAAACCATAGGAAGTTCCCCTGAATTCCGTTACCGTAACCTCAGCAGGTATGATCCCAACAGTTGCACCGTCAAATGAATTGAATAATTCCAGGAATGATACTATTACAATGATTCCTGCAAGATAGTAAAAATGCGGCAGAACAAGGAAGAGTGCACCCATAAAGAGAAAACCTGTTATCTGTATCCCTTTTCTTCCGTATTTATCCACCTTCATCATTACGAATATTCCTGATATTATTCCGATTACTAGGAAGAATGTGGTAACTATCGCATTGTCTACATTGGTAACAAAATGGCCCAGGCTCAGTATTGTTGGAAGGGTCAGAGAAAGACCGTAAGCAACTATATCGTAAAGAAACCATATGAGTGCAGCTATTAAGATGTTTTTATAATATTTTTTTGAGAACATTTCGAAGAATTTTGTCTTCTCCTTTTTCTCTTCCCACATCTTTGATTCCGGAAGGGAAAATCTCATGAATTCTACTATTATTGCTGGGATAATGGCCACACCCAGCATTAACCTCCAGCCAAGATTTCCAAATGGGAACATGAAAATAGCCACAATGGCGCTGCTGATTGAGCCTATGCTGAAAAACACAGTGGCCATGGCAAGATAGAATCCTCTTTTTTCATCAGGTGTAACCTCTGCTATATATGAATTAGCAACAGGATATTCTGCCCCTAAAACTATGCCGAGGAGAACCCTTGAAATAAATAACATGATAAAATTCACGGAGAATACCGAAATAAGATCGAATATTATGAAAAATATCAGCGTGGAAAGATATATTCTTCTCCTGCCGAAGAGATCACTTATATAACCAACCATTATGGTTCCTATTATGGCACCAATGATTACTGATGCTATTAACAGCCCATATTGAAGTGAACTCAGTGGTATATAATTCTTGATGAGAAGTACAGCAAAGGCAATAACAGTAAGCTGATAACCATCAAGAAGCATTCCGAATGAAGAAAGGATGGTTATTTTATTAACGGAATTTTTCATTTTCACAGGCTGGTAAATGGAGTTGACATATTAATGTATCTATATACCAATATATATAACTTCAATAAATGTGCTTTCAAAAAATATCCATGGACAGTACTTGAATTACTACATAAAAATATATATAACAGTAAAATAAACTTACAATGGAAAAAA
>JAKAYM010000029.1 GCA_021826795.1 Thermoplasmata archaeon
CAAATTTTGATGCATATGTGGAAACCTATAAAAATGGAGATTTTGATGGTAAATAATATTTAAAAATATTTAATAATGCATTTATAATATAGTATTATGTTTAAAGTATATAAACTGGCAAAAACTCAGAGGGAAATACTCGACAGTTTGCTTGCGGATGACATAGTAGGCCGCCAGACAGTATTGTATAAGGATGGTTCCAATTACGGTTTTGATTCTTCCTATATTGTTATAATAGAAGGTTCAGAAAATATATTCAAGAATGTAGATTCAATTACAAATGGAAAACTGGAAGAGCTAAAAAAATCAAAGGAAGAGGAGATATATAAGCAAATCAAGGATGAGGAGAACAATTCAAAGGATGGTCTCGGTTTTATTTTCGGATGAATATGCTAATAATAACAGGTATGCCAGGATCCGGCAAGGATGAATTCGTAAAGGTTGCCAAGGAACTTGGGTTCATAGATGCCCACATGGGAAATACTGTAAAGCAGAATGCATTGAAGCATCATATAGATATGGATGATAGGAGCATCGGGGCCTATGCCACAGAAGAGAGAAAAAAATATGGTATGGACATATGGGCAAAGAGAACTGCGGAATTTATCTCAAACCCTGATATAACAATAGTAGATGGTCTGAGGAACGAAGAAGAGCTTGAATATTTCAAAAATAATTTCCAAAATATTTTTGTTATTGCTGTTTTTGCAAACGAATCCGACAGGCTTGAAAGAATACTCAACAGGGATCGTGAAGATGATGGCCATGATTATTCCGGAATGCATCAAAGGGACACCAGGGAGCTTTCATGGGGTATAGGCAAGGTGATATCATTAGCTGATTTCATGATTGTAAACGATTCAACCCTGGAAGAGTACCACAAGAATGTAAGATTATTGCTTTCACATATAATGGAACGACATCCTGAAATAAATCCTGAAAAATCAGGCAGGTAATTTTCTGGTATAATTATAAAGAGAATCAAAAAATAATTTTCCAGTACCGTTTTCGTAAAAATTTCCATCATGCATCAGCTGATAGTTGTAATACACCCTTTCGGGATGTGGCATTAAACCTATTACATTTCCTGATTTGCTGGTTAATGCCGCTATATCCATTACTGAACCGTTCGGATTCCATGGATATGAGGAATCTGTACCGTCTTCATTTGTATACTGGAATAACATCTGGTCATTATCCAGTACACTGTCCAGTGTTTTTTCACTGTCGAAAATAACTTTTCCCTCCATATGGGCTACAGGAACCTGCATTATTTTACCTGAAAAATATTTGCTGAAAATTTTATTTTTGGATGTATATTTTACATAGGTGTATCTGCATTCAAATCTGTTAGAGCTATTTACTGCAAGAACCATATTTCTGTTTTTCCTGCCATCCACATCCGGTAAGAGACCCAATTCACTTAAAACCTGGAATCCGTTGCATACACCAATTAAAACCTTTCCTGAATCTATAAATTTTTCCAGATCAGTCATGTGAGGCAAAAGCCTTGCTGCAAAAATAGATCCTGCCCTTATGTAATCTCCTGCAGAGAATCCACCCGGAATAAATAACAGGTCATAATCTTCAAATTTCTTTTTTCCTATCTGGGAGATATGTATATATTCAGAATTAAAACCGGATCTCTTCAGGGAATAGAAAGCCTCCTCCTCATTGTTGGTACCTTCCATTCTGAGGATTCCGGCTTTTAACTCATTATTTGGCACTCTTTCTCTCCTTTGATTTAACTCTTAATCCAGTATATCCGCATTTTCTACATTTTGTTGCGTTAATCGAATTTCTGGCATAACATCTCATACATATTTTACGTGTTAGTCTTCTTTCTATTGCTTCTGCGAACGGCATAAAATCACTTAGTCCTTATCTTTAAAGCATATTTTAACTTTGTTGTGTACTATTGTGTTCGTATATTATGAGATTTGGCTATCATTTTCAGTTTTTTATTGTTATTAAATTATTATCTATCTTTATTTCTACGGGGCCGGACCGCCACTCCGGCATCATGCGGATATATTCAAATGCAGGTAGTCTCACTTCTCTTATCCTATTGATAAATACAGCTCAAGGAATAATTTATTCAATAATTTGTTTAAGTTAAGCAGAATCGGAACATACTAATCGAGTCCTTTCTTTATCATCCATTATTTATTATTTTGCAGCTGTATTATATGTGTCATCTAGTATGTTTAGAAACCAGTATACTGGCATTAATAGGAATTTTTTCGTATATCTATGGCTTTATGGAGCTTTTTTTAACCATCAAGAGCTGTTCTTCTGACCAATGAAAGACACATATATATTTAAGACAATATATGTAAAATCGAATGAACGTGAGGTAAATAACAGAAAAAAATTAATATTGACGTAAAATTAAGAAAACATATAATAAAAATATAAGAAAAATTAAAAAAATCAACTTTCTATTTTCATTTCTGATTGTGCCCCTTTGTCCTCTATGGTCTGGAACTTGGGAGCAAGTTTTTCGAGTATTCTTGGAAGTGCGGTGTATTCCATATCCTCATCTGGAAGCCTGTGTGGTTCAAATACGCCCATTCTTCTCATATAATTGGCCATATTCAATGCCTCCGTTCTTGCATAGTCGAAAGCCACATCGTTGAACATATCAACCGGGCCCGCAAGCTTTCCATCCTTCATGGTGAACCCAAGTGCAACAACCCTCGGTGGTCCATCGAATCTGGTCATCTGTGCATTATTAAGTCCAACTGGCATCATGGGGCCATTGAACGATCCTCTCATCCATCCTGATACAAGATACGAATTGGCAAAAGGCTCAAGGGCCTCTCCTGATGCAGGCAATCCTGACTGTATTCTCACTATACCTGCCGGATCATCTTTGCCTACGTATTCCCCTGCTATGAATGAAAGTTTATCCGTTGTTATAACTGCAACATTTTCATCGGGGAGTTTTGTATGGCTATCCCTTGTAAAAACTCTCTTTATGACATATTTGCTCTTTGACCCTATGAATGCAAGTAGGTCATATGTATCCTCAGGAAGAGATAGATATATCTTTTTCCCGTTGTATATATCCCATACTTCGAACTTGAATCCCATATGCATATTCGGGTCTATTACCAGACCTGGCGTATTGAATGGATCGCCAAACATTTTGTATATTGGATAGTTGAATGCCCCGGGCTCAGTTTTATCCATCATATAAATTATGAACGGTTCAGCCTTTCTCGGTGTAATTTCCAGCTCGGCAACACCAGGTCCCATCCCCTTAATGTTACCGGAAAATGCATCCTTCAACAAATCCTGGCCTGCTCCGTAAAGACCGACCTTTTTTGCAACTTCAGTTCCTGCCTTGAATGCATTCCATGCAAGACCGTGAATTTCTTCGTTATCTGCACCCCTAGTATGTACCATGGTAATTTGTATATCATCCCCTATATGGGATATATGGAAATCTGAAATTAAACCCTCAGAATGATTTTTGACATAACTCTTTACGGTGTCAACCACTGGTTGATATACAACTGTATGCCCAGGCAGGCTACCTATATCTGCCTTAATATGTGAAATTGTTGTTTTCATGAATTATCTATATTCTTTATGACTATTAAATTTTATGTAATAATTCACAGAAATTCTCGCATAAGTACAATAAGAAGCATATTTTGTGCATTATATAAAAATATATTCAGGAAAACGAAATTAATAATACAAATATTTATATATTATAGCTCTTTTACATGATTAACGGTAAGTGCCACTGCTGCCTCTTTTATTATTCTGGCTCCTATTCCATGTATAAATGTATTTCCAACGGTTCCGAAATAATTTTTGCCCACACGTATTATATTTGCAAAATTATTGGGTTTAAATTTGCTTTTAAAACCCATGGCATTTTCCATGGCTGTTATACCAGAGGATCTGGCAATTATGGCAGACATGGGAATGAAGCCTCCGTTTTCAATGGCCATTATGTCACCGGCGGCGTAAACATCAGGATAATCTACGGACTGGAGGTATGAATTAACAACCATCCTGGAGTTTTTTGTAGTTATATCCTGAATGGTATCTGGAAGGTTTCCGGTAAAACCACCGGCGAACACTGTAAGATCTGATTTATAATTTTTTCCACCGGTAACTACCATGTCCTTTCTTACCTCAATAACGGGGCTTTCCAGTTCTATACTGACTCCTGAACTGGATAATAACTTCGAGGCCGTTTCTGAAAACTTCCCGGGCAATCCTGCAAGGATCTGTGTTCCGGCTTCTAATATTGTAACCCTATTACTACCAATGGCACCAGCAAGCTCAACTCCAAGATATCCGCCTCCTATGATTATAATATGTTTTTTATTTGCTATTTTATTTCTTAGTTCCAGTGCATCGTGATACCCTGAAAATCCACTTATATACTTTGATCCCTTGATAAAGCTATAGTCCTGCGAATGCCCGAGGGCAATTATAACCTTATCATACATAATGTCCCTGTTATGAAGATGTAGTGTTTTATTTTCAAAATCTATGCTTTTTACACTTCCCGTATAATCAAGTGGCCTTGGTATGAGAGGATAATCTGGATTCTGCCCGGATATAACATCAATAATTCTCGGTGCCATGGTCAGATACGGATTTTCGTCAACCAGTGTGCCCTGCCTATTTCTCAACTTCGCAGAGATTCCGGCGATACCACCACCTAGAATAATTATCCTTTCCATTTAGTTCCATGGGTAATATTTTGTCCTTTTATTAATTTTCCCAGAAGAACTTTAAGAATTATACTTGAAGTAATCAATGAATTATTAAATATAATGAAATGATAGGTAATAATGAACGAGAACGACCTGAACGAGCTGAAAAATATTTTTTCGTATCTGGTGGACTCGTTTTCATATGAAGTAGAAAGAGATACCAAATCCACACATATCGAGGAAATCACACAAATGCTTGAAAATGATAAAAAATCCATAGAACTGATGAAAGGCAAAATCAAGGAAGAAATGGATCACTTTGTTACAAACTATGAAGATTTTAGGATCTATGAAGATCATATAATGGAATCCATTAACACATATACAGATCAATTCTTTACAAGGAATTCACATCAGGCACTCTCGGAGATTGCAGATCTGAAATTAGGGATGGAAAAGGATGTGGAAAACGGTACACGAATAATGGAGGCATTCCTTTCTCTCAACCCATTTACAATTTTAAATTCAGAAATAAAAATTACTATAGATGAAAACAATTCTGAAATCCGTGAATCTATAAATTCCAGTTACGGTCTCTCATATGTTTTCCTCTTAAATCAGATGGAAAGCCAGTTTATGGCCAATCCATTTTTCGCATCACTCTATAACGGGATAAGAATTCCTGTATCAGTTATTGGAGATGATGTGACATATGAGAGTCTTGACGGATACCATATGGTATCCGGTTACATTAAGGGCAATAAATTTGAGTGCAGATTTATCAGGTCCAGAGAACAGAAATCCTTTTATTTTGTATTCGAGAAAGGTGCTTCAGTTATGGATATACAGTTCGAAAATCCTGAAATTACAGTTAAAATAACAGAAAGCCCGGAATTAGTGAAGCATCTTGATTTAAAAATACTCATAGATGCCCTAGAAAAACTTTTTAATGAAATTATGGAACTTGAAAAGAAAAAAAAGAAGCTTGTATCACTTAAAATGGACAATGCTGAACTGTTAAATACCATGGACTTTGAAAAAATATTTTATAGAATAATAGAATCAGATTCTATAAAATCCCTGGTGCAGGCCCTGCCAGAAATAAGTGAAAACCCAGATGAACTTTCGAAAGAATTTATTACCCAGAGAATACATACGATTGGAAGGGATCAGGATTATATTATATCAACTCTTTTCGGATGATTTTCTGAAAAGATGTGTAAAATCAGGATTATAAAGGTAAGATTTTTTATCAGAATAATATGAAATGTTGCCGCCCACCAGTATCAACGCCTGTCTGTTTATCTTATTTTCAAACATGGCATGTTCCAGATTTCCAACAGTTGACATTATCATTTTTTCATCTGGCCATGACACCCTGTACGCTATAACTGCACGGTCTTCAGGAGAATATCCGGCACCGATCAATTTGGTACTCACTTTTTTGGCATTGGAAGCGCTGAGAAATATTGCCAGTGATGTTTTATGCGCGGCCAGCAATTCCAAATCCTCTTTTTCGAAATGTTCTGTTCTTCTCGGCACCCGTGTGAGTATAACAGACTGCGTTGTACCCGGCGCTGTCAACTCCATACCCAGGCTTGCGGCAGCAGCAAACACAGAACTGATTCCGGGAATTATTTCAAATTTCATGCCATTTTCCCTGAAAAATTGCATTTCATCATTTATTGCACCGTATATGGATGGGTCGCCGCTGTGAAGCCTTACAATTTCCTTTTCCTGGTCATAATACTTCTTAACTGCTTCATTAATTTCATCGATGTTCATGGTTGATGTTTTTATTATAGTGTTTGCCCTGCTATCCGAAAAAACTTCAGGGTTTACCAGCGAATCGGCATAAATTATAACATCTGCCGAATCTATAGTTCTTTTTGCCTTTACAGTAAGAAGTTCAGGGTCACCGGGGCCAGCTCCTATTATATGTATCGTTTTATCACCACTATAGTCATGTAATCCCTTATATCATCAATATTATTATAAATTCTTTCCCTATCGGTAGACACATCACTCATGATGAAATAGTGCTTTATACCATGTTTCTTTATAATATCATTAATTATATCCTTCGCTTTTATAGCCTTGAATATAACTGTATTAGGCATGGACATTATTCTTTCCTCCATGTACGTGTAATCCTTTATGGCCGGAATTATCTGTAATGGTTCATTCTTTGTTGCCAGAATAATTCTCATTGCAGCGGAAATCCCGTTCATGGAACTGATTCCCGGAATTACTGAGTATTCCATATTCAGAAATGGCATTATGTCAAGAAAAGTGCTGTATAACATGGGCTCACCCTCCACGGCATATACTGATTTAATATTCGTACGAGATGCTTCCATGATCATTTTTCCGTATCCTGCACAGAGCTCTGTCAATTTTGCATCCCATATGGGAAATTCCATTGGTCTCATTTTGTTT
Organism: Thermoplasmata archaeon; assembly: GCA_021826795.1. The sequence continues at coordinate 7,125 of JAKAYM010000029.1, forward strand.
CTGTTAATTCCCAGTGCTAACAGTATATTTTCTGCCGAATTCAATGATGTTTTGGGATAAAATACTATATCAGCATCATTCAGAGCCCTGTATCCCTTCACCGTCACAAGCTCAGGGTCTCCGGGGCCGAGACCGACAACGGTAAAATTACTCGTTCTTGACCACCTTTATGATATAAATCTGATCCATGGGGATAAATCTTTTGTATTTTGACAGAGGCATAAGTTTGGATATGTTTATCTGCCTTATTTCCGCTTTCAAATTTCTGGATTCAATATAATCAATTGCCTTCTCCAAATTTTCAATGGTTGTTATATTCATAACCAGCCTTCCATTTGTTCTCATTCTAGTGTATGAATAATCCATTATGTCCATAATTTTGCCTGACGAACCCCCTATAAAAACGCAATCCGGATCAGGAAGATCATGAAGCGCACCCGGAGCCATTCCATTTATAATATTTATATCGGTTGCACACATCTCCATATTTGTCTGTATATTTTCGCAGAGTTCCGTGCTTTTCTCTACTGCATAAATATCTCCAGTCCAGTTCTGGAATGATGCCGCTATTGCCACAGACCCTGAACCTGAACCTATATCCCAGAATGTTTCCCCATCCTCTAGTTCCAGATTGGAAATTGAGATATTCCTTATTTCCTGTTTTGTAATATTTCCCTTATGCCTGATAAACACGTCATCATCCGGTATTGAGATTTTATGATTGTTTTCTGATGTAAGTATTATAAGATTCAGGGGTTCAAATTCTCTATCCACCAATTCATTTATGGAGGAACTTGATATTTTCTCGTTTTCATATCCCAGGTCCTCGAATATATACGCTCTGTATGATATCAGCCCGAATCTGACCATGTATTTTGCTATGACCCCGGGCGTATTTACGCTGTCTGTAAATATACAGACTTTATTTTTATTGCGTATTTTTTGGGCCAATCCCTTTAAAGGCCTTCCATGGAGACTAACAGTGTAGATCCCCCTGGAATCAAGTGCTATTTTGGAAAGTGCAACCTGAATCGAACTGACTTCTGGAATAATATTAACCTCATCTGATTTATAGTTGTCAGTAATATACCTTCCAATGCCATAAAATAGAGGGTCTCCAGTGGATATTACGGTTATCACTTTGCCGGTATTATACGCTGATATCAGGTCCTCCTGGAATTTTTTGAATTCTCCAATTTTTACCATAGTCTTACCAGAATGTTTAAAAAGATGCATATTACGCGCACCGGAGAAGATTATATCGCTGCCGTTTATGCACTCAATAGCCTCCTGTACAGGTATCCTTCCAGGGAAAATTCCCACAACGTTAATTCTCTTCATAATGCCCTCCGAAGAACCACATAATCCTACTGTCCATGTTGTCATATGGATATTCCACTCTTATTACCGGAATTTTCCTGGAAATTTTTATATCTTCCGGAATGGAATTCGATGTGCCTGCTAGAACTATCAGATCAGATTTTTCAATGTAATCCTGAATATAATCATTGAAGTTAACCTTTCTAAGCCTTGCTATAGGTACATCATCACCCCTGTTATATGATAGTTTCGTATACGAACTATCTATTTTTGAAATATCTTTGACGTCGAAAATCCCATACGATTTCAGTAATTCTTTTCCCATTCTGTCAGTTGCAATTTCTCCTATCTTTCGCAAATCTAACATGGAGGATTTGAATAATTCTAAAACTATTTCCACATATCTGCCCTCAAATGCTATATTTTTCCCCGATAAATACTCTGCATCTATTTTTTCGGGGAATATTTGTGACTCCCTTATTTTATATACAGTAAATCCTTTATTTTCAAGGTATTCCGTAGATGGCTGGTAAAAATCATAAAATACCGTTACAATTTTACCTGAATATTTTCGATTTTCAATAAACTGAAAATTACTATGATAATTAACAACATTTCCAACAACAATAATTGAAGGAGAACCGTTGTATGTATAATCTATATTCGCCAGTGTGCCTGTGAATGTTTTCTGATGGTTGTAAGTTCCATTTTCAATGACTGCTACAGGTGTATCATTGCTATAGCCCGATAACAGCAGTTTTTCTATTAAGCCTTTCAAATTATAAGCCCCCATGAAAATCACCAGGGTGTACATGCTGCACGTAGACTTTTGGCACTGTGGAATGCTCAGATTCTCAATGCTGTTTCCTGTGGTAACTATCACTCCATGGTTCACATTTCTATGTGTTAGTGGTATTCCTGCAAATTCAGGTACGGAAATCAGGGCTGAAACACCGGGGATAATCTCGTATTCTATATTGTTCCTTATCAGTTCCTCGATCTCCTCTCCCCCACGGCCGAATAAAAACGGGTCTCCCCCCTTAAGCCTTACCACAGTATTTCTTTTCATGGATTCGCTGACTAATATTCTATTAATTTCCTCCTGTGATATTCTCTTAGTATACGGTTTTTTACCCACGTAAATTTTATTGGATCCTGGTTTTGCCATATCAAGAATCTCAGGATTGATAAGGTGATCATAAATTAAAGTATCTGCCTTGGCTATTATCTTTGCACCAGCTACAGTGAGCATGTCCCTGTTTCCGGGTCCACAGCCAACTATATACGCCTTTCCCATGAAAAGGATATTTTAATCTTGTATATAATATTACAAATTTTCTAATATAAATACCAGCCTCCAATGAAAATTATATTAATAAAACTAACTTATAAATCTTTTTATCTGGAAATAATTTAAATAATCATTAGGACTTATGATGTATGAATAAAATCAACGTTCTTATACTGGGCGATGCCAATGCAGGAATAATAACTGCCAATAAGTTGAGAATGCACACGGGAAATGATGTTGAAATAACACTTGTGGGCAATTCTGAAAAAACATATTTTAAACCAGAGGGTGTTCTCATACCATTTTTCGGTATTGATTACAGGGACACGGTAAAGCCTACAGATTCACTTATAAATTACGGAATTAAAAGAATTAAATCCATGGCCAAAAAGATTAATCCTGATAACAGACAGGTTGTTCTGGAGAATGGCGCAATAGTGGAATATGATTATCTTGTTATTGCAACAGGGGATAGACTTGTACCAGAAAATGTATCCGGATATAACAGTGATATTTATCATTTCTACGATATGGAAAATGCTATAAGATTGAGAGAAAAACTCAAAACCATAAAAGGCGGAAAAATTGTGGTTGGTCCTGCAAGCCTTCCCTTCCAGTGTCCCGTTGCACCTGAAGAATTTGTATTCGGGCTTGATGCTCTCTTGAGAAGGAAGGGTATAAGAGACAAAAGTGAAATTACACTCATAGTTCCCATGGATGATGTTCTTCCTTTTAAAAATGTCTCAGACCTTGAAAGAAAGGGATTTTCAGACCTCGGAATAAATTTTGTTCCGAAATTCAAAACACAGAATGTTGATGGTGAAAAGCATACAATAGTATCGGAAAGTGGCGACTCTATTGATTATGACACACTGATCCTGATACCTCCACATAAGGGACAGAAAGTTATACTAGACTCCGGTATGGGCACCGAAAATGGTTACATTAATGTGGATAAATTTACACTACAGTACGGGGATTATGACAATATTTACGTTGTTGGTGACGCTGCCAATTTTCCAATGAAGGTTGGGGCGCTGGGACATTCTGAGGCTGCCTACGTTGCAGGAAGAATTGCCTCAGTGACAGATGGAACTTACAACGAAGATAAATTTGATGGATTCATGGGATGTTCAAGTGTGTACCCCGATCAAACCGGGTTCACCCTCTCCTTTGATTATAATTCCAAACCCTTTGTAAATTTTGCATCAAAAACGGATTATTTTCTTAAATATATTTCAGGAGATACATATTTCTCCTCAATAATAAGAGGTATACTTTAGGTGGTTGTTATGAATGGAAATAATGATTTATTGAAAGATAACGAGTTAGAATCTGCACTTGAGAACAATATGGATGTTGTGCTTGCATTTCTCAGGGTTATAGAGAGATTGAAGACAGCAGGTCTCGTGGAGGCACTGGATTATATTAACAATGACGTAATTCCAGACAACCTGGTATTTTTTGCCAGAGCATTTACATCCAAGGATATGCTTGAAACCATATCGAAATCAGGCAACACACTGATTTCAATGTTATACCTGCTCTCCAACAGGGAAATGTCAGATATGATAAAGGCTATCTCCTTCAATTCACAGGGCATAGCGGAGGCAGTTCAGGAGGGAGCATCAGGGTCCCACCCCCTTTCAGTCCTAAAAATCATGGGAATGTTAAAGGATCCAGAGGTGGCAGCAGGTCTGAACGCAATGATTTCAGGATTGAAAGCTTTCGGAAATGTGCTCAAAAAGTTAGACTGACCTTGCAAGCTCCAGGAGCTCAAGGGCCCCTGATTCATTCAATTTTGCATCCATATATGATGTGCTTATTTTTTTCAGCCCCTCGTTATATCCATTAATCATGACTGTTATAAGTTTTGTCCTGGAATCTTTCCTGAGAAGATCACCGCTATTTACTCTGTCCTCTCCATCGGTAATAATTATAATTGTATTGGTTTCATCCGCAATATGTCCGTTTTCAAGGTCCATCATGGCGGTTCTCAGTGCACATTCAATACATGTGCCCTTATTTGCCTCTACAGTTAGGATATTATCTACTATATCCAGTGGGCTATAAAGGAGTTCATGCGGCTTGTTATCAAAAAATCTGAAGAAGTATTTTCTCCCCCTGCTTCTCGCTATTCGGAAAAGGGCGAGGGCAACAGACCTAGACCACAGTGTTTTGTCTCCCTCATACATGCTTCCGCTTTTATCCAGTAATACATAGTATGCGCCCGGACTCAAAAGACGTTTTTCCTTTCCGGTAAATCCATTGATCATTTTAGAATAAAATATTTCATCAGGCATTGCCAATTCCCTTGAGAGAACATTGGATATGTGCCTAGTTTTGTAATAACCTGCAAGTTCGCCTGAATTTGAATACGCACGCATTTTTTTAGTATACCTGGGCATTATGTCAATAAGTTTGTTTGCCATTGTGAGTATCTTATCTGCATTTTCAACATTCATTGCCCTGTCGGTTAGGTCTATCAGGCTTTCCACCGATAATCCCTCTTTCTGTCCTGTATTTCCACCCGGACTCCGATCCTTTATTATTTTTTCAATTTCGTGTGCAGTTTCCATTTTTCTTGATGCATCCTCCATGGATTTTTCAACCGTTTTTGAATTAATAGAAGGATTTGAATTTCCATTTCTGTTCATATTTTTTGCTTTGCTGTTCAGTTCCTTCATGAAATTTATGCTGTAGAGCATTGATAGCCTGTCATTTAGCATTGAATATGTCTTTGCCTGGCTAAAATCCTTTGTTTTTGTCATATACTCCATTTTTAGCCGGACACTTTCCATGAATTCATTTTTATTTATGGTCCGGTTTACATTTGCAATACCGGAATAGAATAAAAAGTATAGGTCTGATGCTGCAGTCTTTATTTCCTCTGCCGTATTCCTGTCAAGGTCTATATTAACACGCCTTACGAGCCTTTCCATTGTAATCCTGTAAACCGTGCTATTTTCTGGAATACCACTTATATTGCTTTTAGGAGCATTTTCCATTGCTATTACCTTCCCTTGAGTTTTTCATATCTTTCTCCTGCAAAGTTAAGGGATGAATTGATCCGGTTCACAATATCCTTATGGTAGGGGGATTTATCACTACCAAGATCGAATTTCATTCTTTCCAGCTTCTTTATATAAATTTCCAGCAGACTTAGCTGGTCCAGTACAACGTTGTACGGAGAATTTCTATTTATAGCATCTTCTGTAGCCTGTATCAGGGATTTTGTTTCTTCCATGGTGGTCTCTGCCTTCTGTACAATCTCAGATTTATTTTCCAGTTTTGAGTCAATTATGGCTGCCTCTATTTTCGGTTTGTAATCCTCACTGTCTGCACTATACCGCAGTGCCATGGCTATGTCATTTCCTGTAATGGTTTTTGAGTTCATCAGTATGCTAAAGGCAGATGCAATCTTCAAAAGTTTTATTTTCCTTCTATCACTGAGTATCACATCATTTTCCTCCATCTGGAACAGTGCCTCCATATACCTGTCTATAACTTCATTGTTTAAGCTCCTTAGCTGGTTCAGCCTTTCTACAGCCTCAGCCTGAAGGTCCATGACCCCTTCTATGGTTATAAATGGTTTTTCTTCATCCTTACTGGCCTCCATGTTGATGCCCCTGTCAAGAAGGTCTCTTAAAATGGTTCTTTCAACATATCCATGAAATACCTTAATGGGGTACCTATCATATAATGCCATATCCTCTTCATCATCGGAAATCTCATTGCTTGCAGAGTAAATACCTAAAAGGTCAAGATCCATCATCGTCCCACCATTGGGAAGCCGGCGGTTCAGCATTATGTCAAGAAGGGTATTCCTTATTGCGGAACTTGCCTTGAAAATTTCATCCAGAAATACTATGTTTGCATCGGGCAGCTTTCCGGCTATAATATTCCTGTATTCGCCATTTTTGAGAGCATTGATATCTATGGGACCTAGCAATTCTTCCGGTTCAGTGAATTTTGTCAGAAGATAATAAAAATAACGGGCATTCATGAGCTTGCTCATGGTATCTATTATGGATGTTTTAGCGGTTCCAGGTGGGCCTATGAGCAGTGTGGGCTCTCCAGATATCAATCCTGCAAGCACGCCATTAATTACGTCTTCCCTGCCCACAAATGTACTGGTAAGATAGTTCTGTACCTCAAAAATTTTATTGATGCTTTTCATTCTTATAACAAATTAAAACGATGTTTTATAAAGTTTTGCCAGATCGATAATTTATTGTTTTTTATCATCTGGTTTTGTCTCCGTTTCCGTTTTCAGTTCAGTGTATGCCCTTTCAAAGGCAAGGTTTGTCTCATTTATGGTTTTTTCCATGGTTCTTCCAGATAATTTTACCTTTGCAAGAAAGATATTTGTGCCTGCACCTCTTGTCAAAAGTATTATTTCGGTATCTGGCAGCAGTTTTCCGGTTTCCTCAATTAATTTTTCGGATGGAACATCAGAATTCAGTGTAACGGTCACCGGATAAACTATTTCGGAACCCTCATACATCGAGTTAGGTCCAAGTACATTGAATTTTGATTTTATGTCCCAGTATGCACCGTCTATTGCCATATTTGCTCGAGCAGTCTTTTCATTTATCTCAGTAACCTCGTTGAATGAGATCAGAGCCTCGAATGTATTGCTTACGCCGTTTTTGCTGGAAAGGAAGAATCTCATATCTTTTAAATCATTCCGTGCATCTACTTCTTCCAGGATCTTATCCGCAGGAACATCCGCCTGTGCAGTTATATTCAATGGATAAATATAATTACCCCCATTGTTCCTGAATTCAGTTATCACACTGTTTCCGAGAATTTCTGAATTTGGTAAGTATATCACATTATTGTCCTTTGTCAGTATCTTTGAAAACAGAGTTTTAACATCTATTACCTTTCCTGTGGTTTCCACGCTCCATACCCATGAGTTGACAGATATTACCTCCCCGAATTTTATGGTATTAGAGGATGTTGCAAATATACTGGATAAAACATTTGAGGCAACTGTCTGCACAGCAAGACCCAGTACCACACCGCCGATAGCACTCCCGGCCAGTATTCCTGTGACGCTAACATGGAACGCACTCATTACCAGTGCTAGTATTATTACGTAAAAAATTATTCTGACAATGAGCGAAATTCCATAAAGTCCACGATTTGTTTTTATTAATACTTCCCTGAGATACTTAATAAATGACCCAACTATTAACAATCCCACTATCAGTATAATTACAGCATGTACCGATTCTATTATGAATACCTCATCCGATTTATATTGCGGTAGGAATGTTTTTATAACCAAATCAGCCACATAGCCTGAGAGAATGGCTAATACTACTCCTACTACCACCTCAGATGCTATTTTCAAAACTTGGTCTCTTCTAACAGCAAGATTTGACTTAGTTTTTGGCATTATTTTACCTCCGTTGTTATCTGACTGAATCCGGTATATGGCACAAGAACATCCGGTACTTTGATGCCATTCTCCTGCTGGTAATTTTCCATTATGGCAACAAGTACTCTCTCCGTTGCAATAGCAGTGCTGTTCAGTGTATGAACAAATTTATTCCCATCCGGTGTCCTG
>JAKAYM010000187.1 GCA_021826795.1 Thermoplasmata archaeon
TTCCCATCTGCGAAGAATCCCAGTAGTAGTACAATAGCAAGCAGTATGCCGTCAATTGTTAGAACTCCAGTTGTTGCATTATACAGAAACGGAAAATACAGTGAAGCGTATGTTGATACTGCAACGGCCTCGATGGCAGGTATGGTGGCAGCCCAGATGAGCAAACCCCAGCCTGACATGAATCCGCCATATGCCCCGTATGAATAGTAGGCTACTCTCGCACTTATGCCTGACCTGGGAAACATTGCAGAATATTCGGCAAATGGCAATGTTACCAGTACTATGAATATGGCGGCAAGAATCCATGATATAATTACAGCAGGGCCTGCATATGATGTGCCGCCAGCTGCTGCGAACAGTATACCTGATCCTACGGCTCCGCCAACTCCGAACATAATTGCTTCGTGAGTACTCATCCCTCTTCTCATTCCAGTTTTGGTCCTCTTTCCCAAAACTTTATTATCTACATCTTGCATAAATTAGTATAAGGGAAGCATATATAATATTTATCCTCAAAAATATGAATTTTAGCATTATTTTGTATATTAGCAATTATAACTATGGAGATTTGAAAGGCTAATTTAAATATTTGTATTAAAAAATGAGATAAACTTTCAAATTTTTATATTGGAAAATAGTATCAAATACCAAAAATATCTTATGACAATGAAACAATGATATTTTTATACGGTCAGGTAATATAAAATAAATGACTATACTGAGCCAGAATGATTATGATAAATTTACATGGAAACATAAAAGAGTTTTATTCACGTTCGGTGTTATAACTGTTACACTCAGAGTCAGTACATCCTACCTGAATATTAGGACAGGAATAGTGCTCAATGATATTATAACCGTAATGGCTATAGCCGGCTTTCTTGTACTCGCTGAATTACTGATACTAAAAGACTATGAGAAATCTATAGAAAAAATGGAAAAAAATAATAGATAAAGCTATCCAGCGCTGAATTTCACACCAGATATACTCACATATTTTCTATTATTGTTACCATACTTTCTCCGAATTCCTTTGTTCCCATAGGTTTTACATTGAAAAATTTTGCTAGATCCTGTGTTACCTTTTTTGTCTCTATTGCTGTACCTATGGCCCTTTCTATAACATCATGTGCTTCATGCCAGTTCATGTACTTGAGCATGAGTTGCGCCCCTCTTATGAGCCCAAGTGGATCTGCTACGTTCATTCCTGTATATTTCGGTGCTGTACCGTGGACTGCTTCGAACATTCCACCATTGTCGCCGACATTTGCTCCTCCCAGGGTACCTATATTCCCTATCATTGCTCCTGCAGCATCCGATATATAATCGCCGTCAATATTCGGTGCGATTATAACCTCATAGTTTTCAGGTCTGGTTATAATCTGCTGGAACATATTATCGGCTATCATATCATTTACCAGTATTTTACTGGAATCATCCTTTGAAATATAATCTCCAAATTCCTTTTCCAGTGTTTCATATGCCCATTCCCTGAATGCACCTTCGGTATACTTCATGACATTCCCCTTATGCATTATGGTTATTTTCTTTTTGTTATTCTCTATAGCAAATTTTGCAGCTGCTCTAGTTATTCTCTGGGTTTTGGCCCTACTCATAGGTTTTATTCCTATTCCCGAATCGCTACTTATATTGACATGAAGCTTGTCCAAAAGGAATTTTCTTAACTCAGCAGCTTCAGGGCTGTCATATTTCCATTCAATGCCCATATAAAGATCATCCGTATTTTCCCTGAATATAGTGAGGTTTACATTTTCCGGGTGCTTTAAGGGACTTTCCAGACCTTTCATGTAGTTTACGGGCCTTATGTTGGAATAAAGGTCAAGCATGAGCCTGATTCTCACATTTATTGATTTGAAACCCGTTCCGATGGGTGTGCCCAGAGGAGCTTTTAAAAGTACGCGATATTCATTGATAGCGTCCTGTGATTCCTGCGGGAATCTATCATTTTTTTCTTTGAGGGCTTTATCCCCAACAAGAATTTCCTTCCATTCTATTTTTTTGTTTTTATATGTTTTTTTAAATGCTGCATCGACAACTTTCCTTGTTGCGTCCATGATCTCGGGACCTATACCATCCCCATCTGTGTAAAGAATCGTCGGAGTGTCTGGCACTTTCCATTTTTCATTTTCAAATGTTATCTTTTCCATAAAAACCTATATGTTATTAATAAATGAATTATTAACATTTCTCTCTTTACAAATCACTATACCAGAAAGAAAGCCACCGAATATATGATGTGGTTGAATTGCCAGAATACAAATATTTATATTATTTATTGTTGTAATCAATAATAAGAGAAATAACAGAAGCACTTGAATATAAGGCTTCAACTCTTATTAATATAGAAGTATCTATGGAGCGTTTAATGGAATTCAAGCCTGTGGAGATGAATGTCGATATTCTGGAAGATAAATATAATTCCGTATGTTATGGCGAGCATAGTCGATGAATCAGGAAGCTTCATTGCCCTGGCAAGATGTAGCTCATGATTAGTTATCATGATTATTCAAAGCCGTACTGTTATCCTCTTTTTTAATTTTATATCTAGTTTTGCCGAATTCTCTTACTGCACTTATATGAGGTATTACCTTCCTAGCTGATTTAATGACATTCTTTGATTCAAGAATATGTTTTAATTCATAAATAACTGTTACAATTACCAGAACGGAAAGACTGATTTCTATAGCATGTAATCCCAGATATCCTATCGTAATGAATATTGTTATAATTCCAAGTAGTGGTATTATAAAAAAGTATTTCTGCTCCCTGAGATGGGCAGGATTATCTTTCTTAACCTTTTTCCAGAGAATTATGGCAGAAAAATCAATTATTGAATATGCTATCAATACAGAAACATTGGATGCCTCGATAATTGTGGAAAATCCGACGAAATAAACGAATAATAGGCTTATTGTCATGGAAAGGAGGATAGAGTATAGTGGAGTTCCGAATTTATCTATCTTACCGAAGCGTTCAGGTATTTCCCGATCCCTTCCCATTGCAAATAGAACTCTGCTGGTTCCCAGTATTCCGGTCAAAACAACACCTGCAGTTGCTGTGATGCCACCAACTGCTATAATAACAATCAGGTATGGATTGTGTAAAACTTTAATTGCAGCCGACAGGGGTGCGGCTGCCGATGCGAGGCTTGATGAAGGTATCAATCCAATCGCCACTACTGCCACTGTTGCATACAGTGCGGATGAAATAATTATGGAAATAATAATGGCTTTAGGTATATTTTTTTCGGGATTTTTCACCTCATCCCCAACAGTTGTAATTCTGGAAAATCCAGTGAAAGCAAAGAATATCAG
>JAKAYM010000188.1 GCA_021826795.1 Thermoplasmata archaeon
CGAACTCCCTGCCGCATGAATCACAGGATTTTATCCTTGATTCACAGAGGCTGCACTCCATGACACTTTCGGCTTTTGCAGGCACTCTTGACATTTCTATCATGCGTGCACCTCCTCATATCTGATTATCTTGTTGACTGTAACTTCAACATAATCACCTTTTCCAATAGCAAATCTTTCTCGGAGGTCCACTGGGAAAGTTATTCTCCCGTTCTGTTCTACTTTTTGAATTAATTTCTGATTAATTACTATTTCCATATATGGAATAATACGTTTTAATATATTAATTTTCTCTTTATTCCATATATGGAATTAATAATAATAGAAATTTTTATTCATTACTTATGATTAATATGGATTGAATGAATGATAGTTTTCTAGGTACTAAAAAAGGCAAAATATTGCAATTCTTATTATCAGGCCCTAAAATGATGACAGAATTAAAAAGTATAATTTCCAGTTATGATGTTTTGAGATATAATATATTAGAGTTACAGACTGGAGGTTACATTACTAAAAATGAATATAGGGAAGATAAACGAAAATATATTGTTACCTTAACAGACAAAGGTAGAGAAATAGCTCTTAGGCTTAAAGAGGCTCAGGAAGTGTCCGAAACGCCAATAGACCAGGAAGCCGAGGGTGTTATCCACATTGATGGGGAAGAAATCAATGTAGCACTAACCCCTGAGGAGCGGGAGAATTCAAAATACCTCAAATTTTTATTTCATTTCAATGTGCTCGACAACCACATAACCGTTGAGGAAGCGGTACCCGGCAAACGGTCAAGGATTTTCAATATATACGTGAAGCAAAACGGCAACGGAATCTTCAGATTATGGTGCGAACAGGATGATTCATACGAGTGCTGGCATGTCAAGGAAGCCTGGGGATATCCTCAGGTCCAGAAGATGATGACCCAGTACAAGGGCAGAGTAAAAATATGCCAGGTGTGCGGCTATGAAAATCCGGAAAATGCAAAGTTTTGCATGGAATGCGGGGCGAAGCTGGAATGAACGATAACAATAAAAATGGTGACAAGAGAGAATATGCTACACTGGAAAATGTACAAAAATACGTTAATAATGCGGACAGGCTTTATAATGATGCATTAAAGACAAGTGACCCGTCAAAGGCTGCCCTTATTGAATTATCGATAGAAGAACTTGAAAAAGCATTCTCATTGATTGACTATATAATGACGATAAATCATATAGATACAGACCTTATAAACAAATCCTTAAACATAGATAAGATTTTAAACAGTATAACTGATCCTGATCTTATTAAATCCATTGATGAATTTAAAATCAACAATTTTAAAAACCGAGCCCATGGGGAAAGGCTTGATAGCATAGGTTCTCTAATAAAAATTGCTCAACAAATATATTTGAATAACAAGAACCTGTTTACACAACCGGTTAATAAACTCGCACAAAATTATAGCAAACATTTGCCAAAAACATTTGAAAATCCGATGGAAATAACAGATGAGGGTATTTCTAGTTTAGCCGGAGTAAATATCCATGATTTTAGCAAGACACGCGGGCAAGGTTTGTATGCGGATTTTAAGGATGGCAAGATTGTTGAACCTAAAAACATTCAATTTAAATTTGATGAACTATTTAGAGAATTATACTTTATGCGAATATATATACAATACTTAATAAACGTACTGGCTGGAGTGAATCCTCTGGATTTTAATTACAGCATGAAAAATTTAATTAATAAACTAGACAACAAGATGCCGCTTACTTTTACCGAAGATAAAGCAGATAATAAAACGGTTGTATGTTCCGCATGTCATTTTGAAAATCCGGAAAATGCTAAGTATTGCATGGAGTGCGGGGCGAAATTATGATATACAAGAATAAAATAATTTTAGGTGCAATATTATTAATTTTAGGGGTTGTTTCATTAGTTCTTGGTTTTCTTCTGTATATCAATGTCTCAGGGTTTAATATTCTATTATATTTAGGTCATGAACATGCCTTCGTTTTTGATTATATCCTTGCAAGAATAATGATTGCCTGGGGAGTGGCCTTAATTGCCTCTGGCATAATATTCATCTTACTTGGTGGATTAAAGAAAGAGTTCCAGAGCAAGAAACCCATGGCTGCCGCCGTAGCTGTCCTGGTTGTTGCCATGGCAGTGACCGGATTATTTGTATATGTAGTCCTTCCCCCAGCTGTGCAGGCCCATGCTGATATATCTGAGAGTAGCCGCTACACACAGGTTGGATCAGATAAGCCTGTTTTTTACAATGTCTCCTCATATTCCAATTACCATTCTATGGAATACTTTAATGTGAGCCTGCATGGTAAACTTTTATTCAACCAATCATTAGAGTTTAAGGGGTATCAAAATACGAGTTTATGTATCCCTCCTGGTACATTTTCATCCCCAGGGAATTATACTCTTTCGACTACCATTGTTCATGGTTCCGTAAAAAAAACATTTAACAGCTGGGTGGAGGTAAAAGCTTATTCTCCTATGAGTATTACAATTACAGGGCCCAGTGAGGTAACAGATGGATATACTGGAACATATTCTGCTGATGTATCTGGCGGATATGGCCCATATACAATAAAATGGGATATAACCGGACTACGTACTCATACTTTATTCGGCAAGGATGTCTCTTTTACCTTTGGAGATTCTTATTTTGGCTATACTGTTAAGGCATGTGCTATAGATGAATATGGAGCTGTAAACTCTACCTGCATGACATCCTCTCTTGCCTCTAATTTATCGGCATCTTACTCTGACAAATATGCACAGGTGGATAGTGGAATGACTGATATATTCAATGGGTCTATCTATTCATACTTTGGGCAAACCGGCGTTGGGCCTTACTCTTATTCTTGGTATGAAAATGGTAATTTATTCTCGAATAATGAAAATTCTAGTTTCCAATTTAACACTCCCGGAGTGTATAATGTCTCCCTTGAGGTAAAGGATTCAGAGAATCAGATATCTATATATCACCAGGATATACAGGTAAATCCAAGATTTACATTATGGAGTTATGGCCCTTATGTCACTTCCATGTCCGGTAGCCAGTGTGTAGATTTCTGGTATAATGTTACTGGAGGAACGTGGTTACAGAATGTTTCCGGATATGGTCACTATGATGTTACGTTTTACATCAATGGAAATGAGTATTACCCTGACAATTCAGTCTATTCAGATGGGATTGGGCATTATGAATTTTATTTGAACAGCTTTGAATTAAACACAGGAGAGAATTCATTTAAGGTGGTTGCCCAAGATGGGGTTGGGCAGACTTCAGTGTTTAACGTAGAAATAGATTATAG
>JAKAYM010000189.1 GCA_021826795.1 Thermoplasmata archaeon
AAATTTCTGTAGTCGTAACTCAAGGTAGAGTCCGAAACTAAAACGTATTTCGTCATATGAAAGCACTTATAGAATTATTGTTTATAAATATTGCCATAAATAGAATTATTTTTAAATAGCGATTTTTTAGATTACCAGTAATAACAGGGTTTTTCATAAATTTAGTAGAACCACTAAATATTACAGCAGTAAAGAAAAAATAAAAGCAGAAAAGAACTTATTTTCATATCTAAAACAGTACCTGGAGATACCGTCCATTGTAAATCCATTTCTTGTGAGTATAATTATTGATGGTATATTTGATGTTAATACATTTGTGTATAGGCTATTTAATTTTAGTGTTTTCCTTGCAAATTGAATAGCTAGTTCCAGTGCTTTTCCACCTATGCCCTTATTCCTGTTATTTTTGGCAATCCAGTATCCGATATGTGCTCTGGAATTTTCATGATCAATGTCAGACAGTCCAATAACACCCGCAAATTCATTTCGGTACATAATGTAGAAATCTATCTCAAATATTTCTTTTCCTGATTCCCTGTTCTTAGTGATGAACGCGAGCGCATCCTCCTTTGTGTAAGGATATGGAAAGCTGTGGGCCATTAGTCGAAAACCTAATTCTATCTCATTGGCACCCATGAGAAACTCATCCATATGCCCCTCAGAAAATTCATTTGTAATCTCTATTTCACCATTTTTCAATATGTACTTATTCATTTTATTTGCCTTAAAACTTCAATGGTGTATTTAGATATTGTGATTAAATACATTATAATATCAAAGTTTAAAAGAATATTAACCTTAGAGTAAGCATACAAACTGTTTTAATCACAATATGGATTCCATTCTAATGGAAGAATGTGGAATAGATGAAGCAGGGAGAGGACCATTAATAGGCCCCATGGTAATGGCAATTGTTTGCGGTGACAGCAATGAATTAAAACGCATTGGAGTCGCGGATTCAAAAAAATTGAGCCCCCGGCGGCGTGAATTTATTTATGCGGAGCTGGCATGTTTCCGGCAGAAACACATAATAATTAGTCCGGGCGAAATAGACACATATGTTAGGGATAAAAAATTGAATATTATGGAGGAGACATATGCCCTTCAACTTATCTCTTTTTTGCCTGAAAGACTTAGAGTATATGTAGATAGTTTTGATGTTAACGAGGCGAGACTTGAGAATAAATTACGGGCAGTCTCCGGGAGGGAGGTCATATGCAAACACCATGCAGATGATACTTATGCCCAGGTTTCTGCAGCTTCGATCGTAGCAAAGGTTATCAGGGACAGAGAAGTAGAGAAACTTCACGATAAATTCGGGAATTTCGGTTCTGGTTATCCATCAGATCCCAGAACGATAAATTTTGTTGAAAACGCTATTAAAAATAACATAAATATAGATAGTATAGTCCGGCATGAATGGAAAACATACAAAAATATGTTTAATAGTAAACTTAGATACTAAAAAATAATTAATATGTAGTGACATTAACCATCAATGAATGTCACCGCGGTTATTCCCACAATTAATGAAGAGGGCACAATAGGAACAGTGATAGATGGTCTCATGCAGGCTGTAAATGGCATAGAAATAATCGTGGTTGATACAGACTCTACTGACCGGACGAGGGAAATAGCCGAAAAGAAGGGTGCCGTTGTAATAAATGAAAGCAGGAAGGGATACGGAAGGGCTTATAAAACAGGATTGGAGCATGCAAAAGGAGATTTAATAGTGTGCATGGATGGTGATAATACATATCCTACTGACATTGTAAGGCCTTTACTGGATGTTATCCAGATGGATGGTGTAGATTTTATATCGTGTGACAGGATGACACTTAGAACACAGCATAATTATACATCACTCCATTATATAGGAAATAGTGTACTGAATTTTACAATGAGACTCCTATTCAAGATAAATCTGAACGACTCACAGAGCGGTATGTGGATTTTTTACAGGGAATTCTATGGAAAAATGAGGAATCTCAGCTATGGGATGTCATTCTCGGAGGATATAAAAATAGATGCGGTAAGGCTTGGAAAACTCATAGAAGTGCCGATTAAATATGGTATAAGGATAAGCAAACCTAAGTTGAAAACTTGGAATGATGGTTTCAGAAATCTTTTCCATCTGTTTATCAAAAGGATTCAGGACTGAGCCTTTATGGTTTTCCTGGAATACTGTATGTCAGGTGGTTTGGAATAAATGATAATCATCAAGCCAGCAAGTACGATAACTGCTGAAAGTATAAAATCAAATGAATAACCTATATCATAGGCAATGAAGCCAGAAAGACCCGCACCTATTATCTGCCCAACACCGTTGAGTGAATTGTAATAACCTATAACTTTTCCTCTTATTGTCTGAGTTGCCATATTTGAAATGCTTGTTACTTCGCTGATTCCTATAAAGCTCCATATTCCTCCGAATATACCATACATCAGTATAAAAAATAGAAGATATCCCACAGCATCAAAAACAAAAAATGATATAATACCCATTGACAGAAATAGTACAACCCTTATTGAAGTAGAAATAGAAAGCATTCTATTAGAACCCATATAATTTATATACTTTCCCGCAGGAATAAACGTGGCTGCAGAGAAAAGACTGTTCAGCAAGTACATAATATATATGTCATTTTCACTGGCGTTCATCCTTTTTATAACAAACACCGGATATGGAATAAAAAATAACTGGAACCCCATCATCAAAATTAATGTTGTAATCAGATAAAGTCTAAGATGATAGGGTATTTTTATTTTATTTTCCTTTCCAGGTATATGTATCAGATGCGTTGGAAAATACCTTACCCTTTCTATGATATGCAGGGCAAATAGATAGCCTATTTTTTCCCTTTTTATCTCCATTTTTGGCTCTTTCAAAACTATAATGGAAATAATACCGGCAAATAGATAAAACCAGGCTGCTATCACGTAAAGATATGGTATCAGCATATATCCGATGCCGCTGAATAATGTTAGGATAAGAACTCCTACCCCCAGTCCTATCACGGTACCCACGGCGCTGTAACTATTGAATTTTCCCATTATCTTCGGCCATGCTGATTGTTCTGAATTTTCAAGTATAAGCAATGTTGAAACTGGAACACTGGCCATTGCCAGTATTTGAAACATTATAAGCATGGATATATAGGATGGCATATCATGAACGAAAAGAACAAGAAGCAGGGAAAGAAATGAGCCCATGAATCCGATAATTATGAATACTTTTCTTCTTCTTATCCTATCTGATAAATTTCCCCATAGTATTAGAGCTGGAACAGCGGCCAGGGAGGATATTGCGGAAAC
>JAKAYM010000030.1 GCA_021826795.1 Thermoplasmata archaeon
TCCTCAAATTTTTCTGTATCAGCAATATAAGTTCTCATTCTTATGGTATATTTATCTATTATTAAATTCTTTAAGTTTTTTTTAGGAAACTATAATAATTCATTTTTATTTTACAATTGATGAGAAAAACCAGAATTATTCTGTTGCTCTTGATTATGTTAACATTTATACTCATTGTTTCCCCCATATGCCAAAACAGTTTTGATGATGTACAGCATGGAGAACTGAGCAGCAGGGAGATTCTGGTTATAAACTTAACAGGACCAGTGGACCCTGGCACCTACAGCATGATGAAATCTGATCTTTCAGGGTTGAGCAATTCATCTGTGGCTGCAGTTATAATTAATATAAATTCAGATTCTGGCATGCTAAACAGTGCACTGACAATTGATAAATATATAAATTCTACCGAGAATTCCGGAATAAATGTTTATGCGTATATTGGTTCAGATGCATCCGCCACGCATGCCGCGGCATATATTGCAATGGATACGGATGATGTCTATATGGCTTCCGGCACGTTCATAGGTGCGGCAAAACCATATATTATAGGTGCTTCCGGGCCCATGGAAACAGCAGATATAAATGATATGAGTTCAGTAATGTACAATATTGCATCCTCACATGGCAGGAACGGTACATATGCAGGTGAAATGGTCAGTGGCAATATTAATTATAATTCAGCTATTGCAATTACGGATAACGTTGCCAACGGTCATTCATCATCATTATCCGGGCTCATTTCAAAGCTTAATCTCAGTTCCAGTAGCATTCATTATAAAAATGAAGGTTTATATGACGATCTTATTGGATTCTTTGGAAGCCCGTTTACTGCGGGACTGCTTATACTTGTTGGCATAATAGCTATTTTTTTCGATCTTTACCATGGCACAATAGTTCTTTCAGTTATAGGTGTTGCAATGATTATTCTTGGTCTTATAGGTGCTGCACTCATTGACGCTTCAGTACTTGGGCTCATTTTACTCTTTATTGCCGGAGTGCTCATATTTATTGAATTCAAAACAAATCACGGAGTGGCCATGTTGCTTGGTTTAATAGCTGGAATTGCCGGCGTCTATTATCTCGGGTCTTCCTACGGAAATTCCAATCCGGGATATTCACCCAATCCCTATGGAGAAGGATTTGAACTGACGTCCATTGCAATTTTACTGATAGGAATCCTCATGATTATATATATAAGTAGAATATTAAAATCACAGGTACATGATCATTACACAGGTATTGAATCATTAATAGGCCACAATGCAGAGGTTAAAACGGATATGGGTAGTAATAGAAAGGGATTCGTAGCGGTAGAAGGTGTGCAGTGGAGAGCGCTTAACATAGGTGTTCCTGTTACAAAAAAAGATCGTGTTGTAATTATAGAACGCAGAGGACTTATGCTAATTGTCAAGAAAATATAAAATTACAAAGTAAAATATCTGGACTATCTTTATATCTATTCCGTAAATATAGCTATAATGTACATAATGGGATATGATGTAGGTGGAACCAAAATTTCAGCTGTTATAGGAAATGAAAATGGTGAAATCATAGGAAAAATTGTACGCAGGACTGTGAGAGAATATGGCAAATCTGGAATAACCGGCCAGTTAATTTCCATGGGGGAGGATCTTATGGAGAAGAAAAATATAGATAAAATTTCTAAAATAGGTATAATATTTGCAGGACCGGTAGATTCCGAAAATGGTACGATAATATCGTCACCGAATATAATTGGATTAAAAAATTATAACATTACCGGGGAATTAAAAAACCATTTTAATGTCCCTGTATATCTTCAGAATGATGCCATAGCTTCCACCATAGCTGAAAAACTTTATGGATCAGGAAAAAATTATTCAAATTTTGTTTATCTTACTATTAGCACTGGCATTGGTGGTGGAATTTTTATTGATAATAGATTATATAGAGGAGCACATGGAATGGCCGGAGAGTTCGGACATATGGTCATACTGCCAAATGGCCCTCTCTGTGGGTGTGGAAGAAGAGGATGCCTGGAGGCACTAGCTGGAGGAAGGGGAATAACAAGGAGGGTGGTGGAAAATATAAGCGCAATAAAAAACTCCACAATATTTTCAGATATGAATCCGGCAGATATAGATGCAAAGGAAATATTCGCTGCAAAGGCTTCAGGGGATATGTTTGCACAGTTAATAGTTGAGGAAACTATATATTACCTTGCTGTTGGTCTTGTAAATATAATAAATGCCCTGGACCCCGAGGCAATAATTATAGGTGGTGGGATTTCTAAAGAAGGCGATGGCCTATTCAAACCATTGAGACTTGCTGTGAATGAGGAAATGAAATCCATGAAACGCCCAATTAAGATATTAAAGGCGCTGGAAAACGGTGCAGATCTTGGGTGTATTGCCATAACCGAATATAAGGAAAATTAATTTATTTTTGAATCACTTTAATTGCCTTTTGAGATCAGGATATAATACGACTATCGTGTGATTTATAGAGATTGGTGCATAAAAGATTCCCAGACGGTATTATATGTCAATGCCTTGATTTTGATGACTAAAGCCAATCTCTATATTTTCTCTATGGTTCTGATCCTAAATCAAAAAATGTCAATCAGTCAGACTTCTACACGTTCTCCATTTGCCCATATTTAAACTATCGAATTCATCAAATTAAGCTGACTATTATATTAATTAATAAAAATTTTAAATATGATAAAATGCAAAGGATTAAATAATTTTATTGGCTAGTATTTATAAGGTGTTCTGGTGTCCATATATAATGCTGTGGTTTTAAGGTCGATAAAAAGGAATATATCAAGGGTAAAAAATAAAAAATTACCCACCATAGCGGGGCATAAGCTGCTGTATGAGTGCAATTTAAGATGCAAGATGTGCCCTTTCTGGAGAAGACCAGACAGTAAGCTATTATCCATGGATCAGGAAATCGCGATGATGAAAAAACTGGAGGAGGCGGGGGTATCATATCTGGGATTTGAAGGTGGTGAACCACTGTTAAGGAATGATACGCCCCATATACTGAGAGAAAGCCATAAAAGATTTCACACATCAATGGTAACAAATGGATGGAGACTGGAGAAAAAAATAAGGGATATTTCAAATTCGCTTGATTTTCTCTTTGTTTCTATTGATGGCAATAAGGAAGTACATGATTCTATGAGAGGTATGAGCGGATCATTCGAGCATGCGATCAGGGGAATCAACGCATCAAAGCATTCCGTTCCTGTGGCTATGAGCTCTACCATAACCAGGGAAAATATAGATACAGTACATGATATACTTGATATAGGAAACGATCTGGATGTTCCCATAAACTTCCAGATTGAATATGATTACTCCACAGCAGAGAAGATATCACCCGAGAAGAATAAACTCCTTTCTGTTCTGAACATGCTTATTGATAGCAAGAGAAATGATGGGCCTATTATGAATACTGTTCAGTACTTTGAATCCATAAAGAATTCCTGGTTTTATGGTACAAAATGGGAATGCAGACCCTGGCTAACAATTAACATAGACCCAGAGGGTAGAGTGATAACACCCTGCTATATAATTAATGAATATTCAGGGTCTGATTATATATGGAATATGGATATCAAGAAGATGTGGAACAGCTTCGACTGGGAACCATACAGATCATGCAACAAATGCGCACTTTCCTGCTATCTTGAGCCATCACTTTTCAAATGGACAAGGCCGGCAATGGTAAAAAGCAGGATTATAGATGCAACGATAGATTACATAAAGTTCAGCGCGTCAAGAAAGGGATACTGAGATTATTTTTAAAAGAGCCGCCGACGGGATTCGGTCCCGCGACCTCGTGCTTACCAAGCACGCGCTCTACCAGGCTGAGCTACGACGGCGTTAAAGGTTAATCATAAGTGAATATAAATTATTTTTGAATTTTCATAGAAATAAAGAGTTAAATACTCCTAACATATAATTAATACCCATGATTAGCCAGGATATAGAAGCTGATGATATAAAGCGTCAGTGGATTGGATTTTTCGACCAATATGATTACAATGACCAGATAAATAAACTCAGGAGTGATTACCCTGATGTAAAATCCCTTTATATTTCTTACAGTGATTTGACAGGCTATAGCTCTGAATTTGTTGAGGCTTTAATGATGGATCCATATTATTATCTAACAATTGGAGAATTTTATATAAAAGAAACACTTGGCATAACAAATAACAAGGTTCGCCGACTGAATATTAGACTTATAAATGTTCCAGATATAAGTGGCATAAAATACGAAATAAGAAATGTTCGGAGTACTAATGTGAATTCGTATATATCCATAAATGGCATAATTAGAAAAAATACCGAAGTTTTACCAAGACTTCAGAATGCTGCATTCAAGTGCCCTGCCTGTGGAGAATTGACTATAGTACCAGAGGACATACAGAAACTCTTTGAGCCAACAGCTTGCCAGGCATGTGGATGGAACAAAGGAAAATTAAAGCTCATACCGGAGGAATCCGAATTCGTGGATACACAAAAACTGGAGATCCAGGAAAATCCAGACAGTATAGATGGAACCTCCCAGCCACAGAGAATTACCTTGATAATTGAGGATGACATAACCGGAAAGATATATCCGGGTGACAGAGTAACGGTTTACGGAATACTCAAGGCGGATGAAAAACACATAGGCAATACAATGCTGACAGAATATAGTATTTATCTTAATGTAAATAATTTCAGGAAGGAAACCAGAGATTTTGAGGAAATAAAAATTAATGATGACGACGAGAAGAAAATCAAGGAACTTGCAAAGGAGCCGAATATAATAGACAAACTAGCAAAATCCATAGCTCCATCCATATATGGACTTGATGTGATTAAAAAATCTCTTGTACTTCAGCTGTTCGGTGGGGTGAGGAAGATTATGAAGGATGGGACCCATATCAGGGGCGATATTCATATACTCATGATCGGAGACCCAGGAACAGCCAAATCCCAGCTTTTACGATATATGACATACATATCACCAAGAAGCGTTTTTGCATTCGGGAAGGGTTCCAGTGCCGCCGGACTTACCGCAGCGGCTGTAAGGGATGATTTCGGCGAGGGTAGATGGACATTGGAAGCAGGTGCACTTGTGCTTGCCGATAACGGATTCGCAGCCATAGATGAACTGGATAAAATGGATAAGAACGATACTGCTTCGATGCATGAAGCCATGGAACAGCAGTCTGTAACGATATCCAAGGCAGGAATTATGGCAACGTTAAAATCCAGATGCTCCATACTTGCCGCAGCCAATCCCAGGTTCGGAAGATATGACCCAATGAAAACAATTGCCGAGCAAACAGAGTTTCCGCCACCACTGCTTTCCAGATTTGATATTATTTTTAAACTTATAGATACACCGAATCGTGAAATTGATGATAAATTGGCAGAGCATGTGCTCAAAACAAATCGCTTGGGAGAGATTTACAGGAGCATGGAAAACAGTAATGTAGATATAAGTATTCCAGATGAAGAGAATTTCATAGCAGAACTTGATAAGGACCTCATAAGAAAGTATGTCTCATATGCAAAAAATCGTGTATTCCCCCGGTTAAGTGATGATGCTATTCGTATACTCAAGGACGAGTATGTAAAGACCAGGGCAAGTGGAATTGATTCGGTTCCAATTACTGCCAGGCAGCTTGAGTCTACAATCAGGCTCGCAGAAGCGTCAGCAAGAGCAAGGCTTTCCCCAATAATTACAGTAGAGGATGCCCTGCTTGCAAAGGGCGTTGTTGATTATTATCTTAAAGATGTTTCTGCAATGAACGGGCAGGTAGATATAGATATACTGAACACGGGAATAAGTACAAAACAGAGAACAGAACTTGAAATTGTGCTTTCGGCAATCAAAGAGGCAAAAGAGAACTCAGGTGAACAGAAAAAGGCACCGGATATAGAAACTGTAATAGAAATGCTCAAGCTTAAGGGAATAAGCAGGGAGAGGGCAGAAACCGATCTAGCCAGGCTAAAGGCAGATGGCTTTATTTTTGAACCACAAAATAAAAAGGTGGATTTGATTTGAATAATATAAATATGAAAATACTGAATATTAACGGTGAGGTGCTTCTGGCTGCCGCGGATAGTGAATTGATAAACAAGCATCTCAGAGAGGGAAAACTCCATCTTGAGGTAAAACAGGACTTTTATGGAGCGATGAAGGTCTCTGAGGATACCCTGGTCTCATCACTGGGCATATGCACAATAGCAAATCTTGTTGGAGAGCGTGTGGTAAATGCTGCAATAGAGGCAAATTATATAGACAGGGAGAATATAATAAGAATCGAAGGGGTACCACATGCGCAGCTGGCAAAAATAGTATAAGGTGCTACAGGGGATTGCACTGGCGTTATAATATAATGGTAAAGGATATATATAGTTAAATAATAGGGAATAACTTACAATTAATAGGATGGTAATATGGCTGATAATAAGAAAAATGATGAAAATTTTCAGTATATCGTTCGAATAGCGAATAAAGATATAAAGGGAGAGAGGAAACTCAATCTGGCACTGGCGGATGTTAATGGGATAGGCGATAGACTGGCAACAATACTTATTAAGAAATTCAACCTTGACAAAAACAGGCAGATTGGGGAGCTCAGCGAGGACGAAGTTCTGGAAATAAGGAAATATGTAGAAAACAAAGAATATGAAAGCATGCCGGTCTGGCTTTTGAATCACCGGAAGGATATTGCAACCGGAAAGGATTTGAATCTTCTTTCAAATGATTTGAATTTACAAATTAGTGATGATATAAACCTTATGAAAAAAATGAGATCATACCGTGGATTGAGACACGAACAGGGGCACAAGGTAAGGGGGCAGAAAACACGTTCCAATGGAAGACACGGATTATCAATGGGAGTTATAAGAAAGAAACAGGAACAGAAAAAATAAGGTGATGTAATGGGAGACCAAAAATTTCAAAGGAAAAGATATTCTACTCCGAGACACCCCTGGGAGAAGGAGAGAATAGATTATGAGAAGCAGATTGTAATTAAATATGGATTGAAAAACAAGAGAGAGCTGTGGAAGGCACAGGCAGTATTATCATCTTACAGGGCCCAGGCAAGAACCCTCCAGGCAAAGGTGAGATATAATGATCCAGTGGCGGAAAAACAGTTCCAGTTATTATTGAAAAAGCTTGACAGGCTGAGCCTTCTAAGCGAGGGAGCAACTCTGGATGATATTCTTGCCCTTACAATTGAAAATATACTTGATAGAAGGCTTCAAACTCTTGTTTATCAGCTCAACATGGCAACAACCATGAAACAAGCCAGGCAGCTTATAACCCATGGTCATATAAAGGTGGGAGATCATGTTGTTACAGTACCAAGCCTTGAAGTGCAAAAGGGTGTGGAAGATACAATAACCTACAACGAGAAATCTCCGTTTTCAGATGAAAAGCATCCGATCCGACTTGTGCTCGCAGGAATGAAGGAAAGTGAAGATGTAGAAGGCGATAAAAAGAAAACCGATGGTGAAGCACAATGAATAAGATAGGAATAGCGCACATATACGCATCACAAAATAATACAATAATACTTATTACAGACCAGACAGGCTCCGAAACAATCGCTAAATCAACAGGTGGGATGGTTGTGAAAAACGACAGGGAGGAGTCCAGCCCGTATGCAGCAATGAAAGCTTCGGATATAATCACGGAAAAACTCAGGGAGAAGGAAATTACTGACCTCATAATAAGGGTAAGAGCACCAGGTGGCAGCATGTCCAGAATACCGGGCCCGGGTGCTCAGTCTGCAATAAGAACACTTTCCAGGGCAGGATTCAAAATACTCAGAATAGAGGAGGTAACACCAACTCCTCATGATGGTACCAAGAAGAAAGGCGGGAAGAGAGGAAGGAGAGTTTAATCATGCTCAAAATTGTTGAATTGAAGGATAATTTTATAAGATTTTCAGTAGACGGGATTACTCCTGGTATGGCTAATTCAATTAGGCGTACTCTGATTAACGATATTCCTAAGCTTGCCATAGAAAATGTTATTTTTCATCATGGGGAAATCCGAGATGCTGATGGAAATGTATATGATTCTTCACTTCCCCTATTTGATGAGGTACTGGCTTCGAGGCTAGGATTAATTCCATTAAAAACCGATTTATCATTAAATTTTAGAGATCAATGCACCTGCGAGGGGAAAGGATGCGATTTATGTACCGCAACCTATTCTATAAACAAACTGGGCCCAGGCACAGTGTATTCATCAGATATAATCCCTGTTAATAATCCCGACCTTAAAACAACTGACCCTCTAATACCTATTATTGAACTCAAAAAAAGTCAGGCAGTTCTGGTAACGTGTGAAGCCATACTGGGCAGAGGTGCAGAACATGCCAAATGGCAGGTGACCTCAGGAGTATCGTATAAATACCACAGAAATTTCCATGTCAATAAAGGCGTGATGGAAAACTGGGAATTCTACAAAGAAACATGCCCTAAATCAGTAGTAAGTGAAAACGAGAATACTATAGTTTTTACAGATGATGTACCCTGCAGTTATTTATCTCAGCTAATGGAACGTGATGGTGTGGTAGTTGAGGAGGATGAAAGCAAATACATTTTTAAATTTGAAACAGACGGATCATTAAGTGCAGTTGATACTTTGAAATATGCTCTCAAGAGATTGCCTGAAAGATTTATAATACTCACGGAAAGCCTTTCGGATTAAGATTTTAATACATTTTAATTATCATCTCAAATAAATATATATAATCATGATTATTATTCAATGGAAAGTATTATGCTGAGTGTTATATTTCTATAAAAATATGTATTTAGAATTCTACTAGCACCAGCATAATTTTAATTTAAAAAGGTGTTAGGTTTTACAAATCAATATACCAGAAAGAAAGCCACTGAGTTTACTGTGTGGATTAATTTCGGGAATCAGATAATATAAATTCAATAAATAATTAATTTTTGAAATATTATCAGAACCCGCTAGTGGCATGATTTTTCATAAACTGCTCTGCCTCCTGAATTTTAAAAGAAACATTAAATCAGGAATTAATAGTATGTCAATAAAATGATAATATGTAATATTCAGTATCCTAGTAGAAAGAAAATGTGAAGTAGCGCGGGGAACGATTCGTATGCCACGTATATTCCCACAAGGATAATGATTATTGAAAATACTTTTCTTAAATCTCCCTTTCTTCCTCCCAAATTTACGGATAGTCTTGTGCCAAGAAAACCCCCGAATATTCCCCCAATAACATAAACTATTGCAACAAGAACGAGTACATCCCCGATTATTCCACTATTTATATACTGTAGTCCTGGAGCAACCATGGCATATCTTATTGCTGTAACAACACCGAAAGTGCCCACAGCTAGAAGTGATGTGCCGATAGCCATACTTATTTTCACTTTTGAAGATGCTAATAATCCAGGAACGATTAAAAAGCCTCCGCCGATTCCAAAAAATCCAGAGGCAAATCCAACAATCAAAGAATATGCTGAAACTTTATCGTATTTTGTCATTTTTGCCCTTTCTTTGCAATCTTCATCCGGTACCGCCCTGCACTTGCTTATGTACATATAAACTCCTATCACTATCATTAGCATGGAAAAAAAGAATAGAAGTTCCCCGCCTTTTATGATAAGACCTAGGGTAGAACCTATTAGTACACCTATAATGCCCACAAGTGCGAATACACCGCCTAGCTTTATATTTGCATTTTTCTTTTTAAGATGCTGCATAAAATTTATATAAGCTGTAATACCTACAGCAAGAGCCGTTGTTCCTATGGCTAGATGTGGGTGGTTTATCCCAACAAAATAAATGAATAAAGGAACAGCGAGTATAGAACCGCCACCGCCTATAAGCCCTAAGCTGAAACCAACAGCGACCCCGGAAACGATAGCCAGAATATATTGAAGTATTGTTATATCTATCATTTAATACCTCATAAGTATTGCAACTCCCTATAAATACATTATTCACAGAGAAATAAAAAAATTCATAATACTGGAAAACTTTAGATAATAATGAATGGATATGACTTTTAATTTTCGTGCAGAAGATTGCTAAGATGGTACAGTGCCTTTCCTGCATTAGAATTATCTATAACTATCCAGATTTCAGTGTTTAACCTGTAAATATTAGTGAATTTTATCCCGTATGTCATGAGGTAATCGGTAATTAAAAGTGTAAGTCCAGGTGTGAATGATGACTCCTTGGGGAGGATGATTTTGATCAGGGCTATCTTGCTCTGCTGATTTCCGGTATTTGCTATGCATATATAAATATTTGATTCTTTCATAACCAGAATGGTATTATCCGGTATTTTTTTTATATCATCAAAATAAAGAATGCTGTACTCATATTCTATAGTAAGAGATGATTTTTTCAGTATTCCCAGATCATCTGTATATTCAGGTTTTTCTGTTTTCATGTTGGCGAGTACCTTTACAATAGTATTGAATTTTACTGTTTTGCCGGTCATAGTCTCAACTTTATCCCTTATATTTTCAGCTACCTTGGTATAATTGCATAATCCGCTGGAAATGACCATAGAATAAATAAGATTATTACTTACTATTACTTTTACCGAATCAGAGATTTTTGTCATAAAACATCATTATATTAACATATAAATTCATTGCCATTGAAAATATACTATTATATGCATATTCATGATTATTGGGACCATAGGACAGTGGATTAATCATTTTACTGATTTGAAATACAAGCATAAAATTAATTAAACGCAAACGAATAGATGAGATTATTGGTGTATAAATGAAAATAGGTATTATTGCAAGAATTAATTGCCATTCATGCATAAGAATAGCGAAAAGAATACTGGAAATTATACCTCCATCATGGGAAATAATACTTGAAGACAAGCTTGCAAGGTCCCTGAACAGGAAAGGCACCAATTTCAAGAACATTGATGCTGATATAATAATAGTAATAGGAGGTGACGGAACCATTCTAAGAACGGCACAGCTTTCCCAGGGCAAAATACTGGGCATCAATGTGGGAGGATTGGGGTTCTTATCGGAAGTAGAGATAGGCAATATAGAAGAATCTGTTCACAACCTTATCAACGGAAATTATAGAACTTACGATGTTATGAAGCTCGAAGTTTATATAAACGATAAACTCTTTGGTACTGGGATCAATGATGTAGTAATACATACTGCTAGAATATCCAAAATCAGAAAATTCAGTGTGTATATAGATGATCGTTTCATGGAAAACACAAGTGCAGATGGTGTTATTGTTGCCACGCCAATAGGCTCTACATCCTATTCATACAGCGCCGGTGGGCCAATACTTATCCCCTCATTGAAGGCCATGGTAATATCATATATAGCACCGTTCGGATCAAGGCTCAGGCCAATAGTATGCCCCGATACGGGAAAAATATCAATAAAAATTATAGGTAAATACAGTTCCCTGGTAATAATAGATGGGCAGAGAGAAGCGGTTGTCAATGGAAATGATCGTATAGATATAAAAGTATCCAGTGAGAAGTTAACTTTCATAGAACTGAAAAATTCATTTTATGACAGGTTAAGGGAGAAATTGATAAAAGATGTGGTTAATTAGGGAACGCACCCTGAAAATGATAATGGAGGCTTCAAAGGATTCATATCCAAATGAATTCGGAGCCCTCCTACGGGCGGAAAACAATATTATCTATGAAATAGCCATGCTTCCCGGTACCATAAGTGGAAATGTGCATGTCATATTTCAGGCATATTCCATACCCATTGATTTCAGCTACGTCGGATCTGTTCATTCCCATCCTTCTGGAAACACACATCCTTCTGACGCAGACCTCCATATGTTTTCCAATACAGGTCCGGTACATATAATAGTAGGTTATCCGTATAACTTGAATAACTATTCAGCTTATAATAGAAATGGAGACCCATTGAAACTTGAAATTATTTAACTTGAAAGCGGTAGGCTCCATGTGTTAGTCTGTAGAGGAAGTCACGTTTTATAGCGAAGTATACCACAGTAACCACCGAACTGCTTTATAATTTCTCCTGAATCGGTATAATCGCTTATTACGTGTACATTGACACCGTTTATCTGTGAAAGAAGACTTCTGGTCTCAGGGTCCCTGAATTTTGATTCTGATATGAGCAGCTCTCCGATCATATTTAGTGTAGCATATTTTATTATCTCATCATAGCCATAAACGCTCAATCCAGTTTTATTCAGGTTTTTGAGGAATGACTGTATGAGCTTTTCATCTCCGGCTAACCTTGCTCCTTTCAAAATCTCCTCTGATTTTTTTTCTGCCATGAATTCATATATGCCTCTCTTCCCTGAATCGGTTTCTGCTATATCGTATACCGTTATCTCCTTGAAGAAGGGATCATTTTTAATCCTTTCATACAACTTTGCATGCTCGAAACCTGGGCCAATAACTATAATTGTTGAAATACTTCTTATATTCTTTAGTGTTTGGATGATTTCATTGTGATATCCGGAATCACTGGCTTTTGACTCATAGTCCTTACCGGGCTTTCCTGATACTATTTCACCTATGTCCTGTATACCATATGATTTAAGGAGGGCGACAGTACACGATTCATCGTCCAGTGAGGCAAACACTACTGTATTTTTATAATAATTATCTATAGACTCCTTTAGTAATCCATATTCTTCTTCGTTTAATTCCTTTACCAAGGTAATTTCATCGTCCACGCCTATCATAACTGACTGATGGCTTCCGGTGTTTTCACCTTCCACTATTTCTCCAAGGATTTTCAGATTATCTGTGTATGGCAAGAAATCCACCTTTTCTATTTTTAGCTTTATCCTGATTTTCTTCCTTTCCACTGATTTAGACCTTGTCATATCTGCGTTCTGTTCCTGCCTTCTGAATACAGAGGTAATAATGATGTCATTTTCTGCAATTATATTTTTCAGGTACCATAGATCATCAATAGTGTTTATCAATAATACTATTCGCAAATTTTTCCTGTCGTCCTCTATAATTTTCAATATAGGTTTATTTAAATTGAATTAAAAAACTTAGCCTTCCAGTATCGAGTTTATCTCCAGCAATATTTTAAGGTAATGGCTCCCATTCCAGTAATATTTGTCACAGTATTTACAATATTTTACGGTGCTGAATCTTAATTTTACCGCCAGGAATTCAGGAGGCATCATATCGGAATTAATGCCCTCTAACAGTGAGTTACACATGGGGCAGCGGGAAAAGAATAAACTCCTATTTGGCGGAAACAGCCCTGCTATCTGTTTGATCTGTAATTTGAAATCAGGACTGTCAAGGAAAATAGATTTGCTGTATCTCCGGTAAAATTCATAATCGCGTGTCAACAGTATTCTATCTTCTTCAATGCATTTCCTGAGTATTTCGGTATCACTTTTACATTGAGGGTACAGTGTATCATATCCCATTATACGCATCCATTTGCATGTTTTGCCAACCATATGGTCAGCCATGAATCTAGGCATCCCTCCACCTTGAGGATAAATTATTTTTAATACCGGATAGGTCCAGTATCCTGGAAACGATAAAATTGATAAGATCGTCCATTGTTGAAGGTTTATGGTAATATCCGGGTATGGCAGGTGAAACTATAACATTATCCCGTGAAAGTTTCAGCATGTTTTCAAGCATAATCGTGCTGAGTGGCATCTCCCTGGGCACAATTATAAATTTTCTTCTCTCCTTAAGCGCAACCGCTGCTACCCTTGTTATCAATGTATCCGATATACCGGAAGATATCTTTCCAAGTGTTGATGACGAACAGGGTATAATCACAAATGTTGAAAATAAAAAACTACCGGAACTTATTCTGGCTGCGATGTCGTTATCATTATAAACATAAGTTGCAAGACTTCTGATATAATCAAGACTGTAACCTGTTTCCAGCGACATGACCTTTTTTGCACTCTCAGATATTATCAGGTGAACTTCAAGACCCTTTAGATTTTCCAGAAATCTGACAGCAAGTACGGTACCCGAGGCACCTGTGATGCCGACAACTATTTTTTCCATACATAACAAATATGGTGTTATATGATATTTATTTTTTCCTGTTGAATACGTAGTAAAGCGCAATCATACCTGCTATTATGGCCACTATTATTCCTATAGCTTCATAATCTTCTGATATGGGCTTTATCACAGGTTTTGAAAATGAAAATCCTGGGTATGCACCGGCATCAAGTGCTTTTATATTCGTGTACCCTTTGACCTGCGAGGATTGATATTTTGTATCGTTGAATGCCTGTGTCATGTTTTTCAGTGTAGGTGTTCCTATAGTTGAAAGGGCCTGTATGAATTGAAGACCGTACGGGTTCATTCCAGTATAATTTAAATCGTAAACGATTAGGTACTGTGTGGAGGTATTGAAGCTATATTTAACATAATGGGTGTTATCAATCACATTTGAAAAAAAAGAGATCCAGTCCGATCCTGTAACGGATTCGTTGGTTCCATTATAGTTATATTCTACGGAAGGGAGGGAAGATGGTGCCGGTGGCAATGTTACTGTTGAAGCTGAAGAGGTAAACGGTGCCATTATCATAACGAGCGAAATGACAACAATTATTGTTATTAAATATTTTTTCATTTGTCCTGTATATTAATTTGGGTTTAAAATCTTTTTCTTCTAAATACCTATTATTACAGATCAATATACCGGAAAGAAAGCCACTGAGTTTATGATGTGGATGAATTTCTGGCAATAAAGAGATAATGCTTATAAATATTCATTCCAAACTAATGATATACATGGAATATAAGACCGCATATAGATTCAGAATATATCCAAATAAAAATCAGATAAAGACCATAGATGATATTCTGTATTTATCCCACATATTATACAATGCCATGTTAGAACAGAGAAAGATAGCATACCAGCTGAATAGGAATTATTATGAAAGCCTAAAAGTAAACTATAACACACAATCTGTTGAGCTATCAAAACTTAAGAATGAATTCCCTGAATATAAAAATATATATTCACAGGCACTCATGAATGTAGCAAACAGATTGGACAAGTCATATGGCAGCTTCTTCAGGAGAATAAA
>JAKAYM010000031.1 GCA_021826795.1 Thermoplasmata archaeon
TGCAAGGAAGAACTCCGATGTAAAATACACAAGTGTGCAGAACTGGTCAGATAGTGTATACAACCTTCCCGTAAAAAGGGCATGGGTTGATGAAAATGCCCATATGGACTGGGTAACAGGGGAGCTTGGATCAAAGGTAACCATGATATATCCCTCATCCTATCTCAGGGGAAGGGGAGCATCCACATCAAATCTACAGATAACACTGGCAACAAAGGATACCTTCAAGGATGCGGGAGGCAAGGCGCTTCATCTGGCACCTGACACAACCTCCAGGATAGTATCTAAATCTATCAGCCTGGATAACGGGCTTACAGCATACCGTGGCCTTGTAAGAATGAACGAGGGTGCCAAGAGGGCAAAAAGCCATGTACAGTGCGATGCGCTCTTAATAAACAGTGATTCAAAGAACTATACATACCCCTATGATGAGATATATGAGCCAACTGCAGAATTCAGCCATGAGGCAACAGTAGGAAAAATAGGGACAGACGAGCTTACATACCTCAGGTCAAGAGGATTGAGCGAGGATGAGGCATCATCTATGATAGTTCTGGGATTCATGGATGACATAATGAAGGAGATACCCATGGAATTTGCGGTGGAAATGAACAGGCTGGTCAAGCTGGAAATGTCCAAAATGGGAGCTGTGGGATAAATATATTTTTATTCATTTTTATGGTGATATAATATGATAGAGAATTATTTAGAAACATTAAACACCAGATTCCATGATTTCGACATAGAATACAGGAAGCAGGCTTATATAAATTATCTCAGGTATCCTGATCCTACCTATAAGGAGAGCCCCGATAAAAAAAGCTATGTTACTATTACAGAAAAGGATCTTGAAAGAATGGCTTTCGGTGAGTTATCCGTCTCCATAAGGAAGGAGGGAAAGATCGATAATGAATTTGACCTTGTGGTTACTGATTCTGATTTTGTTGTAAGCGGTAACAAAAGAGATATTTATATGTCCAGTATGAGAACTGCTTTCACAGAAAAGCCAGAATTATTCAGGAATTATGTCGATAAGATATTCGGAAAGTACAACAGGGAAAATCTGATAAATTTTTCATACGAGAATGGATACTTTGTAAGTGTGCCTGACAATGTAAAGACTGAAATTAAAATAGAATCTGTACAGGATTCTAATTCATCGTTTACCTTCAAGAATGTTATAGTTGTCGGAAAAAATTCCTCAGTTGAAATCACTGATATATACAGAAAGCATGGAGAGGGGGATGGAGTTCATGGCAGGAACATTTACATATTCTGCCTGGAAGGGTCGCATGTAAAATATAACTATATCCAGGCAGAAGGAGAAGATACTGTAAATCTTACATACCTTAGGCCGGTGTTATACGATAACTCCGAAATCCGGATAATAGACGTAAATACAGGTGGCAGCAGGGTACTTTACAACCATGAAAGCGAGATGCATTCAAATACAACCATGAGGTCTTACGGTGTAAATATCTCCAGAGCTGACCAGGAAATGGATATCTGGGATTCCAGCTTACAGTACGGAAAATATTCAAATTGCGATATCAATATAAAAGGTGTGGTGTTTGATAGAAGTTCTACCATGCACCGGGGCAATATCGACATAGAACCGGATGGAACAAAATCAACCGGATTTTATGGCTCTGCAATTCTCCTGATGTCAGAAGATGGAAAGGGCAACTCAAAACCAGCACTGCTCATCAAGAACAACGATACAAAATCGAAGCATTCATCGGCAATATCCAGTATTGATCCTGAGCAGATATTCTATCTTAGATCCAGAGGGCTCTCAGAGGCAGAGTCAAAGGATTTAATCATAAATGGTTTCATAGGCTATATAGAGGATATAACAGACAATGAATTCCTGAAAACATTACTAAAAGATATATTAAAATTATGAATATTTTATTTAAATTTCTAATTTATATCAATGAGGGACAAAGTTTTATAATATTGACATATTAGAGGATGAATGACAGAAACGTCCGCGACGCGTGGTGAATTTACTAGGCATTTGACATTCAAGGACGTATTTTTCCTCTCCTTCGGTGGCATGTCTCCACTACTCAGCATTCTAACCTACGCAGCATACGCAATAACAATTGCCGGCTTTGATGCCCCTATTGTAATGGTAATAGGCATGTTCCTCGTTCTTATCAATGGTTTATCTGTTACGCAACTTTCAAAGCGTTTTTCATCATCAGGAGGATATTATACCTATGCATTCCAGGCACTCTCTGCAAGAATCGGATTTGATACTGGCTGGATGTACATATTTTATTCCATATTATATGCACTTGCATACCTTACAGGTGCAATATTCATTATAGTTACTGTTCTCGGAATCTCTGAATATTATGCATTTCTCCTGATCATGGTGCCATCTGTTACATTTCTTCTGGTCGGCATTAAACTGTCATCAAAATATGCATTATATGCAGTTGCCATTGAAATAGCATTAATGGTAAGTATAGTATTTTTCTCATTTGTCATGACAAAAGGTGCGGCATATATACCAAATCCAGCAGTTTATCATATTTCTGGCGGGGACTTTGCCCTGGGCATATTATTTGCTATGGGAATTCCAACAGGATATGGATCCATCGCACCTGTTTCAGGTGAGATTACAAACCCGAAGAAGGTTGTAGGACGGAGTGTGATCTCTGTAATCCTTATAGGAGGAACACTTGCGACCCTGATGATTTATGCCTTTGCAAATCTTATACTTCAGAATCACATAATCATACCGGTAAGCGATAAACTTCCCGTTATAGGTATAATTCTGAATAATTTCGGTAAATACGGTATATATCTCTATTTTGCAGTTGCAATAGCAACAATAAACGATTCTATTCTCGCCATTCTTTCTTTTGGATCAGCAGCCTCCAGGACATTCTTCAGAATGGGCTATGACAGGTCATTTCCCTCCATATTTGCAAGAAAGATCAAGGACAATCCGTTGATAGCAACGGGCTTTGTCAGTGCAATAATGATTGTCCTACCACTTCTGATCCTGCATTACATAACCGCGGAGACCGCTTTCATATTCCTGGGCACCATATCAGCGTTAGGTGGTTTATTTATCCATGTAAGCGCAAATTTTTCACTCATACGTGTTGGGCTCAGAAGGGGCAGGAGACTAATGTCCCGTGCAAAGGCCAGTATTTTTTCCTATTTAACTGATTTTAAAGAGGTTATACTCGCCCTCGTAGGAGCCATAATAAGTTCCATAGTACTGATATATTCAGCATACTCCACGGTTTCGTGGTACACATCCCTATTCCTTGTATGGATTGTGGTCGGATTTGTACTCTCTGAGGTAAAGGCCATAGTTACCAAAACCTCTGATGACGTGATGGATATAAGCAAGGAGGGTAGAATACTGGCAGAAAATCTTATGAATGTAAAGGTTATGGATGCAAGGATTCCAGGACTCGATGTCATGGTTGGAATTAATGATACATTGCAATCAGCCCTGGAAAAACTTCTTTCCAAAAATATACCCTATGCCATTGTAGTTGATGAAAATATGAAGCCGGTTGGAACTCTATATGTTATAGATATTCTGCTCCTCCCCAAGGAGGCCATAGGGCGGGGGAAGGTCAACCAGCTACATCTGGAGAAAGTAGTAAATATAGATATCAACGATGAGGTTACAGATGCCGTGAGAATCCTGAAAGAAAACAATGTCAATATACTTTCAATTGTGGATGGAACGGGAAAATGCACCGGAACAATCACAGAAAGAGAAGTTCTCTTAAAACTCGCAAGTACAGAAAAGCCTGCAGTGGATTGAATTTATTGTATATTCCTGATGCGCCTCTGGGCATTTTTCTTCTGCCTGTCCTTGTATCTGTAATACTGGTACTGTGTCATGGCACCCACAGGTTCACGATCACTTTCCTTCTCAATGAGGGAAATCAATGCCATTCTGTTGCCGCTTACTGATAATATTTTTTCATCTATTTTCCTGAAGGAAGAAACAGAACTCCTAACTATGAAAAAAGGAAAAATCAGACCCATTATAACCACAGCTGCCAGTGCAGGTATAAAGTAAACTCCATAAGCTGCCGGTAGAACCATGCTCAAAACGTAAATTCCCAGGATTAAATCTATAAATAGTACAAATAATCCGAACGATAAATAAACCAATATTTTTGACCGGCCCTCTATTTTATCATAATACTTTTCTAGCATGAGCATCTCTATTTCGTCATCATTCAATCTTGAGAAGGCATCATTTAGTATTATTATATTCCACTCTTTTCCGTCTGTTGCTGTACCCATGGCAGGTCCCATTCCCGATCTTATATATACTTTATGAGAACCATCACCGGTAAGTTCTGCAAGCCTTTCTGAAAGTTCACTGCTGTATTCATCACCCTCCCTGAACCCTTTTGATCTTTTGAAAGTGATATAAAGCGGTATTGACAGGAGCACGAGGTCAGCTGGAATCATTAATAATGTAGATTCAATGCTGTGAAGGGTTAATATTGCCATTATAGATTCAAAAAGTATAAAGGTAAAAATAGAAAATACAAGTGTACTTTTAATTCTTTTCCGTGAATCTTTGACCAATTTCCTCATACCTGAGTACAGTATAACCGTGGATACTGCCGTGAGAGCCAGTGGAATTATAGCCAGGCTCACGAAACTCATCTCATGGGATGGAAGGGAGAGTACCATGAAAGTAAAGATAAACGTAAATGCAAATACTGCTATCAGTAATAACACATATTTCTTTTCACTCATAATTCGGGCCATGAAAAAGCAACTCACCAATCTATAAAAATTTTCTGATAAGTAAAAGGAGTAAGTTGCGTAATTCATTTTGCCATAAATAGTAATTAAATGTAAATCCCATGTATGATTAAATACAGGAAGATTGATTAGTTTTTTATGACAACAAAACCAGTCACCCTTGATCAAACAGGAGTATAAGAAGATATAGCACTTCAACTACAGAAATAATCACTCTAAAAAATATATCAGTGCAATGAATGATTTTCTGGATTACAGTGTATTCAATAGATGGAGGGAACTGCTGGAAGAGAACAATAGCAGGAAAATGGGAACACCTTTTATAGTACCTGGAATAGTAATAATGTATTTAGCAAGGCTAATGGATTTAAAACGATTAACATTGAGGCAGCTAGAGTCTGAACTCCATAAACTATCAAGAATATTCAGATTCCATGAAATATCGTTCATACCAATATACAGAAGAATCAGGAAGATTATTCCAGAAATAGTGAACGACATCAGTGGTGCATTAGCAGTAATAGACTCTTCAGGATTTAAAGCAACATTAAGCGAAGACTATTTAGGCAATAAATGGCATAAAATAAGAGTGGTATGGAAAACTGGATGCTGTTATAAGCATAAACAATTTTGAGATAATAGATTACTGAATTACAGATGAGCATACAAATAATGTTAAGGGGGAATAAATCTGATAAGGTGGGTAAAGAACAGGGTAAGAAGATTATACGGTGATAAGGGATATGATTCAAAGGCTATTTACAATGAATTCGAGGAGAAGGTATCAATACCTGCAAGGATGTATGAATCCACACTGTCCAGGTGCTCTCCATACAGGGAAAAGATTACAAGATTGATTAAAAGGTTCAGTGAAGGGCTCTGGAAAATAAAGAATGATCGCGGTCTAAGATGGAATGGTAAGATATACCTTTCTGAGACAAGGAGGCTTTTCGGTGAAATAATAACAGCTGTAAAGCCTGATAATATTGTACAGGAAATAATACTAAAGGTATATTTCTACAATTGGTACAATAAATTAAGCCGATGTTAATTATGCAAGTGACTTATTCGGTACATTACGGTTTATATGCAATATTGTCAGACATATCGTTCAATTTTCATTCAGTATTCCATAGAAATAATTATAATATGTGTTCCTCTATACTTATCAACATAGTTAACCGGTAAACTATTAACTAATATTGTTACCGAAATATATATATTGATACATTAATATCATTATGAATAAAAAGGCAATTTTAGGGATAGTTATGTCAGCCATATTCATAGCTTCAGGTTTTGCCATAGCGGTCGATAGTTCAGCCAGCAATGGTCAGGCAGCTGGAGATTCATCTCATGCTGCAGCTGTAAACATCCCTGAAAAAATGTTTGATGTGAAGCCAGAGGGAAAGGCATTCTACTCTGGTAATGCAGGTGTCATATTTTCAGGAAACGATCCATACATTGACCTCGGTGGTAGATTCTATCCTGCCATGTGGAATATTTATTCTGTAAACGAAGGGCTATCCATTGAGAAAGGGAAGATAACAGAAATTCATATGATAAAAAACGATTACCAGAACTCTGCAGTGGAAACACTTGAGAACAGAAACATGAGAACATCATACATATTTTCATTCCATGGTAGTATGGTCTCCTCAAACATTGTACTAAAAAATTTGAAAAGTATAAACCAGAGCTTTATTGTATGCTATAATATGCTGCTGCCCGATAGGAATATAATGGAAATAACCGGCAGCCATATGGTAGATAAAGCTTTCAATCCAACCGGTGTAAGTATAATGAATATAAGAAGAACAGATGACCCGCTGATATTCAATAACATTATTGTAAATCCTGTGAACTCAATGCCTGTGTCCACTGTGATAGTAAATTACCACAGTTATGCTGTGCTGAACATGAAATATGCAGTGGAACTGTCCGGTAATGAGACACATACAATAGACCCGGAAGTAAAGCCAATGTACAGTGCAGGTGGATGCGACCCTGCAGGCAGCGACATGGTAGAATATGGAAACATAACCAGAGGACTATCCATGGGTGGCTGTGTGTTCAACTCCGGTGGGGCGGAAATAGGAGTTGTCTCGGAAACTGTTGAAACTCCAGAACAAAAATATATGAATGGAGACCATTTCAGTATCTGTGTTGTATCAACTTTTAGCCCGGTAAAAAGTCATGATTATAACGTTAACTGTGTAAAACAAAAAATCGATCAGACTACAGGTGGTAAATGTGATCTAAAATTAGTCAATTATAAGAATTACTTTCAGGATCATCATAAAAATACTGGTAAAATGGATGCAACAATAAATGATGCATTCTACTTCCTTAACGTTATTCTAGGGGCCATAGGTATATCGATACCCAGTCCCACATCCCTCCTTTCGACTTCACAGGAAACATCGATATACAAAAATTGCAATAACAATGAATATAAAATAACTGTAAATGCAGGAAAAGTAACAAGCCCTAAAGCCGGGGTATACTGGCCATCAATCTCTTATGGTTACTGGACACACTTATGGGGATTCATACCGGAATATCATATAAAAAATGTCCATGAATTTGGAAGCTGCTTTGATTTATTTTATCGTATTAATCACGGTGGTACAAGAGAAAACCCGTACTATAATAATCTACAATACTCAAGTACATTTAAAATTATAGATAGCGATCTAAAACCGGTGGAATTTGAAAATGGCAATTACGAAATTTCAATAAGTGAATCGTTTTTGCTTGCACAGTATTATCATTAGGTGACAATAATGGGGAAAAAACAGAAATATCTGACAGTAGCTATTGTTCTCATTGTAATGTTTTCGTTTATGGGGTATGAAGCTGCTACGGAACCACCCTTCCTCAAGCCTCAAACCAACTCATATCTGAATAGCATAAATGCATCAAAGGATGCATATAATTTTACCTATGGTTCTTCCAGTGCAACATATTATGTAATAAATTGCTCTGATCCTTCAAACATCTATTATGCAGGTGTGCATGTAAGCATATCAATGCGCATAGTAAAGGGGCATCAATCATTGAGTTTCCCCCTCACTGGAATTTCCTTCAATTTATCCCTAAAATACTATATAAATAATGCCATATGTCCATGCCCTGAAATTTCCATCTCTAATTACAATTCTACATATGTTTGCTATCTATGGAGTTTTGGCGTTCCCCACGGCAATACTACATACGTAATCACAGGTTTCATTGCTCCTGTTTATGAGGTCTCATTTATCCATTTCAGGGGTGCAGAACATAAATTTATAATCTCTCATAAAATTGAGGGCGTGCAAAATTAATGATTAATTCTATAAATATCTATATAGCATTATTTTCCATTATTATAATATTTTAAACTATTCATTTGTATTCTGGAGATCTTCTATAAAGGAAGCCAGATTAATGCATATACTGTAAAACTCTTTGCCATTTTCAGTGAATGAATAATTGACCCTGACCGGCCTTGATGGAATTATAACCCTTTCCAGTATACCATACTTTTCCAGATTTGATAAAGTAGCCGATAAACTTGTATTATTTATTCCCTTTACCTCCTTTTTTATCCTATTGAAACCTGCACCCTCATACTTTCCTATAGCGATAACAACCGGTACTGTCCATTGCCTCATTATTTCAGAATATTTCCTGGTATAATCCTCTCCGGATGTAATTTCTTTTAATTCTAGGTAAGTCAATTTGAATTCACCTGATATATTTTACATAACTTTCTGATATATAAATATGTTTTGCATTATAGAATCATGGAAGGAATAGAGGCTTTGAATAGAAATATGGTAGATATAGCAGAGAAGGCAAGCAGGGCAGTTGTAAGCATTAATACCACCCTGGAGGTGCAATCCTACGGTTACGGAGTTGCCCCGGTGAAAGGATCAGGATCAGGCTTTATTATCACCCCTGATGGTTATATACTTACAAATAATCATGTAATACAAGATTCCGAAGAGGTTGAGGTAATTCTCAGTGATGGAAGTAAATACACCGGAACTGTTGCAGGAGGGGACCCACAAACCGATGTTGCTATAGTAAAACTCCCCGGTACTGAATTCCCGGTGCTTGAGCTGGGTGATTCAGAGGCGATAAAAACAGGATCTATGGTCCTTGCAATAGGGAATGCACTGGGACTTCCGGGCGGGCATACAGTATCCCTGGGCGTTATCAGTGCAAAGAACAGGCCTATGCCCTGGGCAGATTTCATATTTGAGGGGCTGCTGCAGACCGATGCCGCAATCAATCCAGGGAACAGTGGAGGTCCACTAATAGATATGTCCGGGAAAGCCATTGGAATAAACACGGCAATAATTGCACAGGCAAACGGCATTGGCTTCTCCATACCGGTGAACACTGTAAAAAAGGAGCTCCATGATATGATATCTACCGGTAAGGTCAACAGAAAATACATTGGTATTTCAGGAATAGAGATGAATAGCAGCATAGCCAGAAGATACGGCACTGGAATTGACACAGGAGTAATGGTTGCAAGGATAGATCCCGATTCACCTGCTTACAGATCAGGAATCAGACCTGGAGATGTCATAACAGAATTTGATGGAAAGACTGTTAATTCAATGCGTGACCTGATAAAATACATATCGGAAATGTCCGGAAGCAGTGATGCACTATTCATGAGAGGCAGATCAAGGTATAAAACCTCCATAACAATGAAAAATAAAAATGGAAGGAAAATAATTATAACTGACTGAGTTTATAATCTAGATTTATTTTCAATTAAATTTTTTATAAAATTGCTATCTAGTATATCGTTAATTTTAATTCTTTCCTGTTCTGCTGTATCCCTGTTTCTCAGTGTTACCGTATCATCTTCCAGTGTCTGGTAATCTACCGTTATGCAGAAAGGAGTTCCTACTTCATCCTGCCTGGCATATCTTTTGCCGATGGTTCCAGTTTCATCATATAATATATAGCTGTCGACCTTCTTTAGTTTTGAATATAGTTCTTCTGCCTTTTCCTTGAGATTATCCTTCTTCATTAATGGAAACACAGCTATATGGTAAGGTGCCATGTAGTACGGTAATCTTAGTAAATTCTTTCCGTCCTTCTTCTCCATACTCTGGGATATCAGTGTGAGAAGTATACGGTCAATACCGTAGGATGGCTCTATTACGTATGGAATAACA
This sequence comes from Thermoplasmata archaeon, assembly GCA_021826795.1. The sequence continues at coordinate 9,951 of JAKAYM010000031.1, forward strand.
TCTTTCTCACCTATTTTTATTCTCATCTGATTGCCCGAACTGTTTTCATGGTTTTTCAGATCGAAATCGGTTCTGTTTGCAATTCCAACAATTTCAAACCATTCATCATCGATTAATCCCTCAGCATCCCAGGAATCCGCTGCATAATGTGCCCTTTCATCCGGTTCATGCTGTCTGAATCTTAGCTTATCATTTGATATACCAATCTTTTCAAGGATGACCTGGGTTTTGAGCACAAAATATGCAAATGCCTGGCTACTTATAATTTTTTTCTCATAGGCTTCCTTTACCGAAATATACAGGTCTTCACCTGTATTGGGCCTGATTTTTATCTTTTTATAATCGTAAAGCTCCGAGAATTTAAGGTTCTCCGGATCAAGAAATACCTCTATTTCACACTGATTGAATTCCCTCAGCCTTATCAGGCTCTGTCTGGGAGATATTTCATTCCTGAATCCCTTTCCCTGCTGCCCGACCACCATGGGTATTTTTCCACGATTATAGTTATTCAACAGCCTGAAATTCACAAAAATACCCTGAGCTGTCTCAGGTCTGAGATAATAATCACCCGAAACCCTGTACATCAAATTGAAGTCGTAAACTTTTTTTATTATACTGCCGCAAACAGGGCATTTCAGGTTATATTTTTCAACAAGATCTTCAGCATCTTTCATGGATGTGGGAATAGATGAAATTTTATTGAATCCCAGTACGGTTTCAAGTTTGAATTTATTTTTGCATTGATCACATTCAGCTGCAAGATCCGAAAATCTTGCAATATGACCCGATGCCTGGAATACAGGTTCTGGTGTAACATTCGGTGAATCAATGAATATGGCACCCTCATTCAAATATTCCTCTTTCCATATCTTTACTATATTATCTTTCAGGAGAACCCCCAGAGGCCCATAGTCATAGAATCCTGCAAACCCGCCATATATTGAAAAAGATGGCCAGAAAAATCCCCTCCTTTTTGTCAGTTCAACTGCATCCTCATACATCTTAATCCTTGAATATTTTCATTATTTCTATATCATATAGCATACCATAAAGGTCACCATGGCCGGTCAGAACCGGAAGCTGGTTATAGTTCTTCTGCGACATGAGTTTTACGGCGTCTTCCAGGTCAGATTCAAGGTATATAACCTGCGGCTCCTTTACTATAAGCTTTTTAACAGGTATATCCGGAACTTTTATGTTGGACTTGGCTATAAAATACGTGAAAACGTTTCTTATTCCTTCCCATGACCACGGATCCTCATCGTCGGCTATTCCGGATTCTGTGGATTCTATAGTTTCATACATCTTCACACGGTCAAATATATCCCTGTCAGTGATCAGCCCGGTAAACTTTACATTTTTATCAACAACCGGAAATGAATATATCTCTGAAAGATTCATCATTAAAAGTGCAACTGATAATGGTGTTTCCTCCCAGCACGGGACAGAGCTGTATTCCATAACATCCTTAACCTTGGTCTTTCCGTATTTTTCCTTTATCAGGTTCAAAAAGTTCTGGGGCGTAAGTATTCCAACTACTTCATTATCGTCATTGACAACAGCAAGATGCCTTTTTTTCTGTGTGTATAATTGCATTGCTGCGACATCAACAGGGTCATTTTCATTCACTGTAGGTGCTTTTCTCATGACAAGCGCAGTCTGTGTTTCATCAGGTTTATAAAATATATCCCTTCTGGTTATTATACCCTGGTATTTATTCTGACTATTTTTTATGGGTATGCCTGTTACGTTGTTTTTAATCAATATTTTTATGATTTCTGAAATAGAACTGGGAACTGTATAGCATAGGGGATTCTTTGTCATTATATCTGAGACCTTATAATCCATGGAAGTTAATGTATATCTAATAAATAATTCTTTAGGTACGCAGTTTATGAGCCAATTATTTTTATGCCTTTAATTCGATATAGAAATACAATCCTGTTAAGCAAAATGGTTTTATCGTATATATGATTTCAGAATATGGAAAAATATTACGTTGAAGTCAGGGCGTATCCCACAATAGGAATACTGCTTTTGGGAGGTATATCTGATAATATTAAGAGACTTCCAAGGCATACCACTGCAGGCATAGCATATACCAGCCTGAATGATGATATATATGTAAAGACAGACCTTTATCTCTCAAATCAAAGGTCAGGAATCATCAATGGTAAACAAATTTCAGAGGATTCAAACAGGTCTCCCTTTATTGTTATAGATAAATATAAAAATGATATACTGAAAAGACACCCTGAATTCAAGGAAGTATCATTTATATCTGAAAATAAAAATATTCTTAGCGGAAGCTCAGATGCAGGTGCAGCAGCCATTGGAGAATGTATAGAATCAATATTTGAGTACAATATAAATATTTTCAATTTCGAGAATGATCTGCAGAAAATATCGGAAAGTGTGGGAAGAAGCCTCTACGGTGGATTTACAATTAATCATGCAAACGGCAAAGAATCATTAACAGATGAAATCCTCGGTCCGAATGATTTCCAGGACTATGTAATAGTCGGTTGCAAGTTTTCTGACAAAAGAAAGCCTTCCGATGTTATCCATGAAAATATAATAAATCATGAAAAATACCAGGAACGGGTTAAAAATTCAGAAATCAGGGCAAAGGAACTTGAGAAGTTTGCTGACAGCCATAATATAAAGGGAATATTTGAAGCTGGTGAAAAGGATACACTGGAGTATCATTCCCTGCTCCGTGATGTGGGCGTTAATATAATTACAGATGCAATGCAGCAATTTATTAATAAAATTTCGGAATTAAAATCAGACTTCTGGAATGCCTATATTGTGACCGGCGGAACCAATGTTTTTGTTGCAGTAGAAAAGGAAAATATGGAAAAGGTAAAGGAAGCGGCAAAGGAATTTCCATGTGATCCTGTTTATCTTAAAGTAGCAGGAAAGCCTGATGTTATATCCAGAAATTTTTAATTTTTCTGTTTAATTTTTTTATAGACTTTTCTGTAGGGGAAAAATATCACAGCGAGAAATCCTAAAATTGATGAAATCAGGTAATCGTATGAGTATTCTGGAACATGCGTTGAATATTCGCTGGGCCACTCACCCTCCAGTTTCATTACATTTAATTTAATTAAACCATACCATGGAATATAACCGTATGCTTTACCAACAATTTCAGTGAGATTCACCGGCTTTATCCCCCATATGTTCTGGTCCGATGCATAATAGGCATTATATGTTTTGTTATAGTATCCTGAATCTTTTGAAAGACATGCAAGATTGTGATCGCCTACTGTGATGAATCCGGAATCGCCTTTATCTGTGGAAACATTTACTATAAGATTTCTATGAGCATATCCAATATTATCAAGTAATATTATATCTCCATAAATGTGAATATAAGACTGGTTGTTATAACCTCCGATTTCAGGTACTGACCCGTTCCAGTATAGATAAAACATTGCCCGGTGAATTGTGACAACACCAAGAGCTGTATTGTGATATAATATAACATTTCCATATTCCCCATAGGTTGAAAAATTATCCTGCTTCCCCTTAACATAGGTTGTTACCTCATCTATATTATTCACTTTTTTCACCAGTACAATAGTTCCTTCATCTATTAACCCATACTGCCATCTGTCAGAATGCTCCATACTGTAAGACTCCACAACGCTGGCAGGAGGAAAAACGCCTGAATATGCTGTTATTGAAATAAGTATTATGATAACTGCCATAACCAGTATAACTGTGACCCGAAAGTACTTTTTTCTATAATAGGGAACGGTCATTGTAGGTTAATGAACTATATCTATAAATAATATGTCCAATACTAATCGTGATTACTATATGATTTAGAACAGATTTAATCTATTATCATAATTCACGCAAATATTCGCCGGTTCATATATCAAAATGTTTAATATATTTCTTATCTTACCAATTTATGATTAGAAGACGGTACTACTTTCTTTCCGTATTCATATTTTCTATCATACTTTCAATTATTATTTCATCTAAATCTCCTGATTTTGTAACTGCTTTCCTTTTTTATACTGGAATATTCTTTATTCTCACCATTTCACTCTCGGTCTTTCCATATGTATACTATAACCATATCTCTGAACTGAGTATATTGAATAGAATTCCGAAATATCTGCCAGGGAATATTATCAATATTGTCGATTCAAAGGCAAAGTTTACAGTATCTATTATGAATAATAATTTTAATGTAGTTTCGGAGCTTATCCAGGAAAAATACATAGAGGCAAAGGCTGTATTTCTTGGTCATGTTATAGAATTTTACCAATACTCTTCACCCTGGGTGATATCATATTTACCATTTCTGAAAATAGATTTAAATTCAATAGTTGCTATTTCACAGGGCCGGCGTACATATGAAATTAACTTACCGAATCTTCCATCGCTGATTAAATGCAATTATTTTCATATTAAAACAGAAACGGAAAGCTATAAAATTATAGTTGAGCAGGAAACAGCTGAAAAATTCATATCTACAATTTTAGGTCAAAGAATGAATAACCAAAATCTTTAAATTACATAGTTAAATTAATGTAAACAATGGCAAAGGATAACCAGAATGAGAACTTCCAGTCAGGAGCTGGATTAATCCGATATTTCAATGAAGAGGAGATTAAAGGTCCCGCTCTGGATCCCAAGTTGATAATTTATATAGGTATAGCGATGGGAGTTATAGTTGAGCTTGCTAAGTTCTTCTGGCCAGTTTAATTATATTTTTGAAAATTTATTTTAATTTTAGTTTCAGCCTGCTAATTTTGTTAATTTGATATTTTTTAGTTTACTAATTGAAAACTCTGTAGTTGGAATGAGGAAAATCATACACAGATTCAGCCAACCTTTGTTAATATGAATTATTATTGGCCGAACTTCGGGACATTATAGTTATTTACTAACATTATTATACTTATAAGTATTACATTTTCATGGCAAAAAAAGAGATGTATCCAATTGAGAGAAAGATGGATGAGGATGACCTGAACAGGCTGATAAAAAGCATAGAAA
>JAKAYM010000032.1 GCA_021826795.1 Thermoplasmata archaeon
TGGATATGGGAAAAAAGAACAACCAGGACTTTGTACAGATCCCTTTTAATACATTAATTAATCAAATATATTATAAAGGACAGGAATACGGAATAAATGTAATAAAACAGGAAGAATCATACACATCCAAATGCTCATTTTTAGATAATGAAAGCATTGAGAAGCATGAAACATATTCAGGCAAAAGGATAAAGAGGGGAGTATTCATGTCAGCAAATGGAATTCTTATGCATGCTGACCTACAGGCTTCCTATAATATAATTAAAAAAGCAATCCCTGAAGCTTTTGCCAACGGGATAGAGGGTATTGGGTTATATCCAAGAAGTTTAAGCATAAAAGAGATGATAACTTCTAAAGAGGTCTGTTAACCATGTTAACAGAAATCGTAACCTTCCAATAATTAATAGATTTTCGATAAGAAATCCTTATCAAAAACTACACAGGAATTACTGATATTTTATGTTCTTCATTATCATCATGAATTAAGCAATCCCGCATATCGAAAAATAAGCCATTTTTTTATGTATTACAAATGTTTTAATATTTCAATAAAATGTTAAAATTTATATCCGTTGTAATAATCATCTGTTACCCGGCTTAGCTCAGTTGGTAGAGCGATGGACTGTAGAGTGTACTACTGCCAGAAAACGCAGTTATCCATAGGTCTCTGGTTCGAATCCGGAAGCCGGGATTTTTTGGCAATATATTGTTAAACAGTGCAAAATTCAGTATTATAAGAAATAAATAACCAAAAATAACATATTTTTGACAAAAATATTATATATATACCGTGTATTATAACATAATGTATGGAATAGCAGACTCTCTGCTTGCACTTCTATTCTTGGGTGTGCTCTTGCTTCTGGCAAAGCTCGGAGAGGAGATATTTGAAAAATTTAAACTTGTCCCCTATGTGGCCGCTATAATTTTCGGGATAATCATTGGCCCAGGGGTACTGGGCTTCATTAATATACTTCCCAACATAACACTCTTCATAGCCCTCGGAATAAACTTTCTCCTTTTTACCGGAGGGGCACTGGAGTTCAAGGGCATTGAAACAAAGAAATTGCTGAAACCGTCTAATATTATAATTGGCATACTTGAATTTATCCTTCCATTCGCATTAATATCATTTGTTGTTTATTATATATTCCACAGCTTCATAGTAGCTCTAGTTGTCGGAATAGTTACCGGGATGAGCAGTGCAGGGCCACTGACGAGACTGCTCAGTGATACCGGGCTGAACAATACCGAGGACGGCAATAAAATTTTTCAGCAGGTTGTAACCATCGAAATATCGGCTGTAATACTTTTCTCATTCCTCAGCGATCTTCACGGTAAGGCAATTACACTTTACATTATACTGAAAATATCTGCTGAACTGATAATTTCACTTGTTGGCATAATACTATTTTCAAGATATGTGCTTACCAGGCTTCTGGCCAAAATCGATTTTAGTTCCAGGGCCCATGAAACCGTTATAGCTGTTATAGTCGGATTTATGCTGCTTCTGGGATTCGTTGGACAGTTATACGGTTTCAATTCTGCAATAGTTGCACTGTTTATGGGAATAATGCTCCGCGATTTTATCGGGGAACGCCCTATGGTTGCCGAAAAAGTATCGACACTGACATATGGATTCTTTGAGCCACTGTTTTTCATAGGTTTAGGACTTTATTTTGTAAGAATAAATTTAACACTCCTGGAGCTGGGATTGGCTGTTTTTATCATAGGTCTCGCGTTCAAGCCTATTGCAGGCCTGGTATCATCCAGATTTATCCACGTAAATCCCATAAAAAACGCTCTGGGTACCTCTGTAAATGGCGGTGTTGATGCTGCCCTGCTCGTTGTAGCCCTCGGCCTGACCCTGGTAGGTAGATATGATTACTCCGTAATTATGATAGCTATCACCCTGCTGACACTGGTAATACCGTTGATGTTCAATATCCGCCACCCTGTTGTACAGGCACAGAAATCAAAATATGTCTGGGAGATGGTCAATGCAGAATTCAAAAATCTCAAGGCATGTGATATTGCCAGTTCCTTCCAGTCTGTTTCTGTAAACAGCAGAAACCCTATCAGTCTGGCATTCAAAATCTGCAATGATCTGAATGCACGTGCTGTGATAGTAACTGATTCTAAATCCAGAGTTCTTGGTGAATTGATGTTAAGTGATATGGTTACTCTGGGGCATAATGAGTTGAGAACTCTTTCTGTTTATGAAGGTAAGATAATTCCTGCGATTAAAGTCCGATGCGATGCCCCAGCCACGCATCTTATAAGCATATTCAGGGAATCTGATCCACCAATTGTTGCAGTTGTGGACAGGAATGGAAAATTTGTGGGCACAATACTGGAGAGGGAAATACTGAAGCATATATCGAGGATACTGGAATCTGATAAATCTTAAAAATATAAGTTCTGGTTCTGTTCTTTAATTATGAATTAAATAACAAAATATATAAACATAAGGTTAATTAGGTAATGTAGAAAATTTAAATATATTATTTGTTATTAAGAAATAATAATTGTTTAGAGGGATTATATGGAAGTATTAAAAACTGGAACGACAACACTTGGAATCACAGCAGGCAATTACGTTATTATGGGAACCGACAGCAGGGCAACCATGGGCAATTTCATTTCAAATAAAAATGCTCAGAAACTCTATAAAATAGACACATATGCCGGAATGACAATAGCCGGCCTTGTGGGGGATGCCCAGACACTGGTAAGATATATGAGGGCAGAAATGGAGCTTTACAGGGTACAGAGAAAAATTAACATGCCCATAGAGGCAGCTGCAACACTTCTATCCAATATGCTTAACCAGTCAAAGTACTATCCATACATGGTCCAGTTGCTGGTTGGCGGATATGACAAAAAGCCCCATATTTTCTCCATAGATGCAGCAGGTGGTTCTGTAGAGGATGAATATGCAAGTACAGGATCCGGATCTCCATTTGTTTATGGTGTGCTTGAGGCAGAATACCAGCCTAATATGAATCTTGATGATGCCATTAACCTTGCAGTGAAGGCAATAAGCGTCGCAAAGCAGAGGGATTCAGCATCAGGAAACATGCTCCAGATAGGTGTCATAGATCCTGAAAAAGGATTCAATTACCTTTCCGAGGACGATATACTGTCCAGAATTAAAAAATTAAAACTAACTTTATAAATTTATTTTTTCATATTCAAGGTGTTATAATATGTCTTTTCGAGATTATTTAAGCGAAGCTCGGTCTATTTTTGACAGGCTTTATCCGGATAACAAGATTACGGAGATAGATTACGAAGGATCTACAATAGTAGTTTATACAAAGGATCAGAATTTATTCTCAGACAGGGACGATCTGGCAAGGCAGATTGCCCAGGAGCTGAGAAGGAGGATTGCCATCAGGCCGGATCCCAGCATAATGTCCGGCGAGGAGGATGCGGATAAAAAGATCAGGGAAATCATTCCCGGTGACGCGGGTCTACAGGATATTTATTTTGAGCCCGATACCGGTGAGGCTGTAATTGAAGTTGATGAGCCAACCATTGCAAATCCTGAAATTATCAAGGCCATAAAGGCCGAAACTAACTGGTCCCCCAGAATAGTAAGGGCACCCCCAATGTACTCAAGGACCGTTAAAGAGGTCAGAGAATATTTACGTGATGTAAAGAAGGAAAGAAAGGAATTCCTGCATAATCTGGGTATCAAGCTCACAACCCCCCTTATGCCCGGTGAGACATGGATCAGGATAACCGCCCTGGGCGGCCACAGGGAGGTGGGCAGGAGCGCAACACTGATATCAACTAATAATTCAAAGGTTCTTGTTGATTGCGGCATGATAAATATAAGCGACCCGGAACATCCATGGGAAGAGGCTCCGTATCTTTATGCACCAGAAATTCAACCATTCACTTCGCTGGATGCAGTTGTTCTCACGCATGCCCATCTTGACCATTCGGGTTTGCTTCCGTTGCTTTTCAAATATGGATATAACGGGCCGGTATATTCCACAGCACCGACCAGGGACCTCGCAGCATTGCTGCAGAATGATTATCTGAAGGTATCACACAGTGAAAACCATAAGCTTTCCTATGAATCGAAGCATGTCAGAGATGAACTCAAGCATTCAATAGCATTAAAATACAACGAAACTGCGGATATTGCTCCTGATATAAGGCTCACATTTTACAATGCCGGGCATATACTGGGTTCGGCTGCAGTGCATCTGCATATTGGCGAGGGATTATATAATGTTGTATTGAGTGGCGATCAGAAATATGAAAAAACATGGTTGTTCAATCCCGCTGTAAACCGTTTTCCCAGGGTAGAAACACTCATGCTGGAATCCACATACGCCGGAAGGGACGATTACTCTTACACCAGGAATGAGGCAACAAATACCCTCATAGATGTGGTAAACAGGACATTTGATCGCGGGGGTTCTGTGCTTGTTCCTGTATTCGCTGTTGGAAGAAGCCAGGAGGTTATGCTCGTGCTGGAGGATGCATACAGAAATAAAATGATTCCGGAGAACACTAAGGTTTACCTTGATGGGATGATCATGGAGGCGACTGCCATACATGCGGCATATCCGGAATTCCTGAACAGGGATTTGAGGGACCAGATTATGATAAAACGTGCAAATCCTTTTCTGAGTCCCATATTCACCAGTGTGGAAACCAGAAGCCAGAGAATAGATATATGTGATTCTCCAGAGAGCAAGGTAATACTTGCCACCGCAGGCATGATGAACGGTGGCCCTGTTCTTGAATACTTTAAAACGCTTGCACCCGATAGCAAGAATACGCTTGCATTCGTGGGTTACCAGGCAGACGGAACACTGGGAAGAAGAATACAATCCGGTGCAACCAGCATAACACTTTCAGATGCAGGCAAATCTACAAAATTCGAGATCAACATGGCTGTGGAAAATGCTGAAGGATTCTCAGGGCATTCTACCAAGAGGGAACTGCTGAACTTTATAGGGGGCATGCAGCCGAAACCCCAGAGGATACTTATCAACCACGGTGATGGAAACAAATGCTATGATTTTGCAAGGCTGATACATACAAAATTCGGAGTCGAGGCAATTTCAATGAAAAATCTTGAAACTACAAGATTATATTAATTTTTTATGCTTATTTTTACAAAATCCGTTAATTTTAATGGTAAATACCTATAATTGCAAGAAAAATATCATTAATATTTTAAATATTTTGGACAAACGTATATAATTGATTATTATATACAATCATGAAAACTGGTTTAAAAAGGATTCATTTATAATGTACAATGTAATATTCCAAGGAGTGGCAGGTTCTGCACCTGCAGGGGTTTTGACTGCTAATGGACACCGCATATTGCCTTTGCAATCGGATCCATATCAGTTGTTTCCCTTGGGGGCTTCAATGCATTCCTTTATACCGGCATAGCCGCAACACTCAGCGCTCTTCTTGTACACATGTTTGCAAATGCATCATTAGCAGGCATAGTACGCAAAATGAAACTGAAACTCAATACTGTAATGGATGTGATCATCCCGGCGATTTCAATTGTTATACTTGCCTTCGTTTTCTATGGTAGTTTCATAAGCATTGATAGGATTGTCATTATAGCATCCGTAAGCTTTATTGCCTGGGTAATAGTTGGTTTGATCTATTCTGGCGTATCAAGAAAATACCTGGTTCATGAAAATGTACCGTAAATTTTTAAAATATATAAAATTATAATGGCAGGGATCCATCCGGAGAAACCTTTTTCCAGTCTTCCAGAAACCTGTTCAGCCCCTCATCTGTTTTTGGATGCATTGCCAGCTTCTTTATAACATCACAGGGAATGGTTACGGCATCAGCTCCCATAAGAGCCGACCTGAGGACATGTACTGGGTTTCTGATTGAGGCAACAAGTACCTCTGTTTTGTATCCATAATTTGTGAATTCAGTTTTAATCTGGTCTATTATGGCCATACCATCCTCCCCTATGTCATCCAGCCTTCCAACAAATGGAGAGACAAATGCTGCTCCATTTCTTGCTGCCAGAAGGGCCTGTATTGCATTGAATATGAGTGTTGTGTTGACCTTTATCTCCTTTTCCCTCAAAACTTTCATTGCCTTCAATCCCTGGAGAGTCATGGGTATTTTTATAACGGCATTGCTTCCCAGTGCGTGCAATTTGAGCGCCTGTTCCACCATCTTGTCTGCATCTTCTGCAACCACTTCAAGGCTCACCGGACCATTCACCGTCCTCAGTATTTCTGTAGCAATATCCTTAAAACTTTTTCCACCCTTGGCAGCCTTCATCATGAGTGATGGGTTTGTTGTGACTCCATCTATGAGACCAAAATCATTCGCTTCCCTTATTTCATCAATATTTGCAGTATCTATAAATATTTTCATGCATAATCCCTCCTGAAGAACTTGTCTGTTTTCTCTACTATATCATTCACCCCTATATGAAAATAATCAAATAATTCCATACCTTTTCCACTTTTTCCGAATATATCCGGCATGCCGATTCTCATAACAGGAACAGGATACTCTTCCCCGGTAACTTCTGCTACCCTTGACCCGAGACCGTTGAATATAGAATGCTCTTCGGCTGTTACGATCTTTCCCGTTTCTTTTGCTGCCTTTACTATGGCTGGCCGGTCCAGTGGCTTGATCGATGACATATTTACCACTCTTGCGTCTATGCCTTTCCCTTTAAGAATCTCAGCGGCCTTTAGCGCAAAAGAAACCATTATTCCGTATCCCATTATGGTTATATCGGAACCATCCCTGAATGTAACAGATTTACCCTCTTTGAATTCATAATTATTTTCGTTCAGCACCGGGAATTTCTCCCTTGTAAGCCTGACATAATAAGGTGATGTTTTCTTTTCTGCAAGATAATCGGTAACGCTTATGGTTTCAGCGGAATCAACCGGAACAATTACTTTCATATTAGGAAGACCTGACATTATTCCTACATCCTCAAGAATCTGGTGTGTGGGGCCATCTTCTCCCACAGTAATTCCTGAATGTGTTACAACAAGGTTTACCGGTGCCTCATTGTAGCATATGGACTGCCTTATCACATTATATGTATTTGTAAGAAATACGGCAAAGGTTGATGCAAATACAGTTTTTCCAGATAATGATAGCCCGGCTGCAGTTGAAACCATAGACTGCTCAGATATGCCCATATTGTAGAATCTATCAGGAAATCTCTTGCCGAATATTCCTGCTTTTGTGGATGATGATAGGTCAGCATCGAGTACAACTATTTCCTTATTTTTTTCTCCCAGGGCAGCCAGTTCATTTCCATAGGCTTCTCTGAGACTCTCCATCTTCTCCAGTTTCTGCATTACTGCACCTCCTCTAATTCCTTCAATGCCTGCCTGTACTCCTCCTCATTTGCCGGAGGAGATCCATGATATTTGGGATTATTTTCCATGTAGCTTACACCCTTTCCCTTTACTGTATTTGCCACTATGAACATTGGCCTGTCCCTGGGCTTCTTTGCCTGTTCCAGGGCACTTACCACTTCGTTGAGGCTGTTTCCGTCTATGGTAATAACATCCCATCCGAAAGGTGCCACCTTCTCAGCCACATTTCCAAGTGGCATTATATCCTCTGTAAATCCATCCAGCTGAATACGGTTTCTGTCAAGTATTGCTGTAATATTCCCAAGATGATACTTTGAACCTGCTAGCAGGGATTCCCATACATTTCCCTCATCCATTTCCCCATCTCCCAGTATAGCGTATATCCTGTTACTTTTACCATCAAGCTTTGAAGCAAGGGCAAAACCGATTGCAACTCCAAGTCCCTGGCCCAGAGACCCGGTGGAAGATTCAACGCCGGGAATTCCCCTGTGGACATGCCCTTCAAATTTTGAATTTATAGATCTGAAACCACTTAGAAGTTCAACAGGAAAATATCCACGGAGAGCAAGTGTTGCATAAAGGGCCGGAGAAGCATGCCCCTTGCTCATAACAAGTATGTCCCTATCCGGGTCATCGGGTTTTTCTGGATTGATATTCATTTCTTTAAAATAAAGTGCTGCAAGCACATCGGTAATGCTCAGTGAGCCTCCGGGATGCCCGCTCTTGGCAGCATAAACCATTTTTATAATTTCTCTTCTAATCTGCCTCGTCACCGGTGCAAGGTCATTAACAGTATAGCTTTCCATTCATCCTCTTTAATGTATTGACTATACGTTTAAAAATCTTTTCAGTTTGAAACGCAACAATGAAATTTTATAGTCATGCCATGGGTATGAAATAAAATCAAAATGTTTTCCCGGTTACACCCCTGAGTTCATTATCTGTTTTTCAGTAGTCGCGGCACTGTAGTCTATGATAGATTAATTTCCATGTATTTTCGGTTCAATGCATTATGATAAAATAATAAATATCATATCATTCATCCTTTTTCATTAGAAGAGAGCTTATATCAGACATAAGTGCGATTAAATATTCAGTTTCCGGGCTTCTCAATTCACCGATGGCATCCTTTAACTTCTGTTTTCCTGCAGGCTTAGGAATATTCCGGGCATCATTAGCAATAAACCTCAGAATGCTAAATAAGATATTGAACAGTTCCCCCCAATCGATTTCTTGCGCGTCTTTGATCAGTTTTTCCTGATTCAATTTCCCAATGGAAATGTTAGCAATTCCCAGCATCCGGAATAGGAGTGAAATCGTGCCCAGTGTCTCCATGGTGCTGCCGTAGTTCAATATCAGATCGGCCTGATCTCCCAAGGATTCCAGTACTGATATAATTCCGTTTTCCTGAAGCTTTTTGATTGCATCAATAGTAGGTTCAAGATCCTTTATTTTCCCTATAAGCTCATCATCCTTCATTTTATCCACCCTCCATAAATTGCACCCAAAAAATATTTTTCATATATAGAATGGGCAAGCTTGAACAGTGAACCACTTCCGATAACTCCGCAATCCGGAAATGGAATATTCTTATTTTTCATTACGCCTGCAAAGTCGCAGTATGATATCCATCCAGTACTTCCCATATCAGATACACAGAGCCCGACCTTATTGTAAGGAAATGGTGGATATATGCCTTCTATATCATTTAGAACGAATGATACAACACTGTCGGCCTGGAAGTGGGCAAAAACGCCGGCCATTCCCAGTCCCAGTGTTGGTGCAACCGCGTCGCCTAAGCTGTATATGTCGTCGTATTTTTTTGGCCTGAAGTTTGTGGCACTGGAATCGAGCCATCCCTTATCACTGATCAGGTTCTCACTGTTAGTTACGAAATCAGGCACGGCATGCGGTGGAGCCATTATAGCCAGATCATATTTTTCTTCTTCGCCCTTTGTCGATATGATCTTCTTCTGATCTGCATCTATCCTTTCAACCTCGAAACCATAATTTCCTTCAATATTTGCCTCATCAACCCAATCTGTTACCGGGTCCGAAATTACCGGACCGAACATTGCCATGGGTTTGCTTGCCCAGTGGACAACCTTAATCTCTACTTTATTTCTTATTCCCATATTGGTATACATATCATTTAACAGCATTGCCATTTCCCACGGTACCGGAGGGCATTTATATATTCTGCTTGATACACCGAGCACTATTTTTCCCTCCTTCATATTAATCAGCTTCTTCCTAAGTTCGAGTGAATTTTCCATGTCCCAGAAGTGCCCTATACTTTCTGATCTTGGAAGTTTATCATTTTCTATCTTGGCACCCGGAGAAAGCACAAGCACGTCATAGGGAACATCTCCCTTATCTGTCTTAACAATTCTTTCATCGCCGTTCACACTTAATACCCTAGCTTTAACCGGCTTTAAACCGGTTTTACTGAAATTTTCAAACCCTACTCCTATATCTGAAGGTTTTTTGAGGCCAATGGATATCATAGGATACGATGGCTGAAATTCTGTTATTCCATAGGAATCTATTACTGTTATCTCAACTTCGTCCCTTTTCGTCTTGCTTCTAAGCTTGCCTGCCACGAGCCCACCACCTGCACCGGCTCCAACAATAACGACCTTCTTCATCTTTATCCATTATATAATTGATTATATCATATAAAACTTTAACTTTTCATGAAAATATGCACACGTTATCGATAAAATTCGAAGTTTTTCATTTTCCGATATATTCTGATAGCATACGGAGTATAATCATACTTCATGAAATACTGAAGAACCCGGCAAATTAAGATATGTGAAAATTATATAGAAATAAAGTGCAACACATTGATACCGGCAATAAATTCTGATTCAGAAGCTTAACCGGAAATGCCGGCATAAAGTCTATGTATTCATGCATTATTACAAATTATGATTAAAATAGGTGAAGGGGTCTATATGGCTGATACTGCGGTTGCCATAGGGGATGTAACTATCGGTGACAACGTTACCATAATGGATTCAGCTGTAATCCGGGGAGATGAGAACAGTATAACAATAGGTGACAATACCAACATACAGGATAACGCCACAATACACGTTAATCTTGAATACAGCACAAAAATCGGTAAAAATGTCTCCATCGGGCATAATGCTATTGTGCACGGTGCGGTTGTAGAAGACACAGTACTCATAGGCATGGGCGCTATAGTACTCAACAATGCGCATCTGAAATCAGGTACAGTGGTGGCCGCAGGCACTGTAATACCTGAAAATTTTGAGTCCAGCGGGAACTGCATGATTGCTGGAATTCCGGGGAAGGTCAAGCGTGAGGGTGAAAAATATCTTACAATGGCATACCTCAATTCACTGGAATATATAAGACTGAACAGAGAGTTCAGGGAAGGCAAATACCAGATTGTAAAAGGAAGCACACATGAATAGATATATTGAAGGATTTTTATCTGCAATTTCGTTTTTTACCTTAATCCCTATCAGGGGAAAACATGAAATCAGTAAAAATACAATGTTTTTCTTTACCATTACCGGACTTATTACCGGATTAATCTCCGGTATACCATATCTTCTTTTAAGACCCTACAGCCCGATTATTGCCTCGGCCTCTGCAATTTCTATTCTCGTCATTATTTATGGATTCAATCATTTCGATGCCGTTATGGATTTCGGTGACTCTTTTATGGTAAGGGGCACAGATGCCAAACAGAGGGTAATAAAGGATAAATATACAGGATCTGGAGGAATCGCCATGGTTTTCATTATTTATGTACCAGCAATCGCATTTCTGACATTCTTCAGTCCCTTATCCGGATTCATGGTTATAATATCCGGTGAAATGGTATCAAAGTATGCAACGCTTATTTCTATGTACGCTTCAAAGCCATTCGGGGAGGGAATCGGAAGCATGTTTATGTCTATGGTCGGGCCCGGTTCCTTGTGGATAAATTTAATCCCTTTAATTTTAATAGCATTATTCAACCTGTACAATATAGCCATAGCTTCTGGCGTAATCATTATGGCATATGCAATAAAAACAGGCATGAATAAACAGTATAACGGGCTGAATGGAGATTTGATCGGCAGCATCGGAGAAATTTCAAGGATGCTATTCTACCTGGTGGCATTTATATTTTTTATACTTCAAATGAATTTATTTCTTCTTTAATTTTATTGATAGGAGCTTGTCATATTCCAATGAGTACTTGATTTTCTTGTTTCTAATCTCATGTGCCACTTTTTCTGTGAGTTCCTCTATCTCTTCCGATATGATATTTCTATATATGGTCAGTTCTTTCTTATCCTGGGGAAAAATCATTTTAAATCTTGTATTCTCCCTCCTGTACCCGAATGGTTTTCTATTTTTCCTTATTTCTTCCATATTGAGTTCAAGCAATATATCATCATACTGTTTTTCTTCAACATTGAGCTTCGATTCGCTTTCCACGATTTCCCATATATCCGGAAAATACTTTTCAAGGTCTTTCCACTGGAAATTATCCTCAAATATGATGTGCCCGCTGTAATTCTTCACAAATGCTGATATATAGATTATACATTAAGTTTTTCTTTGCTCTTAGAAATTATTATATTTTATTGAGTGATAAGGTATAGAATGGTTAATAGGATTAAAGTCATAAATGATGTCGGAGAGCTTGTTACAATGTTTCATGCTGCTGATACCGACGTTAAAAGAAAACTGCTCCTAGACCTTTCTACGGGATGGGTTACAATGCCCCAGATTGACGAAAAATATGGCACTGAAGGTAAAAAATCCCTCCATTATCTTGATAAAATCAGGATGATAGAAAGTCAGTGGATTACAGGAGATAAGGGTCCGGAGAAAGCATACCATACTTATTATACAAATGTTCAGATAAATTTAATCGGTTCAATGGCAGACCTTTCCGATATTATATATGCCACAACCCTGAACGACGAACAACTTCAGGAATATGAGGATAAAATAAAGGCAATGATGACCAACGGCGGTGTTTTTGTGGGTGATGTTGCAGATTCACTGGGCATTTCCCAGACACTTCTCAAGGGTATAGTGAGCAGGTCATCTGTACTTATCATAAAAGGTTACAGAATAGAGATGGAAAACGGCGCATGATTACAGTAATAAGAATAGGTCACAGGCCCTTCAGGGATAAGAGGATAACAACTCATGTGGCTCTGGTAGCCCGGGCATTCGGAGCAGACAGGATACTTGTAGATGAAAAAGACGACACACTGGAAAGCACAGTAAACAAAGTAACAGAAAATTTTGGCGGAAATTTTTCAATTAAATCGGGCATAAGCTGGAAAAAAGAATTCAGAGATTTCAACGGCATAAAGGTAAATCTTTCAATGTACGGCGTAAATGTCGATGACCGTATAGAGACCATAAGGAAGGCAGTAGAAGGAAAAAATATGATTGTACTGGTGGGAGCTGAGAAAGTTCCCATAGACGCATACAACATTGCTGATTTTAATATAGCCATATCGAACCAGCCACATAGTGAGGTCTCAGCACTTGCCATATTTCTAGATCGTTTTTATAATGGTAGTGAACTGAAAAGAACATACGAGGGAAAAATGAATGTTGTTCCCATGGACCATGGAAAGATGGTAAAATTCATTCCTGATGAACAGCAATCAATGAAACTTTTATACGAGTCAGGCGCGGATGAGAGAATAATTTCCCATGTAACAACCGTTTATACACTTTCAGTGGCAATAGGCAAATATGCAAATGCTGATATGAAGATCATTGTTGCCGGGTCCCTGCTCCATGATATAGGCAGGACTAAAACCAACGGGATTACCCATGCCATTGCCGGTGCAGACATCCTGCGGGATAAAAATATAGACGAATCAGTTGTAAGAATTGTTGAAAGGCACACAGGGGCTGGAATACTTCCGGAGGAGGCAAAAGCACTGGGGCTGCCTGACAGGAATTATGTGCCGGAAACACTGGAAGAAAAGATAGTGGCACAGGCAGATAACCTCGTCTCTGGCAAAAAAATTGTTACACTGGATGAAACCGTTGAAAGATACAGACTTCAGGGACTCATTGAACCTGCTGAAAGAATAAAAAAGCTTTATAGTGAACTTTCAGGAATATGCGGAAAAGATCTGGATGAAATTGGCATTGAACTACTTAATAATCAGTCATGATCATGCTCCCCGTTACCCTCTGATATGAGGAACCTGCATGCACCGTAGCCATTCACTTGCCTGTGTGTAGATTTTACTCCAGCGTCGAGAACATTTTCAAACATACCTGTTTCCATGGAACATGCAATACCGAAATGTTTTGATATGGCAAGTATTGGGCAGTTATACTCTACCAGTTCATAGTTTTCCTGAGATTTTTTTAATTCAGGGTAATAACCCGATGCCTGTCTAAGCAGTGCGAGTTTCTTCACTCTCGCATCAAGGTCTTTTCCTACCATATTCTCTACATACTCTGATTTAACCTTTGAATATCGATCCTTTAAAAATTCTTCAATTATTTTGTCATTGCCTGTTATTTTCAAATAATTCATAAAATCATCCAGCATGGCATCTGAAACACTTCCGAGATTTCTGTCCGCATTCTCTGTTGCATAAAATATATAGGAAGGTCTACCTACATTTTTTTTCACAGTTTTTCTTGCAACAGAACCATTCTGCTCCAGTACTTTAATATGATTCAGGACCGCCATTTTTGTTATTTCAAGACTTGTGGAGAGGTCTTCAAGTGACATGTATTTATTTTTCTTCAGCAGAATTATTATTCTTACCGGTGTGGGATATTCTTCCATGATCGATTAATAACTTAAATGTATAAATAAATATCTATTTTAATTTATAAAGTTTATAAATTAATATCTATATATATTCTTAGCTACTAACAATATTATGACACCTATAGATCCGAAAGATATCTGGATAGAAAGACTAAACAGGAATGCAGAACTTGAAAAGTATATACTGGATGAATATAAAGGAGACATTTCTTTTCTGTTCAACAGGAAAGAACCTGAGCATAAACTCATGAATAAGTATATTCGTCTAAAGAAAGTTCTTTTATACATTACCGGTGACATCCTCCCCTCTCTAAAGATAGGAGCTTCCCGCTTCTACAGAAAAGCTTGCCTTATCAGGTATAGTTTTCCCCTCCACGGGCATACATTCCCCACAGTCCGTTGGTATCTTTCTCTTCTTATGCCTTATCTTCTTGGGCTTTACTATAATAAAGTTATTGAATATCTTCTTGAACCCTGCATGGAGAACATTTATTGCAGCATTGTCATCCCTGTCCATAGATAAGCCACAGTTACTGCAATGGTATTCCCTGTCATCAAGGGTCTGTTCCTCTATTATACTGCCGCAATAAGAGCACATCTTGGATGTATTCTTGGGGTTTACCTTTACACAGTATTTACCGGCCCTCTCAGCCTTGTACATAGTGTTTTCAATAAGTTCACCCCAGGATGCATCTGCTATGCTTTTAGCCATCTTATGGTTATTAAGCATATTCTCTATATTCAAATCCTCATATGCTATGAAGTTGTGATTGTTTACCAGAGTCCTG
>JAKAYM010000190.1 GCA_021826795.1 Thermoplasmata archaeon
CTTTGCTTCTTCCACGTCTACCTTTTTTACCTTTACCTTATCCCCTATTGAAGCACCACAATTATTTCTCATCACACTGTCTATACGGACAATACCCTTGTTCTCATCCTCAGGCCGGGATCTGAATACACGTCCAACAGTAGATCTCACCTTGTCAATGGCAACAACATCACCTATTTCAACATCAAGATCTAACCTGGAAATTTCATCAAGCCTCACCCTGGCCATGCCGGGATCGGTTGCATTTGCCTCAGCTACCCTGAGTGTTATACCATCATTGGTTTTCATATACCCATATTTACTAAATAGTATTTTAAAATATTGATATACCTTTATTTCACTGCGACCACATAATAACCATAAGTATTTCAAAAAATAATTGAGATTAATATTGTTCCCATGATATACATTTGTTTTTCTGGATAATATTACCAAGAATCATATTACATTAAATAAGTAATTTATTTTATGAGTGAATATTATAAAATGGAAGTTACAAAACGGAGTTATTCCTCTTCAGCCAATCTGGGACCTGGGTATGATATATTGTCAATGGGCCATAGGGCATTTTTTGATTCGGTGACTGTAAAACAGAATAGGGACGGCAAGGTTAAAATTATTTCAGATTCTACACCTGAATATCCGGAAAAAAACACTGCCGGCCTCAGTGTTATGAAAATAATGGAAGACAAGGAAATAAAATGCGGCGTTGAATTGGAAATAAAAAAAGGTGTCCCCATTGGGCTTGGATTAGGAAGCAGTGGTGCATCATCATCAGCCGCAGTCAAAGCTGTAAACGACCTTCTGAAACTTGATATGGGCAAAGATGAAATGGTATATTATTCCATGTATGGAGAAATTGCAGCCTGCGGTTCTGCACATCCAGATAATGTTTCTTCGGGAATTTATGGTGGGCTCACACTTATAAGTTCCAGCTCGCCTGTTAAGGTCAGGAAAATTAGTGTTAATTATAATTTTAAGCTTCTACTGATAATTCCAGAGGCCAACATAAAGAGCAAGACCCAGTATGCAAGGTCAATTGTGCCAAAATCTATAACAATGGATGAACATATAGTGAATTCCTCAAGAATATCAACAATGCTTTATGGTTTTATGAAAGGAGACAGAGATGCAATACGTGAGGGCATGAAAGATGATATTGTGGAACGGTCAAGAGAGGCCATGTTCCCATTTTACAACAGTATAAGGGAGAAAGCCATGAATAGAAACGCTGTTTCCGCATGCATAAGCGGGGCTGGGCCCACAATCCTGATATTTACCGATGAAAAGACGAGGAAAGATGAAATGTTAAATGATATAAAAAACACCATGAATTCATATAATACCGGATACGCTATTCGTGAAACAGAAATTCTGGAGGGTTACGATGAACAATAATAAAATATATGCAAGCCCGCTTACATTTCCAATATACCAGACAAGTTCCTATGCCGCCCCTGAGGGGGAAAAATACAGATACAGCAGGGAATACAATCCCACAGTGGAAAATCTCGGCCTTGAGATAAAATATCTGGAGGAAGCGGAGGATTACAATGTGTTTTCATCAGGCATGGGTGCCATCACAACTACGTTGCTGGCTCTTTCAAACCCCGGTGACAGAATATTGACACACCTTGACACATTTGCAAGGTCCTATCATTTTATCAGAGATTTTATGGGTAAATGGGGAATACAGGCTGATATATCCAATCCAGGGACAGAGAATATTATAAAGGATATAAGAAAGGATACCAGAATTGTTTTTATTGAGAGCATGACAAACCCAATATTAAGGGTAAATGATATAAGGGCAATATCAGAGAAATGCACGGAAGTTGGTGCCATACTGGTTGTTGATTCCACTGTTCCGACTCCCTATAATTTAAAATCTGTAAAACTGGGGGCTGACATAGTTGTGCACAGTGGGTCTAAGTTTATTTCCGGCCATAATAACGTTATTTCAGGACTTATAGCAGGTAGAAAAGACCTTATAGAGAAAATTGACGCTATGAGAAGGACACTGGGAACATCTCTAGATCCTAATTCCGCATTTCTGACAGAAAATGGAATGAAAACACTTGGAATCAGAATGGAAAAAATAAATTCAAATGCCATGAAAATAGCCAGGATTCTTGAGGACAATACAAGAATATCGAAGGTGATTTACCCAGGACTCCCTGACCATCCCGACCATGAAGTGGCAGGGGAATACATGAAAGGATATTCTGGCATAGTCTGCTTTAAGGTAAAAACTGATCCTGAAAAATTCACAGCTAAACTGAAAAAAATAGTTCCTGCAAATACTATGGGAGGAACTGAAACAATAATATCTATACCTGTCACAATGTCCCATAGATCCCTGAATGCCCATGAGTTAGGTATACTTGGCGTGGACTCCAGTTATATGAGGCTTTCGGTAGGAATAGAAGACCCTGAAGAAATAATAAGAGATATTACCAATGCCCTTAATCAGTAATTTTCAATTTTATATAATCCATAATCCTGTATTTTGTGGACTCAAAATCACTGTTGTCTATAATAAACACATCTTTTCCGGAATTATCCATTGAATGCTTTTCTATAATGCTGTACACAGGCAACTGATCAACAAGCCTTTCTCCTGGAGAATTAAAATGTGTATATTTTGTCCTTTCTTTCAGCCTTTTACTGTGCAGGGACATATCAGATATGTGTATGTAGACCATGATTATTTTATCTCTGATGTCGCTTTCAATCATATCTGGAATAAAGTAAAGGGTTTCCAGTATCAGTGGTTCCCCATTTCTGATGGCCCTCCTCAAAACTGCGTTTATCCCAGGATATATAAATTTTGACTGATCCAGATAACCCTGTATTATATTGCTCTCATTTTTTTCTCCATATACTCTATAGGCATTATATACACTTTCCTTCATTGCAGGATTATCTGTATATGGCCTTAAAAATTCCCGCAAATAGTCCCCAGAAAGCACTATATTTATATTGAATTCTCTGCCAATAAAACCTGACAGGCTTGTTTTTCCCACACCAGGAATCCCACCGATCAATATAACTGGAATCATGCACGCCTTATTATAAATATATTATTAATTCTTTTTAACGTATAAGTGTGAAAAGATTCTTTACACATTCACGGGATAATGATTTTCTTTATCTGGTTATTTATCTGGCTTTAAGCTATAAAAACTGCAATAAATTTTTAAATGATAAGCTTATATCAAAGTGATAATTATGGCTACAGAAACTTGGGAAGTAAAGGAAAATGCAAA
>JAKAYM010000191.1 GCA_021826795.1 Thermoplasmata archaeon
ACCATATTGGAGAGCGACTCCAGAACCGAATGTTTCTTCTTTGGCTGGCAATTTTCTGGATATACTCAAAGAATTTAAAAAGTTATGTTAATCCTGACTTCCGATTTATATATATTATAATTATCCTCTTTTTATGCTGTATATATAGGGAACTGTTTATAATTTATGGCATAATCATTAAATTTTCAACACATTACATAAAGCATAATATGTGCATTTCCTGTAATATTATATTTTAAATTCCATGTACCTGATACAAATACCAAGCTGGGAGGATTTGAATGTATACGTGTTTCGGATAAGTTCGATTCGCCCGTTGTCGGCTGGCTAATTTCAATATCTCCATTGGGGTTTATTAGCTTTATATTTCCTGAGGTAGTGTTGCTATATATCACCAAAAGAAATTCTTCAGCATTTTTCTTTAACATAAAGCTTAAAGTTGAACTGGATGAAATGTTTGTGTTTTCTAACATTGTTAAATTATTTGTATTTATTTTATGCTGTATTGGGATTACTTTTTGATTATTATCAAAGCTTAAATAGTTCTCACGAACGGCAAATACAAATAAAAACAATATAATAAGGGAAATTATTATTTTAATTGTCTTTCCTGTTTGTTTATTCATAATAGTGTAAACATTTCAATATATATTTATATATAGATAATAATATTAATAAAAGATTTAATAATAAAACATTTAATTATAAAAGAGGTTAAAGAAACACGGAAGGTTATAGCCAGCAATAAAATATCGACATGTTTTTACCTATCCATGATCTAATAAAATATCCTGCAACTAAGTCTAGAATTTTATTTTTTTATAATCCCTTAACAGAAAGCGCACGTGCTTTAGCCATGTATGTCAGTCTATAAATCTTCGTTTCGGGCGAGTCCTGTTTGTGCCCAGATTTATATATATTGTAATTATCCTCTTTTTGTGCTGTATATATACGGAACTGTTTATAATTCCAGAAAACGTGTACTTCAATCCTTGGATTCTATAATGGACATAAAAATTGAAAAATCTATTTACATAGTCGATAATTATTCCGGCGATGGTACCTTCGAATTATTGCAGAATAATCTGGATAAGTATAATATGGTTGTAATTCAGGCCCGTTGCACAAGAGGATGGGGCAGGTATCTTGCTATCCAGAAGGCTGAAGGAAAGGCTTCGGCTGATGATATGTTTATGTTTATAGATCTGGATACAATATATAACGCTGAATTTGCTAGGTTGGTTGAATACGCATATGCCCATATAGACCATAAAACAGTCTTTCTAGACAATCATTTGTGTTATTATAATGTCAATCATACAGTTCCATGGAGAGACCTCACGGCAGCAGAGGATGTGGAACGAGAAGCGAGATTTATTAATCTTGGATATAAGTTAACCTATCCTTCTAATAATCCTGTGTTATGGGAAAATGAACCTGTTGTATTTGATAGGGAAAAAAGATACGCAAAGGGTGTTGAGTATTATAAAAGGAAGTCAAGGTCTGCGATGGATGTTTTACGGGGCGTCGGATGCAATAACATGAGAAATCTTATGTTTTTTATGAGAAATGCAAAGGTGCACAGACGTTTCTACCCGGTCTTTACTCTAATATTCTTATATGTACGGGCGTTTAAAGAGATATATAATTATTCTGATGATACTAATATTGAACTTATCAGGAGGAAATCAAGTTATATTGATATACAATAAACAGAAATGCTATGTAAACAGTAAGCGGGGATGTATAAATATCAAAATAGATTATAATTTACGATACAATAGCACCAAGGGTGCGTACATTTTATGCATACAAACAGTAAACTATTGTATTGGCATTTGAACGACGGTAGAAAAGTAATAATTAGGTATATATTTTTGGCTCCAATATCACCTTATATTTACATTTGCTTTTCTTCTATAACCATATCTCCTATTATATGAAAATACAGAAAACACAGGAATCACAATATTTAAATTGAAGGGTTAAATAGCATCCTCTTCAAAGGTGAAGTTAAATAATGTCGGTATATTTGTTAAACCAGTTCCCTCCACCGTCAGCTGTGTATCGTTATGCTCTTGACATTAATCGCGCTGTGAATGGCAGTCAGCTTTATACCTTACTGGGGGACATATCTGCCAAATCTTTACCTGATTACTCCAAAGGGCAATACGTAGAAGGCAGGTTCAGTCATTTAAGGGTCATGAATAAATTACTATACAATTATTCTTTCCGGAATTTCCGGCGTGAATTATCCAGCTCAGTAGGTACTGGAATAATTCATTATACACATCCAATGATACAATTAGGAGTCAAAACCAGTGTAAATGTAGTCACTTTTCATGACATACCATCTGTCCTTCTAAATTCTGATTTGTTTCTGGGTGAGTCAGAAATGCATTCTTTCAAAAACCAAATAATTAGGACATTCCAATCCCGTTATTATGAAAAATACAGGAAATATGAAAATATTCTTACTCTTTCAAATTATGTTAGAACACGGCTTATTGATGAAGGTTATCCAGAAAGTACAAAAGTAATATATCCATGCATATCTGAAAATTTCAAATTTATACAAAATAAGGAGTTCTTGAAGGAAAAAATGGGACTGCCCCTGGATAAAATATGCGTATTATCAGTAAGTACTTCCCTAAAACGGAAAAACTTAAGGATGGTTAAAAAGACCATGGAACTATTAGGGAATAAGTACAAACTCGTGCGGGTTGGCCCTAAACTTCTCCAGGATGATATAACCTTTCCCAATGTAAATAATGAAGAACTAAACAATATATACAATGCATGCGATGTTATGCTATTTCCATCATTATACGAAGGATTTGGATATCCTATGATAGAGGCTTTCGCAACAGGCTTGCCAGTGGTTGCATCAGATATTCAGGTTTTCCGGGAAGTATCCGCAGAACATGCAGCAATTCTCGCTGACCCCAATGATGCAAAGGATTTAGCAGAAGCAGTTAAAGTAGCTGTTTCCTCATCAGATAAATTGGTTGAGAACGGATTTACACGTGCTAGGAGATTTTCCTTTCAGAATTTCAAAGATGAAATAAATGAATATTATAAGAGTATTATGGGATAAATATACCATAAGCAAATTCAGGTCAATTTATTTTGACTAGGAAATTTTTATGTTTTACTTAGTTCAGAAAAAGTTATTAAAGTTTAAATAATAACAACTATAATGGGTTCTGAATACAAAAAAAGGGAGGAAAAATACCTATCTCTGGAGATCGGAA
>JAKAYM010000033.1 GCA_021826795.1 Thermoplasmata archaeon
TATTTCTTCTCCAAGTGAATGCCTGTATCTAACTAAGGACCTTATATTCTCTATTTCCCCTGATGGAATGTATATCTCCTTCATTCCACCCTTCCTGAATACATCTGCAAGCTGGAATGAATCCTCCTTGTCTGTCTTCTTATAATTGTTTGCTATTTCAGGAACCTTTGCAGGATTTATCAGGTGAACCTTATAGCCAAGCATTGACAACTCCTTAGAGAAATACTTGCCTGATGTTGATGATTCTATTACAATATCATGATCCCTGTAATTATAGTTTATTACCTATATTTTTATACTTTTATTCATGAATCTCGGAATCCAGCGTTTTGCAAATGTCAGGCTGCATGAGAGTTTCTCAAAGCTATCCTTAATCCTGCTTTTCAGATCATCCTCATTCATCTTTCTCTCAATTGGATACATCTCTTTTTTTGCCATGAAAATGTAATACTTATAAGTATAATAATGTTAGTAAATAACTATAAATAAAAATCCATTCACTGTCTCCATATTATTCTCCATATTCCTCTGGACAATAATAGTACCGTTATCCTCCATAGCCGTAGCATATACGGAACGATTATGTACATCCAAACCAATTACCATTTAATCACCTCTTAGTGGTTCTGTGAGATTCTGAATCGTAGACTCGACAAACTCCTATTCACCTTATTAGATATTAATAAGGTATGAAATCGAGTCGAAGGGCGGGTATTCTAATTAACGGCCTCGAAGGTCAAATATACCAACAACCGCCTCCGATTCTCACAGCTATATCGTCATATAGCTGAGGCTAAATAAGGTTTTTCATGATTTCTGATTTGTAAAAATTGTACATACCAATTGATGAACAAAACAAGGGGATTATTGTAGATGCTACAGGCATAACAAGGGCATATTTAGGAAAATCAATGAGCGACAAACAGTATTATACTCTAGAATATTTAACTGATCATTCGGACCATGATGATTTTTATTTTTACTTTTTCAGAGGTGGTACTGGATATTTCTGGAGTTTTCCACTGAGAAATAAATACCATGTGGGAACAGGGTCTACATCAATTGCCGATTTAAATATGGTCAGGAAATCCGTTCCCATAAGAGTTACTTCCAGAAATATAAGAATGTTCCCCCTGTTTGACTCCATGTCCAGAAAGAATATAATAGGAATAGGTGAGGCAATAGGTACCGTTTCTCCCATCACAGGGGAAGGCATAATTCCTTCAATGAGGAGTGCGAAACTGTTATTTCCATCTATCAAAAAGTATGGTTATGAGGATTTTCATGGGGCTTACAAAAAGGTGATACTAAAGGAATTCGGATATTACTATAAATTGTCAACACTTGTCTCTAATATTTAGTCTGGGAAAATTATAAATCTTAGTAATATTTATGCCATAAAATATGTGAAACGAATAGTAAATGAATTTGGAATAAAGCTTGATATACTTCCATTTTTGAAGCATTTTGTTTAATAAAAAAGTTATTTGGATTTTATTTCCTCTAAAAACTCTTTAATGCGATCATTAAATCCTTTCTCATCGTCCAGATAACATGCATGCTGCCGACCTATATTAGAAAATTCAGCTGATTTATTATAACGCATTATAATTTCATAGTTAGATGGTGCGGATATTGCATCATTTTTTCCCCAGATAAGTAACGTTGGTATTTGGGAAATTTTACTTAAATCGGACTCCATTTCGGTAACACCTACAGCTCCCACAAGTACCAAGGCTTTTACTTTATCGGGAAATTTTGTTGCAAAACCTACTACTGCTTCTCCACCCATGGAAGCACCTAATACCACCGATGGTTCCAGTTTCATGGCATCTATAAATTCAGAGATGAATGAAAAAAGATCTGCTGATAAATTTTCAGATTTCCCGTATCCCGGAAAATCTATAGAAATAGCACGGTAACCGGAATCGGCAGCTACCTGTATTGTTCCGGATTCTTCGTATGTTCTTGCGTTGAATCTTGCTCCGTGACAGAATATCATAGGTGTTCCGGTTCCCTGTTCTATATAATGTATCTTTGAATCCTGTATTGTAATATATTTGTCTTCTAACATATTTGATTATGTCTCTATGTTAATTAAAACTTGTGCACATAAAAAAGCTTGAAGTAACTAAATACCATGTATTTATTATATTTAAATATATTGTTGTAATGTTTCATATAATAAATCTATACAAAATGTATTTAAAATAACTGAAAACACAATATTATTAATCAATTTCTGTTCATCTAGCATAGTTAGCATATATTATGCTAAAACTTTTACTATATAGAATGCACGTGAATTGCCGAAAAATCGTTATCATTTTGAGTAGTAGTTAAATATCAAGAGTGAATATTTACATGATGACAGATAAAACCAGTGCTAGAATATTGTGGTTTAGTGAGATATCTAAGGAAGATGTGCCAATAGTTGGTGGGAAATCAGCAAACCTCGGAGAAATGGTGAAATTAAAAACTGTTCCGGTTCCCAATGGATTTTCCACAACAAGTCTGGCTTACAGGGAATTTATCAGGGAGAATGATCTGGATGATAAGATTTTACAGATAATAAAGAATACAGACATCGATAATTCCAGAAAATTAAAAAATGCAAGTGAAAAAATTAGGGAGTTGTTTCTCAGTTCCCATTTTAACCACACCCTAGGTCAGGAAATTAGGGAATATTATAGAAAACTCATTGAAAAAGAAAAGAATATATACGTGGCTGTAAGGTCCTCTGCTACATCTGAAGACCTTCCGGATGCAAGCTTTGCCGGGGAACAGGACACCTATTTGAATATACACGGTGAGGATGATGTTGTTCAGAATATAAAAGAATGCTTCGCCAGTCTTTTTACGCCCAGAGCCATTTATTATAGAGAAAAAAAGCACTTTGACCATTTCAGTGTTGCCCTTGCAGTTGCCGTTCAGAAGCAATTATTTTCAGAAGTATCCGGTGTGATGTTTACCGTTGATGTTTCAACAGGGGATAACTCTAAAATAATAGTTGAATCCAGTTACGGCCTCGGTGAATACATAGTAGGAGGGGTTGTCACTCCTGATACTTTCTATGTGGATAAAGATAGTTTGAAAATTACAAACAGAATAATAACAAATAAGGCGAAAATGCTGAAATGCCTAGAAACAGGGGGAACAGAAGAATTAATAGTAGACACTGTAATGGCCCAGAAACAGTCCATATCCGATAGGGAAATAATACAGCTGGCTAATTACGGGCTACAGCTTGAAAAGCATTATGGAAATAGCATGGATATAGAGTGGGCAAAGGATTCGTTTGATCATAAAATATATGTTTTACAGGCAAGATTTGAAACTGTCTGGAAGAATAACAACGGTGAAAAAGAAATGCAACAGGAAAAGGAAGCAGATGAAAATGATGTAATTTTAAAGGGATTGCCAGCCTCTCCGGGGAAAATATCCGGTATTGCCCGGGTATTGCTATCGGTTGATGAAATGGAAAAGTTCAATGATGGCGATATACTTGTCACTAAGATGACAGCCCCTGACTGGGTACCCATAATGGGAAAGGCCAGAGCAATTATTACAGACGAGGGAGGATTGACGTGCCATGCAGCAATTATATCCAGAGAGCTTGGAGTTCCATGTATAGTAGGTACATCATCTTTCGGACAAAAGGCCACCGAAACACTGAAGGATGGTGAAACAATAACAGTAGATGCGAAAAATGGGCTGGTTTATCTGGGCGGTATTACTGAAATTTCGACCACCCCCGAGCCTGATGTTCCTATATCGTATGAGAGCGATATAATAACAGGAACAAAGGTTTTGGTAAATATGGGTGAACCCAAATTATCTGAAAGAGTTTCTAAACTACCATCAGATGGTATAGGGCTCATGAGGGAAGAATTTATATGGGCTGAAATAGGGGAGCACCCACTATCTCTGATCAAGAGCGGCCGTGGGGATTACTTTGTTGATAAATTATCCTCAGAACTTGCGAGAGTGTGCAGAGATTTTGCCCCCAGACCGGTAGTGCTCCGTTTCTCGGATTTTAAATCAGATGAATACAAGAGTCTCAAGGGAGGTTCTGAATTCGAGCCTGAGGAGGATAATCCACTTCTTGGATGGAGGGGGGCATCCAGGTATTACGATGACAGATACAAGGAAGCTTTTAAACTTGAGCTCAAGGCTATTAAAAAGGCCAGGGATGAATACCTCCTGAAGAATTTATGGGTCATGATACCGTTTACAAGAACTGTTGAGGAATTAAAGAAGGTAGTTAAAATAATGGAGGATAATGGATTGGAAAGAACCAAGGATTTCAAACTGTTTCTAATGTCAGAAATACCGAGCAATATTGTACTTGCAGATAAATTCAATCAGTATGTTGATGGGTATTCCATAGGTTCCAATGATCTCACAATGCTACTTCTAGGGTCTGACAGAAACAATGGAAAAATGAGCTCTATGTTCGATGAACGTGACCTTGCGGTAAAAAGAGCAATAAGGTATCTCATAAAAATAGCACATAGGGATGGAAAGATAGTTTCCATATGCGGTCAGGCGCCCTCACAGTATGACGAAATTGTGGATTTCCTTGTAAGATCCGGTATAGATGATATTTCAGTGAACCCCGATGCAGTGGTGCATGTAAGAAAAATGGTAGCTTCTGTAGAAAAGAGGATACAGCTAGAGGCCGCACTTGGGAAGGTTCAGTCAGACCCTGATTGGGATTTGCCGTAATCATCAAATATATTTTTTTCCTTAATTTTAAAATTTTTCCCAAAAATATATGCATTATTTTTTCTATCAAAATTGATTATGGAATAGCCTTTTGAGAATAGTTCATGAAATTTATTTCGTAATAATAACTTAAGTTTAACAGCTTCCTGAATGTTTGAAGACTTGAAGGCAAAGAAATCTGGTATCATTTTTAAACCAATTATACTTTCCTCTGGCTCATGGAAAAATTCCATTTCAAAACCATTTACATTATTGATAAACTGAACATTATCAAAAGACCTATTGTAGCTTTCCCTTATATACCATTCAGCCACGAGTCTATCCGTGGGCAATCCTGCATTTATTCCGTCGTGCATAATACCGTAAAAATTGTCCAGATAGTTTCTTGATATTGCCCCCAGCTTTCCGATGTTGAAATATCCGTTAAGGCTCATTACAGGATCGAATGTCCATGCTATCATCTTATATCCATATTTTATAGCTAATTCTTTTTGCTTCATTTTCATCATGTAGCCAGCTCCAGAATATTTTTTACTATCAAGTACACCGGTCATATGCGAATATAAATATATGTAACCATCCCGGTATCCCGGATAGGAAAAACTCATACCTATCAATTTGCCGTTATCATAAGCACCCAGAACTATTCCTCCGTGAAATGCCATGGAATGTATTGTATCCTTGAATCCTGAAACTGCACTCTCTGACCTCCAGGCAGACTTAATGACCTCCATAAAATCTTGAATTTCAGATGAATCTTCTATTGTTCTAACATCCATACAATATGATTACAAATTACACTTAAACCTTAACTCCACGGGTATCTTATCCAACATTAAGGCGTATAGTTTCCTGATTTAAAGGATAAATAACTGATACCAATTGTCGTGATAGTTTCATGTTTAATTTAAAATAATAACAAGAGTAATATTATTAATGAAACATTTGAACCTTTCATTTCGTGAAATTATTCTCTGTAATACTCAAAGAATTCATTGCCAATGGGTGATTTCTAAAAAAATATGATAAACTTATTTATACAAACATTGGATTACCCACCATGTCAATTAAGAATAAGGAAATTCTAGTCACAGGTGGTGCAGGATTCATTGGTTCCAATTTAGTAAACACATTAGCAAGGGAAAACCATGTGTATGCGCTTGATGACCTCCAGACAGGGTCAGTACATAATTTAGACAACTCAATAGGAAAGGTGGAATTCATAAAGGACAGGGTAAAAAACATAAATGACTATGAGATAAATCCTGACTGCATCTTCCATATAGGAATATACTCTTCTTCACCCATGTACAAGAACAATCCACATCTAATGGCAAATGCAATAGATGACTTGATAACAGTGCTGGAGTATGCAAAGCCTAAGAGAGTGCCAATAGTATACGCATCAACATCATCAATATACAATGGAATAGAGGAACAGAAGGAAGATGTCATACCAAAGGTATCTGATTACTATACAGAGGCAAGGATAGCAATGGAGAGGATAGCAAACCTTTACTGCAACCTATACGATATGAGCGTATCAGGAATGAGGTTCTTCTCAGTGTATGGATACAATGAGAGGTCAAAGAAAATATATGCAAACTTGGTATCCCAGTTCCTCTGGGCAATGCATGACAACATTAGCCCTGTCCTATATGGAGATGGTGAGCAGAAGAGGGACTTTGTCTTCATAGAGGATCTGGTAAATGCACTTATCCTTGCAGCAGAGAACAACAGGAAATTCAATGTTTACAACGTTGGGACAGGAAAGAACTATACACTGAATGAACTTGTAAAGATACTCAATAAGCATCTAAACAAGGATATAAAGCCTGAGTACATTGAGAACCCCATGAAGGATACCTATGTCTACTATACAAAGGCAGACATAAGGAAGACTGAGGAGAAGATAGGGTTTAAGGCGAAGATATCGCTGGACGAGGGAATTGACAAGCTGATAAAGTATTATAATTACTGATTATTTTTATTAAAATTGTTTATTAAACATAGGTTTTAATATTATTTTTCAATTGATAAAAACATGGCAGTGTCGCCAAGAAAAGGAATGTACATACCAAAAAAGGCCACCTTTGTCCGCAGGAGAAAACATTCATCAAGGGAAAGGTTTGAACCCGGGTATATTACAAAGGAAAAACAGAAATTAAAAAACGAGAAGGATAATATCACTAATTTAAAAAAAGGATTGAACAAATGCGGAGCCAGAATGGAATGCGTCAGAAAGATCATAAAACGAAGTAGAATTTGCAGGCATACCTATGAGGAAATAAATACAGGAACAAGGAAGGTAATCAGAGTATATCTCAGGAATGGTGGATATCTACATCTGGAAGATGATAGATGGATTTATCATAAAAAGGAATAGGTATATTAAGGATATTCGGAATCGGCGTATTCTCTAACTGATCTGAACAGTGATATAAAATCATCCTTTTTCAGCAGTCCTGTATTGACATTGCGCGGACTGGGATGGTAGCACCCGTATAGTCGAATCCCTGAAATATCATAGTATTTTCCATGACCAAATTTCATGTTTTTTGTATTAACTCCTCTAGCTTTAAAATAGTTTATAATGGAATCGAAAGCAATTTTTCCCAGGCAGACAATTGCCCTGATGTTTTTCATCTGATCTATTTCCTGATACATGAAACTGCTGCAGTTCCTGAGTTCTTCATTTAATGGTTTGTTATCGGGTGGTGCACATTTCAATGCTAAAGTAATGTACATATTATTGTATTGTAAACCATCATACCGGTTATCAGAAGTGGGAATATTTGTCAATCCTGTCTCATAAAGCGAGGATATAAGAAAATCAGAACTTCGATCTCCGGTAAAAATCCTTCCTGTCCTGTTGCCCCCGTTGAATGCAGGTGCCAGTCCTATTACCAGAATTTTACCGTTTATCTCTCCATAACCTGTTATAGGTTTATCCCAGTATGCTTCGCCGGAATACCTTGACGGAATCTCTCTTGTATTTCTGTAATTAACAAGCCTTTCACATTTTCTGCAATCTATTATGCATTTATTCAAGTCATCGATAGTCATTTCAGGCTGTGACCTCCGTCCACAGGTATTACGGTGCCATTAATCCATGAGGATTTACCATCTATCAGGAAAGTAATAACACTGGAAATATCCTCAGGCGGGGTCTCCAGGTCCCCGCATTTTCTTAGTTTCATATAATCCCTACCAATCTGAAAATTCTGTATTATATATTCCGGGGCAACAACATTTATACGGATTCCCTTACTCTGCAGTTCCAGTGCCATTATTCTTGCAGCCTTTTCCAGGGCGTATTTGGATATTGAATATGATAGCAGATTTGGTTTATTCTTAACTGAACTGGAAGAATTGCTTACAAATATAATAGAAGAGCCATAACCCATATGATTTATTGCATGTTTTCCATATACATAGGAATTTTTAAATGATTTAAAATCATGGAATCCAGGCCGTCGAGGTTTTCTATTGTATCCTCAACAAATCCGCCAACCATTACTACTAAAGAATCTATGGATTTAAATGTTTCAAGCGATTTTGTAATTAAATTCTTGCAACTCTGTTCATCTTTTAATTCCTCTACGATATAATTGACTTTTCCATACATTGAATATTCTGATACAATTTTTTCAAGTTTTTCCCTGTTACGGGAGTTAATTATAACAGTGTTTCCATTAATGAGAAGGTCGTAGGTGAGTGCCTTACCGAGCTCCCCCGTACCTGCCAAAAGAATGTTCTTTCCAGACATAACATCAAATGTAGCACGCTTTAAAATAGATTTCCATTAAAATACAAAACAATTGAAAGTATACCATTCAATTACTAACCTGGTTTCTCAGGCTGTTTAGCATTTTAATTGTATTATTTCTATCCATTACTTTTAGTCTGAGAGTACCGTTCCCATATTTTATAATGATTAGTTTTTCCGACCTGATAATAATTGCAAATGCAATAAAGCAAACACCTAACGCCAAAGAGAATATTAAAGTAATGGAATAGAAATTGTTCAGATAAAACATAAAAAATATAGAGAAAGATATATATGCTATTCCTAATAAAAGTTCAATATATACAATTCGTGAAATGCCTTCCTGAATGCTTTCGATATCACTGTAATTAAATGATTTGTAATATTTATGGAATAATCTTGAAAAAATTATTCTTCTGTCAGTTAAATAAACTAATGTGTATTGAGTTAAGATTTTCTCATCCGGAAACAGGATATGATCAATACCATAATATTTATTCAACGGGTACTTACCCATGAGAATAAAATATAATTGAAATATAAAATATTTTTCTACAATGGCTATAGCGAGACCATAGAATATGGCAATAAAAATTTAATATGAAATTTAATATATCAAGATTGCATTGAATTTTTATGAGCCAGATAATAATAATCGGATATGTGCTTGATACGTTTGTGTCGTTTTTTATCGGAGCATGGTTTGCCAGGTTCTGGCTCAGGCACCCCTTCAGAAGGAAACCTGCAACCGGTAAAGATTCAATAATAGGAAAAACCGGCGAAATAAAAAATATTCTCAAAAATAACTCATATGAAATCGCAATTGACTCACAGTTATGGAAAGCTGTACCAGATGATCCACAGGAAACATTTGCCAAAGGAGAAATAGCTTATGTGAAATCGATCAGGGATCTTACATTATACATTTCGAAAATTAAATGATTAAATATAAGAAATAACTGTTATAATAATGTATGATTATAACATCGGTGTAATCGGTGGTAGTATAACAGATAAAATACATTGTGACATTGCCTATACTCTGGGAAAGTATTTAGCTTCCAGAAATTGTGCAGTTTTCTGTGGTGGAGGTTCCGGTATTATGGAGTGTGTTTCCAGAGGGGTACATGATGCAGACGGAATGGTAATCGGAATACTTCCAGACGGTAACCGAATGAATAGTAATAAATATTTATCGCTTGCTATTCCCACTGGTATCGGATATTTGAGAAATTTTTTTATTGTTAGGGCATCTGATGCGTTGATAGCAATAGATGGGTATTCCGGAACCACCTCTGAGGCGGCATTCGCAATAACCGAGGGAAAGTCAGTAATATCAGTGGACGAACTACATATAAGGAGAAAGGAAAGCGATGGAAAAATAATATTTGAGAAGGACCCAGAAAGAGCGGTGGAAATAGCTATAAAAGAGGCAGAAAAATTTTTACTGTCTATTTCATAATTTACTGTTTTTCAGTAAATGCACCTTTGTCATATGTGCCACCATGAATATCAGTAAAAATATTCCTATGAGATATTCCACTATAACATCGCCAAGAAGCCCGAAGTGCACAGTAAACATTTTGTAAGGGCCTAGCAGTATATAAAGTAGAAGAATGCCGACCAGCATTATGATTATTACAACTATTGCAGGTTTCATCTCTCTTAATCTCTTAAAATATAAAACTGCGGGTGAAGCTATAAGAATGATACTCAAAGGCAATGCAACTTCAGTAAAGTCATTCCATTTTACATGCGCTATACCTTTAACCTGGATAGAAGCAACGGCTATAAGAATAATTCCGACCATCATTACTCCTATTTCAATATAAAGCCTAACGTTGGACTTTTCTTTAATTTCATTTTTGCTGGTTGTTGTCTGCTGTTCAGAGGTTTCAGATTTCTGTTCCATACTTTTTTCTGTTTCTGAATCTGTTTCATGTCCAGAATCTTCATTATTTTGATCTACCATTCGGTAAAGATAATTCGGTCATTATTAAATTTTCCTATTATATATGACATTCATTGCGTTTTAAAAATAAAAAGTAAAGACCTACCAATTTAGGCTTAATTATTTGAAATATATATTTTTGTGATGTTTATTTGACGCTGATAGTCGATAAAAAAATACATAAAGATATAGGTTATACTGAATGCATGGAAGATGTATATATTGTCTCCGCCAAACGTACACCTATAGGGAAGTTCGGAAAATCACTTTCAAGAATAAAAGCAACCGATCTGGGTGCAGCTGCCATTAAAGCTGTTATAAAGGATTCCGGAATTGATAAAGACCTCATTGAAGAGATTATAATGGGAAATGTAATTCAGGCCAATGTTGGTCAGAATCCGGCCGGTCAGGCTGCTTTTTATGCCGGACTCAAGCCCGAAGTAACAAAAAACACGGTAAATGTTGTATGCGCATCGGGAATGCTTGCGACAGAGAATGCTGCAAGGGAGATTATGCTTGGAGAGCATGATTTAATTGTTTCCGGTGGTTTTGAAAATATGAGCAATTCTCCACTTATATTGCCTGCCGAATTCAGATGGGGGCCAAAACAGCTTCTATATAAAAATCTTAAGATTGAAGATTCTATGCTCAATGACGGCCTCGTAGATGCACTCTACGGAGAACACATGGGTGTGTCAGCCGAGCATTCTGCCAGAAAATATGGACTGACTAGAGAACAGGCTGATGAGTTTTCTGTGGAAAGCCAGAACAGGGCCATAAGGGCAACAGAATCCGGTGAATTCGCAAAGGAAATTGTGAAACTTGACAACCTGGAAAAGGATGAAGGTATGAGAAAAACATCCATGGAGGACCTGGCAAAACTTAATTCCGCATTTGACCGGAATGGCATACTGACCGCAGGCAATTCATCACAGCTATCCGATGGGGCTTCTGCCCTGCTTCTTTCCTCCGAGAATGGATTAAAGGAATACGGGTTAAAGCCAATCGCAAAGATTACAGGATTCAGCTCAGCCTCTCTTGATACAAGGGATTTTGTTGAGGCACCCATACCGGCAACAAGGAAATTACTGGAAAAGCAGCATAAAAAGATAGATTATTATGACCTGGTAGAGCATAATGAAGCATTTTCCGTTGCTTCTCTGATAGTGAGAGATCAGCTAGGAGTTGAAAAGGATAGGTTTAATGTAAACGGTGGTGCAATAGCTATAGGCCATCCACTTGGCAATAGCGGATCAAGAATAATAGTAACATTGATCAATGCGCTTCAGAGCAGGAATATGAAAACCGGACTTGCTACGATCTGCCACGGTGGGGGTGGTGGTCATACCCTTACACTGGAACTTGTATAAATTTTCATTATTAATTTCCCTTTGCAAGTACCAATGAAAGATTTAAAAACAATGTGTCAATTATCATATGTCTTATTAATAGTATATACGATTCATGAATATATATGACGACGTAAGACTAAAAGCTACCTGGCCTTCAATGGGCTTCAGATACAGCATATTGCGAGTCACATTGCAATGACCATCTGATCAGGGGCCGGGCTGAGAACTCCCCGTGGGTCAGGAAATTATGAAACGTGATTAATATCCGTTAAACCGGGGAAAAGTTGAATATAGATTGTTTTATTGAGTGTAATATTAAAGTGGCAAATTCCAAGTGAGTGGAGATTAAGTCGGTATAATTTGGTTGAAATATTATGAAACTGCATTGGTGATGTTATCAAAGAGCACTTTTAACTTTTTTAATACCTCCTTATAATCCCTTATTTTGTACGTATCTATAAGCTCCTCAGGATTTTTATAAAGCAGGTAAACATCGTCATTTGTTGAGTATACCAGTAATTTAGCAGGCAGTTCAATGCCAATTTCAGGATTCTCTTCCATGAGAAGAGTGCCACCTGAAGGAGAACCGAATATAAGCACAGTTTCATTCTGCATATCCATCCCGACTTTTATGGCGTTCCGTCTATGGTCTATTTCGGCGAATATATCAACATCTTTTTCCTTCAAAAAGTCCTTGATAATTTTAACGGTTTCCTGGAATCCGTACCCACTTTTAGTTTTAATAAACATATATAATAATATAAATAACCTATAAATTATTTATTATAGGATAGATTTGATCCATGCCCTGATCAGTATGGAGGCGATATATTGCATTTGTATGGAAAATATAAATTTAACCTGTATAGTATTACATCATGGAGAAAAGTATTAGGCATGAAAGCGCTTGAAAATTCTGGTAACCATGTATCCATAGACCTTGGAAACGGTGAAATTGTTTTTATAACAAAGCAAAACGGGAAACTCTATGGAATAAACGGGATATGTTCACATCTAAAATGCATACAGGGAAACGCTGCAGAATATGGAAAACATGTTGTCTGCCCATGCCACAACGCAAGTTTTGAACTTGATACCGGAAAAATGGTAAAACCACCTTTCATAGCACCGGAATTGCCCATGAAAAAATACACTCTTAAGACCTATAACCTCAGGGAAGCAGCAGGATTCATAGAAATAGAAGAATAAAATTTATTTGCTTCTTTTCTTCTGCATAAATTTATCTATTCTTTCTTTTGTATCTTTTTCGGATTGTAGAATACCGAAAAGTGCAGCCTCGTAATCAAGTTTCAGTTCAAGATTGCTGTCTGTACTGGTATTTACCGCATGCTTTGTTATAGATACGGTATTTTCCGGCATGTTATTTATTATCCCTGCTATTCTTCTAGCCTCTGCCTCAGAGTCATCAGAAAGGAGATCTACAAGCCCGAAATCGTATGCCTGTAATGCGGTAATCTTTTCCCCGGTAAGTATCATATACAGAGCTCTATTACGTCCTATAACAGAGGGAAGTATTACATTGCCGCCCGCACCCGCATTGATACCCAAGTTTATTTCTGGCTGGCCCAAGATGGCTTTTCTGGAACATATCCTGATATCCGTTGAAAGTGAAAGCTCAAGACCTCCACCAAGTACGTATCCATTGAGAAACGATATCACCGGTTTTGGATAATTTCTGAAAAATAGGGCAAGTTCATTGAGCTTTAGGTGGAAATCATATGCATTACGTGCATCAATATTCTGGAATTGCGCAACGTCTGCACCTGCGGAAAAATTATTTCTTCCGCCGATTATGATTGATCTGCTGTTATCAACAACACTTTTCATTGCATGAATGATCTCATCAACCATGTGTTCTGTTACTGTATTCAGGTGCCTTTCCCTGTTAAAATATATTATGCGTGTATTACCATCCTCAACCAGATTTATATCTGTGTATTCCATGCATATGTATTCATAATTCGATTAAATATTTACTATTCCATCTGTTTAATCTTTCCTTAACATTGCATAACCAGACCTATCCTGAAAATAGTTAAATACAGTTTCAATATGTGTTTATATATGGATGAGTACAGGAATGTAAGGATATGTCCTCATTGTGGTTCGCTGAAGCTCAACTGGGTTGCCGGTGGAATTGCAGGACCTGTCTATAAATGTGACGATTGCAACTATGTTGGGGCCTTTGTTCTCGAGGTAAGATTTAAAGATATTGAAAAATTCCAGAAAGAATTGCGGGCGGGGAAAAAGTAGGTCTGAAACATGATTTTACTGTTCGATGGGACATCAGACTCAAGAAAACTTGCAAGTGACCTTTCAGTTTACGGTTTTGACATTCTTGCAACTGCTACAACAGATGATGGAGTTTCAAAATTGAAGTCTGAAGGTATAAGGAATATAATGGGAAAACTTGATTACGATTCCATTATAACATTATGCAGAAAAAATTCTATTAAAGTAGTGATAGATGGGTCACATCCATATGCTAATTCACTCCATGAAACGTGTATAAGGGTGACCGAAGACATCGGTATTCCTCTCATCAGATATGAAAGGGATAACATAAAAATAAATGATGTAAGAATATTCTACGCAGATAACTATCAGGAAGCAGGGGAAAGGGCAATGCATGGACGTAATATATTTATTACCACAGGAATAAAGTATATAGGGTGTTTAAAAAACATTATCGATGAACGTAATGTATATGTGCGCATAATCCCCGATCCAGAAAATATTGAATTTCTAATAAAAATGGGAATTAAAAAGGACCATATAATTGCAATGGAGGGAAATTTTGATGAGAATCTTAACAGGGCATTAATGGAATACTACAGGATAGATACACTGATTACCAAGGATAGTGGCTTCAATGCAGAGCCAAAGGTCAAAGCGGCCCTCTCACTGGACATCAATGTCA
>JAKAYM010000192.1 GCA_021826795.1 Thermoplasmata archaeon
ACCAGTGTCATGGCAACTATAACAACCCATTCTATCAGGATTATTTTATTTGGGGAACCAAATTTCTTATGCACTGTTGCAAGGGATTTGGGAAATACAATTCCATCTCTGGCAAGGGCAAAACCTTCCCTGCTGAATGCATTCCCTTCCGCAATTCCATTGGATAGGAAACTGTTAAGCGTAACGATGATAAATATAATCATGACTATGGGACCAAAGTAATTATCTACAACAGTGAACCCTGGATCAGTGGCACTTGAAAATGATGCTATCTT
This sequence comes from Thermoplasmata archaeon, assembly GCA_021826795.1. The sequence continues at coordinate 276 of JAKAYM010000192.1, forward strand.
ATTTATTCCCCATCCAGCAACCATTGCGTATGAAACAAGAACATATACGACGGCCGTGATTAGCATACCCACAACTATTGATTTCTTTACAGTTTTCTTTGGTTCGTGCAATTCCTCTGAAAGTGTGATTACCGAACCTATTCCTACAAATCCCAATATTGAAAAAACTGTTGCCAAGCCAAGATTGCCAAAGGAATTACCGTGGGGAGTAAATGGTATGAGAGTGTTATGTGGGCCAAGCCTGATAATAATAGCTATGGAGATAATTATTAAAGTAGATACTTCAATTAGGCCTCCAATAATAGTATATTTAAGAGATGGCTTTAATCCTCTATATAAAAGTACAAGAATAAGTACTAAGGGTATAAATGCCAGGGGTATCCATCCAAATGGGTTAGATGCCAGTTGTGGGATTAGCGGCCAGAGAACACCGGCAAAGAATAACACTGCGAAACCCGCAAGAGCACCCAGTATATTAACGAAATAAAGCCATCCAGAGAATATCCCAAATTTTGGGCCAAGGCCAGCACGGACATATGCATAATATCCTCCAGCGTGAGAAATCTTACCAGAGAAAACGTAATTCATGTACATCGCAGAACTGACACCTATAAGCGCCAGAAGGAATACAAAAGTTGTCGAGGCTCCTACGTATAAAGTTTCTTCCACAAGAAAGGAAGCGGCCGTTGCAGCAGGTGCAACATAGGATATGGCCTGAAATGTTCCTGACCAGAGTCCCCCCTCGTTCTTTCTGAGCATATCTACCATTTGGTTCTCACCACCTTTGAGAATATCTCCATACCTGTGTTTAGAAGCTCCTGATCTATGTTAAGAGCCCCCATAAACCGGAATGTATCGCCATAATGTCCACATGTATGCATAACTAATCCATTTTTAATAAGTGCCAACTTATATTTTTCCATTGATTTAGAGTCCATGGGCTTTCCATCACTACCCAGCTCTATACCTATTATAAATCCTTTTCCCCGTACCTGGGCAATGATATCGCTTTCGATTTCACTAAACTGCTTCAGTAATTTGTTCCCTCTTGAAACAACACTATCAATAACTGCCGGTGTCCTCTTGAGCACCTCAGTTCCCGCAGCAAGAGCTAGAGGGTTAGCCCTATATGTTCCCAGATGAAACGGAGTGGGAAGGACTTCATCATAGTCTTCCCGATAATACACAAGGGACATTGGAATTCCGCCACCTACTGATTTTCCAACACAAACTATATCTGGTTTTATATCTTCGTGTTCAAATGCCCACATTTTTCCAGTGCGTCCCATTCCGGTTTGAACTTCGTCCACTATCATTATAATATTGTTTTCGTCGCATAGCTTCCTCAGAGACTTCAAAAATCCCTGTGGAGGAATTACATAACCACCTTCCCCAAGAATGGGTTCCACAAGCAGGGAATCTACAGAATTATCGCCTATAGCATTTTTTATATGTTCTATGACATTTTCCACAGAATGATTTTCCCGTAAAATACCGGGATATGGTACCCTCACTACCTTGAATCCTGGGCTATTGTTTCCGGTTTTGTATTTCTTCTCATATGTGGCTGATATAATACCACCGGATACTCCGTGATAGGCACCTTCAAATACGATAGTTGAAGCGTCTTTTCCTGAAACGGTGTGTGCAATATTTACCGCTGTTTCGCATGCGTCTGCTCCACTTATTCCAAAAATAGTTTTATATTGCTGCATGTTCTGTGGAAATGAACTTCTAAGTGCCTTGAGGAAGTTAATCCTGGCCTCTGTGGGTATTTCTAATGCATGCCATGTACTGTCTAACTCCAACTTCACAGCATCTCTTATGAAATTAGCGTATCCAAGATTTAAAACAGATATTCCAGTCATCCAATCGATAAACAGATTTCCATCAAGATCTTCTATAATAGAATCTCTGATAGATTTAATGGCGAAGGGAAAACTTCTCGGATAGCTAATTGACGAGGTTTCATATTTACCCTGTTCATACAGTGCGTCCTGGCTTCTCGGTCCCGGTATTGGTGTTTCTATATGAGGTACATGGACTTTGTTCATATTCATCATAAAAATACATACTACTAACTGAATATAATATTTTTGATAATTGTTTTATTAATTGATTTATTAGAAAGATTTTGATTAAACTAAGTATTAATTCGAATAATATTCTAATATTACATAGTTTCACAATATTTATTATCTTTAATATGATATTATTATATGGATAAAACAGATTTAAAGATTTTAAGCATACTGCACAAAAAATCCAATACCCCACTAAGAAAAATTGGCATTATGACGGGATTGAATAGTCCATCAGCAGTAAGTAGAAGAATAGAGGCAATGAAAAGGCTTAATATTATAAAAAATAATATAGCAATAATAGACTATAAAATCCTAGGGCTGGATTTTTATACTATTACTTTTGTAAGGGCAAAATACGGGAAAGAATATTACAAGGATTTGGGGAAAAAACTGATGGATCTGCCCGGAGTGGTAAGTGTAGATTTCCTTTTAGGCGATATTGATTTTGTCCTTTATACAATCAGCAGAAATAGTGATGAATACCAAAAATTAATGGATACCTTATCTACCATGGATGGAATTGAACGAACTGATTCCCATATAGTACTGCAAAACTTCAGCAGAGGGAATTATGGTAATGTAAACTTATAAGTTACTATTATGATTCTTTCATTAATCTATACGCACAAATAAAAGTTTAGTGATTAATCTCCGTTCCCGTGTGTTCTGTAATGTTCTATTCCATCATTTCCGTCAGTTTTGAATGCGTCAACATACTGGTTTAGTACCATGTTTACAAACTTGGTAACATCTTCATGGCTATTCGATATGTTTTCATATATCTCGTCTTTTACATATATTTCAGGCATAAATGTTAAACATTATCATCCTATATATAATTTGTGAATTCTGTATAGAT
>JAKAYM010000193.1 GCA_021826795.1 Thermoplasmata archaeon
GATTTCTGATATTCCTCTTCCGGTATTAGTAATTGCTCTTCCATCATAATGATTACCTTTTTTATTGAATTGTTAATTATTATATAATTATTCCCATTCTATGGTGGCAGGCGGTTTGTCCGTTATATCGTATACTATTCGATTTATTTCTGGTATTTCATCTGTAATGTTTACAGATATGTCTGATAGAAGTTCCCAGTCCGGCCTGGAAAAGGTACCCGTCATGCCATCCAGTGTGTCAATCATTCGTATAGCTACTGTTTCACCGTAGGTTCTCCGGTCACCATGGACACCGGTTGACTTTATAGATAAAAGAACACAAAAATACTGCCATGGTTTTTCGCCTTTGTATTTTTCAATTACGGACCTTTCAAGTATATCTGTTGCTTTTTTTAATATATTGAGCCTGTATTCTGTTACCTCCCCAATAATCCGTATGGCAAGTCCAGGACCCGGGAATGGCATAACATCCGGTAAATCAAAATATCGTGAAATTTCCCTGATCTCATCCTTATAGAGGTCCCTTAAGGGTTCAATGAGCTTGAATCCAAGATTCTCCGGGAGGCCTCCAACATTATGATGACTTTTTATAGTATCCCTGGACTGGCCACCGCTCTCTATCCAGTCAGGAGCTATGGTACCCTGAAGCAGGTAGGTCGCTCCGTATGAAATAGCTTCTTGATGGAAAACATCAATGAATGTTTTACCTATAATTTTCCTTTTGGTTTCAGGATCTGTTATACCTTTCAGATTTTCCAGAAATACCTTCTTTGCATCTATTAATTTATAAGGTATGCTGAATTTTTCAAAAAGGGTTTTAACCCTTTCAACCTCATTTAGCCTTAAAAGTCCGGTGTCAACAAAAACAATTTCAATATTTTTAATAGGGGCAGCAATCATTGAAAGCAATGTACTATCCTGCCCACCTGAACATGCAAGAATGCCTTTTCCATCTAGTTTTGATATAATCATCTCCCTGCTTTCTGCCACAAATTTTTCAGCGTCCATGTAAGGTAATAAAATTATATTATTAATTCTTATACATATATCAGAATGATAGCATGTTTTATATCTTTAAATATTATCTTAATATAAATGAATATCATAAAACGTATTATCATAAAATTAGGGAGGTTTTTCAGTTCCAATGTATTTAAAACTGTTTTAATTTTGATGATAATAGTTTTGGTAGGTTCATATCTGGAATATATCTCCCAGATAAACATCCACGGAAGCCAGATAAAAAGCCCTGAACTGGCAATATGGTTTGTTTTTCAAACTGTTACTACAGTAGGGTATGGTGATGTTGTCCCTGTTAATCTGATCGGTAGAATTATTGCCATTATAATAATGCTTGCCGGCATAGGTACGGTCAGTACACTTACCGCATCCACAGCGGCATATATGACCAATGTTAAATTGAAACATAAAATAAGGAGGATTAAAATGAAAAATCACACAATAATATGTAACTACAACGACTATTCCAGCAATATAATATCAAATTATCTGAACAGAAAGTTAAAAATAGATTCGCTGGTTTTGATTGCAAATATGAAGGAAAACCCGGTCAAATCTGACTATGTTTTTTTCACACCAGGAGATCCAACGGATGAAAAAACACTGGAAACTGCAAATGCCGCAGAGGCTAAACGTTTTATTGTTACCGGGGACTTCAGTTCGGATATACCGCCAAATCTCATAGATGCAAAAACAATACTGAATATTTTCCAGATCAGAAAATTGAACAAATCTGCAGAAATTATAGCCCAGGTGGCAAAGTCAGAGAATGTACCAAATGCAAAAAATGCAGGTGCAGACGAGGTTATAACACTTAATGAGTTGAGCGCCCTTGTTATATCCAAATCAATAATGAACCCTAAACTTCCAGATTTTGTCCTTAAATTGTTATCAACAGGGGACGGCCCAAAAATATATTCTGTTAAAATACCTGAAAAATATATAGGTCATAAAATTGGAGATTTTATCAAAGTTTTTAATAAAATTATAATACTATCAGTACTAAAAGGCAATAATTATGTTTTCCCACTAGGAAATGAATACGAATTCGAGGAAAATGATGTAATATATTTCATTTCAGAAGAAAGTGAAATAAAAGGTCTTTTAAAATAATGATTTATGTTTTCATTATGGCCCCAAGAAATACAAGGAGGCCTATTACCACACCTATGATGGCGGCAATGATGTAAAATACTGTTGGCTCAAGAACTTCGGTAATAAAACTTATCTTGAACACATCCTGTGAACCCAGTATTACAAATATTCCTATTAGCAAACCTATAATAAATAAACTGGCTCCAACTATTCTGCTTTTATTGCTTCCAAAATATGCGGTCAAAACACCGAATATTATGAGAGACAGAGCAAGCAAAGCAAGCAAGACCAGAAAAAAAACATCCCAATTCCAAGAAAATACTGTCATTTTATCACCTATAATTTAATCTCCGCAAGTGTTTTTGTTTCAACAACGCCATTGATGCTTCTTATGTCCTGAATAACCATTTTTCCTATTTCTGTCATTTCCTCCGTATCTATTTTCAGTATAAGGTCGTATTCCCCAAGCAAAGGATGTACCTCTGTTACGTATTTTAATTTGGATACCTTATCATATATTTCATGTTCCTTACCTGGTAAAACTCTTATAAGGACAAAAGCAACTGACATTTATAGATAAGGTTTTATTTCAATATAAATTTTGTTGTCAAACCATGAATCAACAAATAATAATTTTACTATCTTAAGGTTAGTGATTTCCATCTCAAGTTGACTAATGGAGCTTCTAGCTTTCAAGGTTAACTATTACGATGTTTTGTTTCTCAGGTGAAGCAGAAAATCATCATATCCCATGGTGGATTGATCTGAAGTTTCCATATTCTTAACTGTAACTGTATTTTCCTCTACTTCTTTATCACCAATTATCACGGCATAATTGTAACCTGATGCACTCTTCATTTGTGATGATATTTTCCTGTGAGTCATATCTACCAGAGCAATTTTATCTAAACTCCTGATTCTGCTGGCTATTTTTATTATATACTCATCATCTGAACCGGAAAGATTACATATATAATAAGACTCTTTCAGATCCCGTCTGACCCATAGTTCCTGTCTTTTCAGGAGTAATTCAATTACTGCATCCCCTATGGCAAAACCCACGGCGGGGATCTCC
>JAKAYM010000194.1 GCA_021826795.1 Thermoplasmata archaeon
TATAAACAATTCCTGACGAATATATGAAAGACCCCATCAGCGGTCCAATGGCCCAACCTATATTTGATAATATTCTGTAAATTGAATATCCTCCTTCCCTGTTTTCCGGTTCAGTCACGTCAGAAATCAATGCACTGGCTGATGGATACACAAGTGAACCTGAAAAGGATGACAATATGAAAAGTATAATAGTTAAGGCGTATGCATGAAACAGGAACGTAATAGCAATTGATAAAAATATGAAGATACCAGACACACTGCCAAGCATCAGGGTAAATTTTCTTCCTTTCAAATCAGCAAGGTAACCACCTAAAATACTGAATATCATCGACATTAAAGAAAGTAAGGTAAATATGATTCCAACAATATAAATTGCAATATGTAAATAAAGGTTCAAGAAAATGGCCATAAATGGCCACGAAGCACCCATCCCAAGTGATCTCATCATAGAGGACAGGCTAACAATGATTACCTGTTTATTATGTATGTCTGTTGAAAATGAAACCATTGCACTATATTGCAAAATATTATAAGAATATTGGTTAACGAACCTTAATTTACAGTACAAATATTTTTATTATAGAACAATTAACAGGCATATGTGCGGGATTTTTTCCAAAAATTTTAAATCGTATTGGCATATAATTTTTAATGGCAACTGGCGAGAATCTTAACAATGGAGCGATATCAGACGATAAAAAATTGAAGAAAGTCCTGACCTCATGGGACCTTTACTTTCTAAGCTTAGGAGCAATAATAGGGTCTGGATGGCTTTTTGCCGAATCGGCCTCTGCTGGTACCACTGGTCCTGCTGCAATTATTTCATGGATTATAGGGGGAGCTATAGTTCTGGTAATTACTCTTGTTTATGCTGAGATTGCTTCCATGATACCGAGAAGTGGGCTTATCACAAGATATGGTCATTATTCACATGGAGGAATAGCCGGACTTTTCTTTGGATGGGCATATTTTGCAGCAAGAGTTGCCGCACCTGCCCTTGAGGCTGAGGCTGCAATAACATATGCAGGCTCCTATATAACAAAGCCTGCCCTAGTATACTACGCCAGTAATCCACTTCATCCATCCTTACATGTGACTCTCCTTACAGGATACGGAATACTGATTGCAGCCATATTAATCACAGGATTCTATTTCCTAAATTATTTTGGCGTGAAATTGATGGGAAAAACAAATCAGGGAATAACATGGTGGAAGCTTCTTATTCCATCTATCACAATAATATTAATGGCATTCCTCCTTTTCCATGCTGGAAATTTCAACAATCCAGCACTCGGTGGATTCCTGCCACATAATAATATATCATTGATATTTGAGGCAATATCAACAGATGGCATAGTTTTTTCATATCTTGGTTTCAGGCATACTATGGATTTTGCTGGGGAGGCAAAAAATCCACAGAGAGATCTCCCAAGGGCGCTTATATATTCAATGCTTACATCCATGGGTGTTTATGTTTTGCTTCAGGTCGTGTTTATATCTGCAATCAATCCTGCACTTCTATCTTCATCCGGCGGCTGGCTGGGACTTTCCTCGGCATCTGCAGGAACATACGCAAAAAGTATAAGCACAGCTCCCTTTGCTTTTCTTGCAAAATCTTCTAATCTATCAATAATGGCAGTTCTCACATACCTTCTATATGCTGATGCTTATGTCTCACCTTCAGGAACCTTAAATATAGCTGCAGGGACATCAACAAGATCACTTTACGGAATGGCTGAAATCGGATATTTTCCACGCATAATAGGAAAAGTAAACAAGAAAACAGGAGTACCAGTTTTCTCATTGCTTATTAGCCTCGTTCTCGGACTTGCTTTTCTGATTCCTCTTCCTAGCTGGTACGTAGTTGTTGGGCTCGTATCAGGAGTCGCAGCATTCACCTATATACTCGGTGGTTCAACTTTAATGGTTCTCAGGCGTGAAGCTTCGGAACTGAAAAGGCCATTTAAATTGCCATATGCAAGGATTCTTTCACCAATTTCCTTTGTTGGAGCCTCGTTGATAGTTTACTGGACTGGTTGGCCCACTGTCGGCTATATATCTATAATCATATTTGCCGGTTTCTTCATATATCTACTATTATTTGCCCTAGGACGCGTTGAAAGCATATTTTCCAGAGACAATATTAAAGGAGGCTACTGGGTTCCATTGATGATTCTGACATTGGCCCTTCTCTCCTATCTGGGAGAATCAAACTTCGGGGGAATAAATCTATTTACATTTCCATACGATTTCCTTATGGTTATAATTGTATCACTGGCATTTTATTTCATTTCACTGGTATCTGGATTCAGGACATCAGAAATTACAGATATGATAGAATCCGGAGAGCAATATATCGAGGAATACGGTGATTGAATACAATTCATTTCCCAAAAACTTTAGCCAGTTATGAAATAGAAAAATTCATGGAAAATGTTTCGGAAAATACCCTGAATTTGCAAAATATTCCTTACCACTGGCATATATAATTTCTATTTTTGATGTCCCTATCTGGATTAACATACCTTATCAGTTTTCTAACAAAATTAACGCTTACATTGTTTCACTCGCTGCTGGCATACTAATTCGACCAAAAGATGGTTTTCTCTATCTGGTCACGGTATAATAGCAGCACTATTCATAGGTCACATATTAAGTAATTTCGGACTCTGTGTCACCTACAAAAAAATAGAAAGTATTCCAGGCACTAAAAAATACAATTATACCGGCAGTGGCTACAATCATACTTTCTATTGCAATGTTTTACAGTTTTATTCCACCTGCAAATCCTCTGGACTATGCCATAACTACAGCTATAGTTTTTATTATAATATCTGTAATTGTCATAGTGATATATGCCAGAAAGCTGGTATGACAGATATGCAGATGCAGGATCAAAACAAAAAAAGAGTAATTTTTTATCAAAAAGTTATTTCTTATCCTGTATGCCTGTAAAGAGTTCATTTGAAAATATTCTGTCTACGATTCCCCCTCCGACAGCTTTCAGATCAGACATGATAGGTTTGCTGACACGTGGGAGGTATAATTGCCCCCTTATCAGATACATATTTATCATGGACAGTTCAATCATCAGGGAATCGACAAGCTTATGCCTTCCAGGATTTGGTATCATTGTATTTCTGTATAGGGACAGGTACATTTTCATTGTTATAACATTGAACAATA
>JAKAYM010000034.1 GCA_021826795.1 Thermoplasmata archaeon
ATTTGTCTTCATTGATGGCTATAACTGTTTCATCCAAATTAATCGCGTCGGTGGGACACATCCCAACACAGGCACCGCAATAGTCGCAAAGTCCCCTGTCTACATCCATCTCGCTCTTAACCTTTACTTCCATAAGCGTAAAAGCCACATACCTATATCTATTTTTTGTTTTGCTGGATAGTACCTAAATGTGATATCAGAATAGTCTTAGACTTCTCATGTTACTTCTCTTGATATAACCTATTAATTTATTGCTATTTAGGCTGTTTCACATGCACCATTTAATTAGAATCAATAGTGAATAAGAGTAATGTGCATATACGCTAGTACATGTCGTTCATAAGAAAGATCAAGCAGGGAAATCAGGTATATTATAATGAGGCTGTGAATCTCAGGGTAAATGGAAAGGTCTGGCAGAAGCATATCAGGTACATTGGAAAATATTGTGACAATCCTAATTTCTTTTCCATGGATATTATACATTTCGGGTGCATAGCAACAAGGCTGATGCAGTGTGCTCTTACAGTGACATCCTCCCTCTAACGAAAGGGGACTTCCCGCTTATATGTTAAATGAGCAGGGGATTAGCTGTATCAGGAATCTTATCTATAATCGCTGGTTCTATTTCCATGGCGGTTGGTGTTGTATATTATTCTGGCTACATCACTTACATAAATGTATACGGGAATCTCGCTTCAATACCAGGTCCCACAAGATCTCTTGCAGAATATAGTTATCATGTAGGAATTCCTTTGATGGTTGCAGGAGTTGTATTCCTCGGCTTGGGAACAGTTTTAACAGTAATAGGCTTCAGAGGTTTGAAAAAATAAAAACAACTTTTAATATTTTCGAAGCCATGTAAAAATAGGTTGATATTCGAACTTTTGACGTATTTTCACCACATATGGAACATTCTGAGGAGGCCCCTTCTGAATTCACTTTTATTATTTTATCTGGTGATTTATATTCTATCATTCCCAGGAATTCTGGGTATGGCCATCTGTTGAGATGAGTTCTGAGTTGTTTGTTATGAGGTTTCGCAGATTTCCTTATGTTGATTCCGTACTCTTGTTCTATTCCACAGTCTCAATAGCTTCCTTTCCAAGAGTCAGGGTTATCAAAATTATAGCCAGTATGAGCAGTGCCAGGCCTATGGCCTCAATAACCCAGAAAAGTGTTAACATATATTCCATGACGCCAAAAGCGCCTGTAACAGTTCCTGCCATGATAAGATATGTTATTACTCTCTTTTCTGTTTCCTGTTCCTTGAGATAACGCATTAACACCAGAATAATTCCAGCCACTAATGGCATCATGAAAAAAGCAAACAGGAGGTGTCCATCGGTGAAGGCCAAATCGTACTGGAATCCAGACCCCCCATTAGGTGGTACTCCAGGTGATCCAAAGCCATAGTAGGTCTCGTTGAATTCCATGGCATATCCCACACCAACCATAACTGACATCACTGCAATCCAGGTGAGCAATTCTGAAAGTTGTACCAGGCGTTCCACAGGTCTCCTGGAGAGAATATAATAAAGCCCTATAATGGATATAAGTGCACCAACGCCTATTATCCCTGTCTGGCTATCATCCAGTGCCAGTCCATTCATTCCACCTGCGCCAAATGAGAATATAGTAGGAATAACATAGGTCCCAAAAGATGAAATCAGATAAAGATATGACATTGAAATAGTTCCAAAAATAGAAATAACCATTCCAAGATTTACAATGTTTCTCTTCACAGCAGAGAGTTTTTCATATCCAAGGCTTATTGCTGTTAGGCCTACTATTCCACCCTCAATAGCTGGCAACATCTGATGAGAATGGGAGGTCAGAAGATTGCCGAGAAATGTCTGGAGACCTCCCCAGGCAGCAACGTCTCTGTTCAGGAGGGGAATAGATGCATATCCAAAGAGTAGTCCGTATTCATAGATCATGCCCATTACAGCTGCAATTCCCCCTGAAATTGTTGCTATCACGATTAATGAATATGCTCCCCATATATTCCTGAATTTTTGCCTGTTCTTGAAAGGAAGCATTAAAAGATAGACAAAAAACATAAGGGCAAGTAAAAGCATCCAGACATCCCTCATTCCCTGTAATACATAATCTGCACCCTGCGTACTGGCAGGATAGAAGAATATCATTCCAAGGAATGTCAGGAAGAGAATGGGGTAAGTACTGAGATTAACCGCTTTTCTTTCTAATGTATCTAAATCAAGAAGTTCAGATGTATATAGTATGAGCAAAAATGCAAAGGGAATCATAATCGTATGGTAAAAGTTAATCATGTCAAGACTGAAGTTACCAAGACTGAACCAGCTAACTCCAGGCAATATAGGCCCAATTGCAAGAAAAATACTTATAAAGACGAGAATAGCTATTATATTGTCTTTTGGATTTAATAGAATTTTTTTCCATTTTTGATTCAAAATTTTTTCATATGACACAATAAAATATCCCGTTTTTATATAAGAAAGTTCCTAATAAAACATTTTGTATTATCCCGGAACTGGAAAATTCCCTTTGATGTCAATTTATATGAAGAAGAGCCATAAGTTATTGCCAGACTATGATTTCCCAGTAATCCATGGCAAGTACTGAGAGTTATTAAAATAATCAACAAAATACGATGCATTAAAAAAATAAATAATATATTATAAATGTATGATTTATTGCTGGGGATTTTTTATTTGTTCCGGCACACTCCTAAATTTAAAAATTACATATATTCCTATAAGCACCAGCAATATTCCCATTAATATTGTAGCCTGGAAATATGGGAACAGTGGAGGGTATACACTATAATATATACCAAACAGCAGGATAAATAGGGACACTGCTGGTAGTAAAAGATGCCATACAAATTTAAATTCCTTTATTGCCCTGAAGAAAAATGGCAGGGCAAAATCACTCATTATATGTCCTGCGAATAATGCCAGACCTGCTGCTGTAATAAGAAATATATATCCATAAAATGGACCCAGTATCAGGCCAGCCGCTACGCTTGCTATGATGCTTGTCAGTCCCATGAATAATATTGTATTGGAAGGTGTTTTGTACTTGGGATGTATTTTTGCAAACCATCCATATATAGCATGATCCTCTGATAAAGAGTATCCAATACGTCCTAGAACGTTCAAGGGCGATACCATTGAAACAAATATGCTGTTAAATAACAGTATGACCATAACAATCAGGAATGGAAAGCCCAGGTATTCATTGGCAAGTATTAAGCCTGGTACAAGTTTTGTGGCAAAATCTCCCATTTTCGAAACGCCCCATCCTATAGTGAATGCATAGGAAATCATCAGAAATGTGGCTCCCGTTATTACAAAACTTACTATCATAGCTTTTTTAATATTGTCTTTGGGCATTTTAGTCTCTTCCCCCATATACACAGCCCCAGAGGCGCCTGTCATTAGAAATGTTCCAAGCACAATGCCTTCAAAGAGAGGTGCTATACCGCCAGAAAGGTGTGGAATGAATACTGAAACTGTATTATTGTGTCCGGCAAGTATAATAATTGCAATGCCTAAAACCAGAAGCAGCCCTATTTCAAGGAATGCTCCAAACAATGCATATCTTACGGATGGCTTAACTCCAATATATGGTAATGCAGTGAAAAGAAGGACAAAAAGTATGAGTATCGGTATCCAGAGATATTTTGGAGCTGATATGCCCATATAAGTTGACAAAATACTTGGAAGTAAGACTCCTGCAAAGAATAAGGTTGTGTTTGCAAGTATAGTATATTCAAACATAAGATATATGAGTCCGTCAAATAATCCATATGATCTTCCCAGGGCCTTTTTTGTGAATGTATAAAATCCACCTGAACTTGCGAGCTTAGAAGAGTACTGATAGGGTGTGTTGACCCAAATTATCCCACTTATCACTGATATTAAAATTGCAAGCGGAAGTGCTCCCCTTGCATAAAGTGCGGCGCCAGTCAGTGATGTGACTACAGACGCCAGTGGAGCTGTAAAGGCAATAGTTTGTCCCACTATGGCCCAAAATCCCAGAGCATTCTTTCTCAATTTTGGTTTTCCGGTAGATGCTTTACCATACATATCGTATTATTAAGTGACTATATATAAATTTTTGTGCAAAAATGCAATGGAAATCAAAATCTATACTTGAAAATAAAAGTAATATTTAAATATTTAAACATAAATACGTTGTATTAATAGACATAATAGAATAGAATTTTAAGTATAATAATGACAAGATATTTTTATTTTATATGCATAACATATCCCTGAAAAACTAAATTATTAAGATGAAAAGTTATTTTTTAATTTCAGTAAAAATTGGTATAAATCCATGATAGACTTTTCCTTTCGCATAATATCGAGACCTGATTTTATTCTACGGATTATCTACCATATTCACCATTTAATTGCAGCCAGATCTGTTATTCCCACTGTACGGTTTTTAACTATCCAATGAAATGATAGTGATACTTTCCGTAGAATGATATGGGCAAAAAATTAATAGTAGTTAGAAATTATAAATTATAGTAAAGTGCTTTTTGTATTCTAAATCCTTGTATGGATTTAAAAATTTAACAGGTGATTAATTGAATTTTGATGCTATAGATAATACACGGATAAATGTAAAACGAATGAAACTCATTGGACTTGCATCCAGCGGTCTTTTCCTGGATGGCTACGATCTTTCAATAATTACAATGGCAATTCTTGTAATACCGGCGCAGCTACAATTACATAGAATTGAATATATTTTGATAGATATTTCATCATTTGTAGGAATGCTGGTAGGAGCACCATTGCTTGGTATACTTTCTGATAGAATAGGTAGGAAAAAAATATTTGGCATTGACCTCATATTCTTTGTAGTGTTTGCAATTACTGCCGGACTTTCTACTAATTTCATTGAACTCTTCTTATCAAGGCTTCTGATAGGTTTTGGAATTGGGGGTGATTATCCTATCAGCTCTACAATGTTATCAGAGTTTTCACCAAAAAAATCAAGGGGAAAGCTACTAATAACAATGGTTGGAATGTACTGGGTCGGTGCCTTTGCCTCAGCAGTTGCAAATTACTTTTTCGTCATTTATTCTGATTTCTGGAGATATACATTCATTTTAGGGGGATTAATAGCTATACCAATCATACTTTTAAGATTTAAGGTGCCGGAATCGCCCAGATGGCTTGCAGCACATGGAAAATTAGAGGATGCAAAACTTTCAGAAATGGAAGTAACAGGAAAATCAGATAATCTAAGTGAAACCACAAGAAATATCACTACAAAATACGGAAAAACATTTGTCTTTGTGATACTTGCATGGTTTATCTTTGATGTTGCAGCATATGGGATTGGTTTCTATTATCCTGTAATATTTAGCACACTGGGTTTTAAAAATGAGTTCAGGTCTATAGCAGAGGCAAGCATGCTTATATCAATAGGTGGAATTCTTGGGTATGTTATTGCAATGCCTCTTGCAGACAGGCTTGGAAGGAGATTTTTAACAATTTCTGGTTTTCTTATCATGTCTGTCCTATTAACTTTAGGAAGCATTATAAAAATTAAAGGAATTTACACAGTACCATTTTTCTTTGCTTTCGTTATGTTTGAGCAGTGGGTCGGTGCGGTTACATTATTCTATCCAACCGAATTATTTGATACATCTGTGAGATCCACGGTTCAGGGCATTGCAACAGCTGTTTCAAGAACTGGTGCAATAATGGGGATAATACTATTTCCCCTATTTCCTGTGTTTCATTCACTATCCATTTTTGCTGGCTTTTCGGTGGCTGGCCTTATAATAGCACTGCTACTTGCACCAGAAACAAATAAAAACTCACTTGAAAAAAATGTTGAGAAATACACCTCTTATCTGAAAAAATCGGGATAATTGTTACCATTAATTATTTTATCAGTAAGTGACGAAAATTCTATAACCCGAACTATTCATAATTCCAGGCTCAAGGAAGTACCATCCCTTTAAGACGAAGAGAAATTGTAATCAAGATTTCCTGAGAATGGTGTGGAGATCGATGATCTATAAGTCAGAATATTTCAACTCCTAAGCGATGAATAGATACCAGTAAGAGATGAATATAGTTAAATACTGGGGAATACCAAAATCTTAAAATGTAAGTTTCTTTTCAATTTTTCGGATGCACGAGAATATAGAGGATATTATAATAATTGATGTTATTACTGCCATTATGTAGATAGCCCAGGATAAAATAAACAGAAAATAAACATGTGTAAATAACATAAATAATTTTAAATCGTAGATTATATATATGGTTGTAAAAATTATTCCATAGATTAAATTAAAATAAAGGAGCCGTCTAAACTTCTCATTGAGTATGTCATAAGTTTTTTTAACTTCATCAAACTGGGTTAATGGTTTATACATTTCCTCAATTTCATTTTTAGTAACTGGAATTACATTTTTGAATAGTTCTAACACATTGGTTTCTGGTGTTATCTGAAAATCAGACATAATAGACTCTATATCAGGAATTACATTGCTATTGTATATGAAATCTAGAAGCTGTTTTAAGAATAAAAGATCAGCAATATTTCTCCTCTGTTCTATAGAATTGAGAGTGGAACGCATTTTATTGTCGAAATGCAATATAATGATAGCCAGTGCTATGATATAGACAAATATCATTCCCGGAAATTTCAGTAACATCATTTAGGTACCTAATATGCTCTATTAATATGTGTAATTGTTATTAAACATATTTTATTTATACATCTCGCATATGATGAACAGACGCGATATTTCTTAATTTTTTCATATACTCCGTACCCTTGGGAGTAATTTTATATCTCATTCCAGATTCCTGTTCTATGGCCTCCAGTATTTCATCTTGAACCATATCGCCAATTAAATTTGCACAATACCTATAATTCAGGTTACACCTATAAACAAGCTTTGTCACAGGCATAGAAAAATTCTCTGTAATCAGATTCAGTATCTCCATTTCTATTGCCGTTTTAGGTCTCTTTTTATACTGCTCCAACACAGACCCTTTATTAATTGCTGTTTTAGCCTCAACCTTTATAGTGTATGCTTCTGAAGGGAAGATTAAAGATTTAACAAGTGTAATTTTATTAATCTTTGCCAAACGTTTAACGTTACTGTCGATTAGACCAGAATACACCCCTATTTTTGAGTCTACCTCGACGTTTGCCGGAATTTGAATATTTTTTAGCATAGTAATTTTGTCTATTATAGTGCCAGAGAGAAATATTAACAAAATTTTTGTACCATTATTGTCAGCAACAACTTCTATATTTTCTGAAGTTTGCAGGGTTTTATCAATGCACCAACCTTCTGTACTAAAAATATATTCCTCATTATTTTTTATCATAAATAATAAGCTTCTGGTACCTATTAAGCTTTTCGAATGATAGATTTTTTTGATCAATAGCAGGCCAACTTTATCATATCTGATATGTATTCAGAAGTTTCGCAAACCTAGAACCTGGAAATTTGACGAGCTATAAAGATCTAAAAACTTTCTTAGAAAATCTATATTTTTACATTACAAAATTTGATATGAATATATCTATATAGTATCTGCCTATTCCTTTTTTAATTTCATCTAATCATGAAGGTCGTTTATCCTGCGTTAATGAGAAAACAAAAGCCTTTAGCCTAAGTACTATATACTTTATAAGGGTCTAAGGTCTTTTAAATATTTTATTCTCTCTGAAGCAATTATATATTTTCAAATATAACAGATGGGTTATACAAATAAGGAGAGAGGTAAAGGCTATTATCTGTAAGGTTTGGCAAAATATTGATCTCTATGTTAGGTATACAATCCGTTTTGTATGCTACTTTTACATCTTACCTTGGCTCCATGATGAAAATAGATTAAAATATAACCTATAGGGAAACAATCACGATAATTTACATGGAATTTTTTATTCATAAATAATAGGACGTTGGTATTAGCTCAACCACTATTCATCAAAATACTTAACGATGATGTGTACAATTTATAAGTACAACACTTACATATTTTATATAAGAAAAAGATTTTTTAAACAATTCTCAGGACAACTGCTATGAAAATCAGTATCTTACAGAAACTTCTTAATTTATTATTAAGATTTCACAGATAAAATTTTAGTGATAAAAATGAACAAAAAATTAGCTGTATTATTGGTAGTGCCCATTGTCATAGCAATGGGGGGAACGTTTGCGTTCTCTGCATTCTCTGGGAGTTCAAGCACTGCCATTAATAGCACGGCAGGCCATTTGAACTGGAATAACAACCTGATCCTTGTTGTAACAAATGCGAATAATACGCCTATAACACTACAGGGGCCGAATGGGGTTGTATATAATATAGGAGCTGGAGAGCCACAAGTACCAGTTATAAATCTTGGAACACAGAATTATACAACTGCTACCAGTGGAATGGGGTACACAGTACACCTATCGAATTTGGCTCCTGATGAATATGTTATGTTTATAGCAACCATAAGAAACAATGGAACAGTTGGCCTTATGTTGTCATCACATGCACCAACATTTAGAACGTCAAGTAACGGCACATATGGAGCAGGCAATTCAATAGCGGCAACCCCAATATCAACACACCCATTCAGCTACTCAGAACCTAGCTTCGCAGCAGTCCTACAGAGTTCAACAGGATATATATATAATGTAACAGAAGAATGTGGTTTCAATACATCACTTAGCCCCGGTGGAGTTGCATACATGATGATAACTGTAGGACTTGGAAACAGCAATGGTCATGATGTAAATTATTATCAGGGATCTGATTTCTCTCTGAACATAAACCTGAGTGTTGTATCTGACCCGTAAACCATAAATAAATATATTTTTTTATTGTAAATTTCTATTTTTTTTCTGTTTTTTTATAGGCGGCAGGCATCTACTGGAATGCCAAAATTGATAAAGAATGTATCAGGATTTTGTTCAACGGTTTTAGAACGGGTTTATTACGAATAATGCATAGTACAATAGTTATCTGGGGTATTCTTAACAGAAATTTTTATCATATGGAGGAAATACTAAGTCCCGAATATTGAGAAGCCATATACACGGATAAAGACATAAAATCTTCCAGTTATGGTGAGATACACTATAGTTCTGCAATAATCATCCAGGAGTACAAATAACGTTCTGAGAAGTAATATTTATATTCTAGTTGGCGTTAAATATAGGTAAATTGCTGTGGTAATTAAAATGTTGGAATCAAATCGACAAAAATCATTTCATATATTGATACCCCCATCCTTAAAAATAAAAGTTGCACATAAATTTCCATCTTTTAGAAATATGACCCAACAGTTAAATGGAACAGGATATTCAGTTGATGACCATCTAACCATTTATGCCATTACCAGTATACAAGTTCCTGAGAGAGAACAAAAACCGCCCATGAAAGTGTTTATTCTTGGTGGCAAAGAAAGAGGATGCAAATGTACCTTGTTTCCATACCGTTCTGATAAACATGGACTGGAATATACGGTGGCAAAATGATATTTGATGATATATCCAAGAATATATTACGTAGATTTCAGTGGCCGAGAGGTGGAAACTGTAAATACGTTGGTAGGCCTTCAGTTTATAGAATAGCCAGGGATCTGAATGTGCACCCTAAGGTTGTAAGGTTACGGTTAAAAGAATTATTTGACTCAGGGTTAATTCGTGGTGTGAAATTCTATACAGATGATGCATTTATGCCATGGAAACGATATTTTGTCCTTATTAATAAGACCAAGGGGGTTCAAAAAATTATTTACGATCATTTTAAGGAATTCCCATTCATAGAAAGAGTGATATTTGGTACCCTATATGTACCGGACTCTTCAAGCTTCCCTGATGCAGATACTGTAGAGGTTGAATTCTCAAGTATCGCTATAATTGCGATGAATGACATAGATCTGAAGAAAAAGATGAAAGCTGTTGAAGAAATTTTCGGTACAGAGCCAAATATAATTGGTGTACTTGGCGACTCGTTTAAGGATCCTAAATTACTTAATAAAATTGATCTGACTATAGTTAACGAAATACTATACCAGGATCCATTAACCATGAGCATTAATGGTATGGCTCAAAAACTCAACATTCCTTTGCATACCCTACGGAGAAGGGTACAAAAACTACTGGATGATGAAGTGATTTATGAGGAAGTTTCACTGGATACAAATAATGCCAAGGGAGTGTTGATAGCAAGTGTTATAATTAAGGGAGATTATCATGAATGGCTTCCAAAAATTCTAAAGTCTAAATTTCTGAGTGAAAGGTTATTGCTTTATAAGAATTTTTCAATATTTTCATTTTTTATTTTTTATGCTGAAAATTTTTCTGCAATTGATGATCTTACAGCGGAGGTAACCAAAATCGACCCTGGCAGTCTGGTTACATACAGGAATGGATCATATAACAATCCGTATGTCAATTATCCAGTACCAGAGACAACGTTATAATGGCAAGTTAGACTGTGATTTAATCCAACAATATCTGTGGCTTATTTAATTGTTACTTTGCAATCTTATTTTTATTCTTGAAAGCATAGAATTTTATACACTGTCATTTCATATTGAATTATTGTGTCATTTGGCACAAAATAGCACTTAAAGTGTCCTATTATTTAATGTAGAAATATTCTAATTAATATATATGGTTAACAAAAAACCGTTTAGTAAGAATATTTTTCTCACTCTTTTAGTTATTTTGATAGTCTCCATGTTCCTCATGATGAATGCGTCACCGCTGGCATCGCCAATCAGTACCTCATCCGTCATACCATCTTCCCCATCTTCTTCATCAACACCGCTTTGGGGATTCGATGGTGCGTATATGAATTATTCAGTTACCAACTCAACCAACGCTCCACCAAGCAATCTTAATTCAATTGTACCCCAATGGTTTTTCAATGGAGCATATGCAAATTATACTTTCAACATGACGTTATCATCTTCTAAGGTGACAGGCAATTATAATGCCACGATATTTAAAGTAGATACTACATCATTGACTTATTCTGTAAAGTATGCCATAATTGAAACTGTGTCTGGGAAATCTACACATTCCACCGTGTATGTTAACGATACAAGCGTTGCCTCCAATACACAACCTATGTCCGGAATTCCTGGAAGTACTACTCCTTTTCCTGCACTTTCATCCTATTCACTATATATGATGGATTCTGGACTACTATCCTACAATGGGATAACTATCAGAAATGGGGTAACATTTGTTTCGCTTGATAAGACGATCAAGAGCGATCAGTACATTATGACTAGTTCAAGCATGAACGAGAGTTATTACGTATCCTACGGAAGTGGGCTTATCCTTAATGGCACGTTAAATAGATCTGGTACGAATCTCAGTGCACAGATCACTGCTACAAATGTTCCTCTTTCCTCGCCTCCACCATTTACAGTAGGTATGTGGACTAGCACGGCATATACGAAATATGAAATTTTGTCCACCGCTCCGAATGGAAACTTTACAGCAAATGTCACTACAAGCACGACAGGGTTCTTCCTTTCTGAACCTGGCAATTTCAACGGGACCTTCCAGACTCCCGGGAGTATGCTTGCGCTAAATTTAACTGATCTGAATCAGTTGAATGCGGGAAAAGTTCCTCCAGGAATGATGATGCCCCCGAACTTTACCGTGGAAACTGGTGTTACAGTAACGGTTCCTGCTGGAACTTTCATCACAGATAAAATCTCTGGTTCCTCAATTCAGGGAAATGCTAGTATTAAATTTGCGTTTTACATTGACTCAACTTCTGGTGTGTTCACACTTGCCAATTTAAATTATTCTGTATCGGTTAATGGACACACTATGATAATGAATGAAAGTATGTCCCTAAGCAGCACAAATATTCCAATGGAATCAACTGGTTATGGTTTTCTGAAGGGAACAATCACACCTACTGGAGCAACACTTGTTATCAATGGTATGATAGTGCCTACATACAATGGTGCATCCTATAATATATCACTCAAACCTGGAAATTACTACGTCTCCGCCAGTAAGAGTGGATATCAGACCAAAACCTATAATGTAAATATATCAGCAGGAAAAACAACACAATTAAATGTCATCCTAGCAGCCATCAGCAATTCAGTAACCCTTTCAGGCCATGTTACGCCTGTGGGCTCCTCGGTCGTTGTTGATGGAGATATAGCACCTGTAAATGCCACTGGCTATTATACGATCCCCGTTTCAGCAGGAGAACATACTGTCTCGGTTTATCATGATGGATATTTCCCCGTATCAAAGAAAATAGACATAACCTCTTCAATGACCTTGAATTTTAATTTGTTGAAAGAACCATCAAGGGAAAGCTCTAATATGAGCCGTAATGCAACGACTGCAATAGGGTACAATGTTACTGTATCTGGCATACTAAATGGAAAGGGTCTCGTATCTGTAAATTTCACAGCCACAAAGAATGGAACCCTGTTAGTTTCTATACCATATAACGACATGAAAAATGCTACCATATCAGAAATACTAAACAGTTCCATATATATAAATGGTGTTAGGGACAAGAATTTCAGCATAACAATAACATCAAACTATACTGTGATTCTTACAGTATACAATCTCAGTGGTGATCCTACCCTTTACTGGGCATATAGTCCAGCAGCTGTCCTGCCAACTTCACCACCTGCTCCATTTAGACTCTCAATTCTTGAAGATGGAATTATTATTGGAGCCATAGTTGCAGTAGTTGCTCTTGTTGGTGTGATAATTGTCAGGAAAAAGAACAGGTGATAAAACTATGTAACAGAAAGCGTGTTTAGTTTTACAACACCCTAACATTATTTTTTAAACTTAATAATTTATGATAAAAATTTAAAAATTAATATTATTAAGTATACTATATTAATTTTACTTTTAGTAATTATTCTATATCAATTACATAGCTTACGCTAATTATCCTAGAAACCACGATTATTATCTGTTTAATTTACTGTTTAATTTACTAATTCTTCAGGATCCTTGAAATCCACATTGTTCTTCATTACGGAGTATATTATATTCAATAACTTGTTTGAACATGCTACTATAAGCTTATTTCCACTCATTCCATTGTTCTTCTTATAATTGTAATATCTTCTGATTACAGGATTGAACCTTATTGCTGATACTGTTGATAAATATAATGCATACCTCATTAATGGATTTCCCCTCTTTGATATGTGTGATGTAATATTGTAATCTCCTGATTGCCTTGTCATAGGATCCATTCCTGCATATGCCCTTAACTTTACAATGGAATCAAACCTGTTTATATCCCCTATGGATGAAAGCATAATTGAACCTGTTACTGTTCCCATTCCAGGAATTGTCTTTATCCTGGAATCAATTTTATTGTATTCTTCCTCTATAATCTTCCTGGTATTATTTAACTGCCTGTTCAATAGTTCTATTGCCTCAATATTTATTTTTATGTCATATTTCACTGCAGTATTACTGTTATTGCCCTTTATGATAATATTCCTTATTTCATCATACTTCTCCATGCTGATATGTTTTATCCTGAAATTATTGTTTATAATGTTATCAATATTGTTTATTGTATCTGTAAAATACTTAGAATCTATACTGACAGTTGATGAAAGCCCAGGATACAGTAGATCCATATCCCTGATTAACTGGTTCTTTACCGCTGTAATCTTCCTGCTTATCCTTATATATGTGTTTATATATTCTTTCAGGTTGCCATACTGGTTCTCCATGCTGATTGTATTATTTTTATATATTATAATGTATCTTGCTATGGCCTCTGAATCTATTCTGTCTGTTTTGTTCCTTCTTATCCTTGAACTCTTTAACAGCTTTGTTTCAATGGGATTCAGCAGTATGGGATTATAACTGTTTTCAATCAAATAGCTGTATAAGTTTACATGGTAAATATTAGTCGATTCCATTCCCATCCTGATATTGTCATAGCTGTTTACTATGCTTAGAAACTGTTTAAAGCCATCATAGTTGTTTATTATTATCCCTGTTTTTATTTTATTCAATTCACTGTCTATAATGCAGTAGTCAAACTTCCTTTTAGCTATGTCTATTCCAATATATATCATATTATATTCCCCCGGATCAGTTCTTTCCTTCCATATTCATAGCAGTCTTGCCTATTATCGGTGCATTAAGCACAATATACATTATTCGCATATTTGAATATGAAAAGGGTAAATACATACTTAAATAAGGTGGATTAAACCACAAGACATTTTCAGTATTCCCTGATCATTCCCATAATGGTATTATGGTTAAAATCATTATACAAGAA
>JAKAYM010000035.1 GCA_021826795.1 Thermoplasmata archaeon
AATGTATATCCATTTCAAGATTGAACACTGTTTTCGGGACATGATCTTTTAATCCCACTATTCTACCGGTAAAGGAATCTCCCTTAGTCAGGAATGGATCAAGTTCGGTTCCGACCGCTGCCAGACCCCCGGGAACTATGGATTTGTAAGAAGATGAACCAGCCATCAATGATGTTATCTTTGTTGTGACGTTTTCCCAGACTGTTTTATTCCCCTTTGTACTCTGAACTCCTGGAGAAATTTCTATTTCATCTCCAACCTTTAATTTTCCACGTATGAGAGCACCACCCAGAACGCCACCTTTTAAATCTGAAGGCTTTGTACCTGGCTTATTGATGTCGAAAGATCGGGCTATGTACATCATCGGCGTATCCTCTTCCCTGAATTCCGGTGTTTTTATTATTTTCTCTATGGCCTCCAGAACTATGTCTATATTGGTATTATGATATGCGCTTACGGGGATTACCGGTGCATTCTCTGCTATGCTCCCCTTGAGAAAACTTTTAATTTCCCTGTAACTTTCCAGTGCCCTTTCTCTGGTGACAAGATCTATTTTATTTTGTACTACTATAATTTCCTTGATACCCATAATTTCAAGTGCGGTTAAATGCTCCCTTGTCTGTGGCTGCGGGCATGCTTCATTGGCTGCTATTACAAGAATTGCCCCATTCATTATGGCTGAACCAGCAAGCATTGTTGCCATGAGTGTTTCATGGCCAGGGGCATCAACAATAGAAATTACCCTAGAAAGCCTACAGTTATCAGAAATTTTTTTATTTGAATAAATCTCATTTCCCTTATCATCTTTACATTTATATATAGGCGTATCCGCATATCCGAGCTTGATAGATATTCCTCGTTTAACTTCCTCTGAATGAATATCTGTTTTTTTGCCTGTAAGTGCAAATGTAAGAGTGCTCTTCCCGTGATCAACATGGCCGACCATGCCAATGTTTACAGATGGCTGTTCCATTACTGTTCTCCCTTTTGCTCTTCTTCACCGGCATCAAGGGGTTTTGTGCCGTACTGTGTTACCACAAGGTTCAACTGTGATATATCCGAACCTATTATGTTACCTCTGAATGTAACTCTTTTTCTAATGCCATTTTTACCTTTCCTGCCTGAATTGTAAGATACAAGTATTCTTTTTTTACCAGCTATAGATAAATCCTTTTTCATCGGAAATCCATCATTTGCACTTCCACCTGTAACTTTCAATTTGTATCCGGGCATTTCAAAAAATATGCCATCTATCTCTTCACCGATCTTTCTTCCGGCAAGGGAACCCAGAACATCCTCTGAAATTTCCTTTTTATACGTTTTACCGGTTTTCCTATCTGCAATTACTGCTGCAACCATGATTTACACCTTAAGCCTTATTTATTCCTAATCATCTAATTCACGGTAACTGCTTCCTGTAAAGCATTCGAAGTTATGTACATCCATAGCCATACAATAGCTTATTACCACGTTTTTATCCTGCCGGGAAGCTATTTATTATCATTATCGGAAATAGCCCCCAGCATGATTTCAGCACGATGATGGGAGATTTTATTTACCCTTATGCTGAATTTATTCCACTGAAACTTATTTTTATAGCTCAACTAAACGGTACACTCTTCAGGAGGGTACCTTACCGTTTCAGGTGTGAGCGATACTGAATTATATATTGATATATAAGTTTATTTTTATTGAAGCCCGCTGCAGCATATGCTATATTTTACATCCACTTATATACTATATACAGTTATTTTAACGGGAAATATTAGTTTAAATCATCTAGTTGAAATTCTATTTTACATTGTTTGAAATCAGGAAATTTATTAAATTTTTAAGAGCCTTTCCCCGATGGGATATTATATTTTTTTCTTCTATAGATAACTCAGCAAGTGTTCTATTATATCCGTCAGGAATGAATAGTGGATCATAACCGAATTTATTCTCCCCATTCTCTTTATTCGCTATTTTTCCAGTGAGTATTCCTGTAAATTGGTAGATCTCATCATATATCATTAAAGAAATTACAGTTTTGAAGTATGCTATAGACCCTGCAGACAATGCAATTATTCTGGAATTGCCCAGAGTATCCTGCACATATGACGCGTACGGACCCGGAAATCCATTCAATTCCTCAATATATAAGCCAGTATCGTCTATAAAGAATGGTTGCTCTATAGTATTAGATAATTTTAAACAACTGTCCCTACATATAATTTCATTATCTTCTGCCTGTATTTCTTCATATTTTTGTTTCTCCCATGAAACAGACAAACCATTTTTTTCAAAAGCCCTGGCAACTTCAATGTATTTATGTTCGTTACTTGTTATGAATTTTAGCATTATTGTATATCATTTCTTTATTAAAATTAGTTTATATTGTCTATACGTATCTTCTTCTCAATCTGATTTCATTTAGTGTATTCATTATTTCAGTGTAATTATTTGAGGTAATGCTGTAAGATTCCATTAAGTTGTTTTCCAGTAAGGTGCTATAGCCTGAAAACAGGCTTTTAAAGGATTCCGTAAGAAGAAATAGATCATCTGCCATGTCTTCAATATTGCAGTTAACAGAACCCATACTCGGGTCAAGGAGATAGATTAAATTTCTGGATATCATTATATTATTCGGGTTCAAATCCCCGTGTGATATAAATGCGTTGTGCAAAGTTGCTATTATAATTCCGAGGTTATGTATTATATTCAGATTGTTGCCGTTTTCTCTTATAAATTTATTAAGCGTTATACCATCAATTTTTTCCATTGTAAGCGAGAAATCATATTTATCAAAATCATAAATTATCGGCACGTTTATTCCATTCTCTTTCATTTTATATAATAAATTGAATTCTGACCTGATTCTTTCGTTTCTTATCCTCATATCCAGTTTTCTGTTCCTATAATTTTTTTCTGTTCGTGTTTTTTGTATGGATTTTCTGCCATAAAATTTAGTTTCAACAATGGAAGCCTCTGCTCCACGATTATCATTAATTTCGGTTTTACCCGATTTAATCCATGGAACCGTTACCTCATCTATTCTGAATTTCTGGTTTACTTTTGTATCCATTATATCCTGCCTCTGACCTGAAATATACATCAACATGCCAGCCTGTGCAATCATAGCACCATTATCCATGCAGTATTTTTTATCAGTTAAATATGCCTTATAACCTGAGGATAATGCCATTTCATAGACCATTTCTCTCAGCCGATCATTCCTTGCGACACCCCCTGCTAGTAGTATTTCCGTCTTGTCAGTATAATAAAGTGCCCGCTCCAGAACCTCAACAAGCATTGCAAATGTTGTCTCCTGAACACTGTAGCAAATATTTTCAGGTGCTTCTCTGCCGATGAGATTTCTTGCAGCAGTGTATATTCCCGAAAATGATGTGTCCATTCCTTTAACAGAATAGGGAAGATTCAAAAGTTTATTACCCTTGGATGCCAGCTTTTCGATCGCGGGACCACCTGGAAATGGGATATTTATATCTCTAGCCAATTTGTCCAACATATTGCCTAGTCCGATATCCATGGTTTCTCCAAGCACTTTATATGAACATTCTTCATGGGCGATAATTTGAGTATTTCCACCTGAAATATAAAGCATAACAGGGTCTTTTGCTCCTGAAAGTTTTCTACCTATCTCCACATGACCCAGCGGGTGGTTGACACCCATTACCGGAATATTATATTTTATGGAAAAAGCACGGGCCGCGGTAGCTACTACACGGAGACATGGCCCAAGGCCAGGACCCATGGAAAATGCCACAAGGTCTATCTGATCCGGAGTTATATTAGAGAGTTTAAAGGCTTCCTTCATAACAGGTATAATATTATCGGCATGGTGTATTGCCGCTTCTCTTGGATGTATACCTCCTTTCTCAGGTATATATGTAGAAGAATGATTGGACAATATGGAATTTTCATCAACAATTCCTGCACTCACAGTGTGGGCAGTTCCTTCCAGTCCCAGAACTTTCATAGAACTCTATTACAGTATATTATTTTATTCTTAATGTTAAAAATGGTTAATTATATTAATAATTTAAAATTTTAAAAAGTATTATTGAGTTTAATCCTTGTATTTGATAGCGGATGATGCTCTGAATACAAATTTATCCTTGGCAGGAACCTTGATTTCTTCTCTAGTTTTTGGATTCCTTGCAACCCTTTCTTTCTGTTCCTTTCTCTCGAAAATGCCGAAATCGGCCAGATTGACCTTCTTCCCTTCATTAACAGAGTCAACAGTCTCCTTCAGAAATGCTGTTATTATCTCAGCTGTTTTCTTCTGGGTTGTATTAGTAGTGCTGGCAACTTTCTTGGACAATTCACTTATACCTACCATTATTTCACCAATAGTTAATACAATTCGTTATATAAAAACTTTTCTACTATAAACCTATCAGAATCCCGTTTTTACAGGATAAGAGTTATTTTTGTTACAAAAATATTCTTTTTTAATATATCTCATAATTTATATAATGAAAAATTCTATTCTTTTGTATAATGATAAAAAAAATTTTGACCATAGCCATAATACACTACCTAAAAATTATATATAGAGTAAATATAAACTCACATGAGATTAATAGAAAACTGGTTTTCAGAAAGGTACTCAGAGAACTTGCAACTTTCATTCAGAATAAAGGATCAGCTACTTTCCATAAAAACCGATTATCAGAGAATAGATCTTTTTGATACGTATGATTTCGGTAAATTATTATCAATAGATGGTACGGTACAGCTCACAGAGAAAGATGAATACATTTATCATGAAATGATAACCATGGTTCCTTACTATTTCAACTCAAGACCTGATAAGGTGCTTATTATTGGCGGAGGAGATGGTGGGGCTGCAAGGCGTCTTGTTGACCTGGGAATTAAGGAAATAGTAGACGTGGAGATAGATGGCAATGTGGTTGAAGTTGCAAAAAAATATTTCCCTGATATTTCATCGTCTTTCAAGGAGAAAAATGTAAAATTGATAATAGGTGATGGAATAAAATATATAAAAGATAGTAAGGATAAATTCGACAGAATAATAATTGATTCTACCGATCCGGTTGGACCAGCAGAGGGATTATTCTCTGAAGATTTCTATAAGGATATTGAATCACATTTAACAGATAACGGAATAGTAGTTACACAATCCGGGTCCCCATATTACCAGCCGGCTGCACTATCCATGGCATATCGTGGAATGTCAACGGTATTCAAAAATGTGAAAACGTATACTGCATTTATACCCACATATCCAAGTGGGTTATGGTCTTTTACCATGGCATCCCCTACAGAGCTGAAAACTAGGGATGAAAACACTATGATAGGTAAATACTTCAATAAAGACATACTAACAGGATCCTTTTACCTCCCCCAATTTGCAAAAAATCTATTAAAATAATTATTTTTTAATACCCCATTTATGCTTTGCTTCGTTAAGGAGATCGGCATAACGTGTTCCAAATCTTTTAGATATCCGTTCAAGATCAGGTAAATTGGAAATAAAAGTTTTTTTGCTGGCGCTCTGAATTAGGGTTTTGAACTTTGACATATCCCTAATCATTGAATAGGTTAAATATACAAAATACAAAAATATTATAATGGAACCTATTAACACCCAGTACTGCCATGCACCGATTGATTTCAATGAAAAGAAATGAATCAGTACTAGATTGCCGAATAATAAATCGTTTATAGATACGGTAAAGAAGAATAATGAGATTATGCTTATTGTAATACTGATTATGTATAATTTATCTTTAAACATCTGTATCTTGTAAACAAATAAACTATTTAGACATTAGCTTCTTTCTTTCCTTTGATGTATACCCTGTCAATTTTTCTAGCAATTCGTTATAGAATTTAATAGTTTCTCCAGGATTGCTATATTCCGTGTCGGTTTCAGTTTCAGCACACAATTTTTTACCATCTACCCAAAGTTCCAATTTTTTAAGACCTGGATAAGATGATAAAATATGGCCATTGTCTTCCTTGTATTTCATATTATAAGACTTTAAAATATCCTCTATTGTTGAAATACTTATGTTAACAGTTTTCTTAACAGGGTAAGTTCTCATTTTATTCACCTATATTTTTTTCGCAAGTTTCTTCTGGTATTTTTTTGAGAGTGCTCTCCAGTACATAAGTTCCATATACTGTGCATCATGCTCCAACAGGGGCGACATTGATATTATGTTCATATCTCTATCGCTGGAAGATATTACCTCGGCAAGTGTTTCAAATTTTAAATCACCATGCTTTATTGCTGTTATTTTTAATTCGTTGCCATTTTCATATTCAACCCCCCCAAATTCGGTATACAAATCAGATTTCGCATATTTTGCAAACGAATTCATTACGTCTTCAAAGTTCTTCGCATCTATCAGTGAACCATTATTAATTGAATGTATATGCGGAAAGTTCAATATGGGTTCTATATCGGAAATTCTTTCTGCAAGGTAAAAAAGTTCCTTCTGGGTTCCAAACAGGTCTTTTTTACCTGATGCTTCTACACCTATATATGGGTATCCCTTTTCATGGGAAAATTCTTTGGCAATTTCTGCATATATATCAAATGCCTTTTTCAGGCCTTCTGACTTTTTCTTTGTGTAAAATCCTGTATGGGTAATTATTCTTTTGGCGCCCATGGCTCTACCAATAAGGAGTGACCACCTCAAGTGGTTTATGGATTTCTCTGCCATTTCTCCACCGTTTAACATGTCCATATAATAAGGAGCGTGCATGGAAATGTCCACATCAAGTTCTCTGGCAATTTCCGCACCATCCTTTAAATCGTCATAGTTACGAGCCATATTCCAGAAAATTTCCTGTATTATATCATCCTCTTCTATTTCATTTTCAGTTCCTATGCCCCTGTAATTGCCGTTTTCATCTGGCCGTAAAACATCAACTATAATGGAATCCCCTACGTCTTTAGGGTACATACCAACATATTCAATTGCAGGGTCTTCACTTACATTAACCCGTAACAGTTGGACTTCCAGGGAATTCAAACCTAAATTTCCTATATCTTCAATTGAATCTATATACGTTCTGCCTTTACTGGTAAGTGGTATTCCTGCAACGCCGAACTTAATCATTCTATAAATGATATATCTAGCTTATTTTAACCTTTTGCAAGTTTCGTTGCCTAATCTAAAAATTCTATGGTTAACTTGATGAAAGCATTTCAGGCGTATAGATACATTATACCAATGTTTTACACCAAAATTGACCACGACTACTCTATTTTTAATTTATTTTTTAACCAAAATGAGGCAAGAATAACATAACAGGCAACGAATAGATTATATACATTTTAAACATAACAATTTAATGGTAACTAATAATTATCATGATGACTTAATTAACGTAAATAACGGTGATAATAATGAATGTCGATCCAAACATAACAAAATATGTTATCAAAGCAAAGATAGTAACTGATGGTGTTGTTGAGAAGCCCGATGTTGTTGGTGCAATATTCGGGCAGACTGAAGGATTATTAGGTGAGGAATTAGATTTAAGAGACTTACAGAAAAGTGGCAAAATAGGTAGAATAGAGGTTGAAATAGATACCAAGAAAGGAAGAACAGAAGGATTTGTACTGGTACCTTCCGGGCTTGACCAGGTTGAAAGTTCAATACTTGCTGCTGCCCTTGAAACCATTGACAGGATAGGCCCATGCAAGGCAAAAGTGGATATAGAAGACGTTGAAGATGTAAGGATAAACAAGAGAGACAAAGTAATCCAGAGGGCTGAAGAACTTTACAAAAAAATGGGTACAAACGGAAAGAGTCTCAGTGAAAGTATAATACAGTCTGTCCGTGAAGAGGTTGAGAAGAAAGAAATTTTATCCTACGGAGAAGAACATCTTCCTGCGGGTCCGGCAGTGGGTACTTCCGATTCAATCATAGTGGTTGAGGGAAGGAATGACGTACTCAATCTTCTCAGATACGGTATAAAAAATACCATTGCTGTTCAGGGAACCAGCGTTCCAAAAACTGTGAAGGAACTTTCAAAGGCGAGGACAGTAACTTTATTTGTTGATGGAGATCATGGAGGTGAGCTTATAATAAAGGAAATGCTCCAGGTTGCAGATGTAGATTTTATAGCAAGGGCACCCCCAGGAACAGAAGTCGAGGAACTCACATATAAACAGATAGTCAAGGCTTTAAAATATAAAGCCCCTGTAAATCAGTACCTTGAATCACATGGGATGATTGAAGAACTCAAAGAATTCACAGAAAAGAATAATCGGGCGGTGTCTGATATGAATGTGAATATAGAGGAAAAACCGGAGAAAGCAGAACCTCAGAAGGAAAAGGAGCCTAAGCACGTGGAACAAAGCGAGCAGGTAACTGCAATCGAAGAGGAAGAGATAAAAGATATTGATGACCCCCGCTTTATTAGAAATAAATTAAATGAGTTATATGAAAGTAAGGCAGTTGAAATATATGATAATACATCAAATCCTGTTGCAAGGTACCCGATTTCAGATGCTGTTGAACTCATGCAGAGTATAAAAAACGCATACATAATAATAAGCGGTGGTGTTATATCTCAGAGATTCGTTGATATAGCTTTCACAATGGGTGTCAAATCTATTTACGGCATGAAGATGGGACATGTAACAAAAAAGCCAGATGGAATCAGGGTGGTTACATGGGATCATATGTAAATTACAGCGAATACCCAGATACTTCATACATTAAAATACCAACAAGCCCGCTGGAAAGGGTCATAGGTCAGGGTGAGGCAGTTCGGCTCGCACTTATAGCAGCCAAACAGAGGAGAAATCTTCTTCTTGTCGGACCTCCAGGAGTTGGAAAATCCATGATAGCACAGGCCATGTCTTTTTATATCAGTAGACCAGAGGAAGAAATAAGGGTGGTACATAACCCTTCATACCCAGAGCGGCCTTTCGTGGAGGTAAGAACCATTAGCGAAATCGAGAAGGAAAAGCATGAAATGAATTCTATAGAGGGAGAGGTCATAGAACCAAAGGATGCACCGGATAACGTTGCACAGAGGCTAGGATATAAATGTCCGCACTGTGGCTTTTATTCTTCTCCGACAGAGAGTGTATGCCCTAACTGCAATAACAGCAAGGCAGCCAACAACACTCAGGGTCCATTCAATGACGTTTTCAATGTAATAGGCGTTGCATTTGGAGTCAATAATAACAATGACAGAGTAACACAGACCAGAAAGGTTGGCGACAGGGAAGAAATAGTCGTATATGAAAAATACGGCGATAAAATAAGGGTACTCGATGAAAAAACACTGGAGCGCCGCCGCAAGCTGGAAAAGAAAAGCCCGAGCAAGGTGATTGTGCCAATAGATAGAAATCCGTTTGTACTGGCAACAGGCGCAAGTGAAACCGAACTTCTCGGCGACGTAAGGCATGATCCGTACGGAGGACACCCACAGCTCGGAACAATGCCCTATGAACGTGTTGTTGCAGGTTCTGTTCACATGGCGCATGAAGGAGTTCTATTTATTGATGAGATTACACATCTTGGAAAACTACAGAGATTCATACTGACTGCAATGCAGGAAAGGAAATTTCCTATCGTGGGAAGAAATCCCCAGAGTGCAGGAGCAAGTGTCAAGGTTGATGATGTGCCCACAGATTTTATTCTTGTTGCCGCATGTAATATTCAAGATTTGCAGTACATACTTAGCCCTCTACGCTCGAGGATTGTAGGAAATGGGTATGAAATTTTAATGGAAAACTCAATGCCAGATACTAAGGAAAACAGGATGAAATACCTTCAATTTATTGCACAGGAAATCAATATGGACGGGAAAATACCCAATATGGCTATTGATGCAACCGATATAATTATCAATGAAGGGAGAAGGAGGGCACTTGAGGACCACAAAAGTAATGCACTGACACTTAAACTCAGGGAACTGGGCGGATTAATCAGGGCTTCCGGAGATATGTCTATTGAAAACAGGCATAAATTAATAGAAAAATCAGATGTCAAAGAAGCACTATCATTGTACGTTCCTGTTGAAGAGAAAATAAAAAAATACTATGGTAGTATGACCAATGCAATAGGAGAAGAGGCTACAGGATCGCAGAAAGGTGAGTATTATAATTATTATAACTACAGCGAGGACAGGTCTTACCAGTGACATCTGTTAAAATTTTGATGAATTTATGCAGGGATTTTATAATTTTATACCCAGAAAATGTTTAAAATTTCTCCGGGCAAAAAGATTAATACATTGTAATTATGGTGTTTAAATGACAGTTTTCCTTTTATTTTTAACCGTCTTCGTGGCACTATTTGCCATTATAAATCCCATAGGTGCAGTGCCGATACTCATTACGCTTACCGATGGGTACAGTTTGAAGGAGAGGAAAGAGGTTATACGTAGAAGCGTTTATATGGCGGCTGGAATGCTCTTCGGTTTTATGTTTCTCGGAGTCTATATTTTTGATATTCTGGGAATCAGCATTTACGATTTTGAAATAGCAGGTGGTATACTGCTCTTCAAGGTCGGTTTTGATATGCTTCAAGGTAAAACTTCACAGACAAAGATTACGAATGTTGAGCAGCAGGACTCCGCGGACAGGGAAGCTATAGCGATTGCACCTATAGGGACCCCGCTGTTGGCAGGCCCGGGATCTATTACAACTGCCATAATATATTTCAATGGGACAGGGATAAATATACTTTCAAGAACAATGGTAATTGCTGCTGTAATTCTTGTGCTAATCCTCGCATTCGTTATACTGAAATATTCACTGTCAATATTCCAGAAGATAGGGAAAACAGGATCAATTGTAATATCAAGGATAATGGGATTACTTCTGACGGCTATAGCTGTTGATTTGATTACAACAGGCATTATTCATATTTTTCTTTGAACCGGTTCATAAGCGAATTAAACTCTTGAGTCTCAATCTGGCCTGGGGCAGTTTTATCCTTATAAGAGGCATAGGCATAATCAGAAACCATGCCCACTGAGACCAGCCTCAGAAAGCCATTGTTATCCCCCATAGGTACAAATGCGAGTTTAACATTTTTTTCAATTCTATAATGATATAAATAATCTAAATCGTCCAGGAATTTTCCTTTATCGGTATAAGTCAGTGCTATTTTATATATATCTGGTTTGAACTTGGATATATCCTCCAGTATATAATGGATATCGTCATTATTGGTACCATGATACGATAACATTAAATTTGTTCCCTTGAAAAAATCCCTTCTGAACTGGAATGATTTTATATCAATATCTACAATAGGGGGCAAATTACCCATAGCTGCCGTGTAAACTTTATTTATCTCCTTGATTTCGCTGGATCTGAATGTGAATATGTAATCAATACTGTTTTTATTCAGATATTCCAGTATTTCCCCTAAATTTGCTGTATTATGAGACCTGAAGAGGTCATATCTTATTTCATAATGGCGCGAATAATCTTTTAATCCGTTTTCAAATTCCGTTTTCATGTGTTTAAAATCATCAAAGAAAATTGATGTGTATATTTTACAGACTCTTCCGTACATAATAAAGTATTTCAGTATAATATAAAAATTATCCATTTGGCATGATATAATAAACCTTTTTACATAGAATATTATATCCACGCATGGATATGATTGAGATTAAGAAAGGAGGTAAATATACGGTTGTTTCATCAAGTGGAGATGACAAGCCACTTATAACAGAAGGGGAATACTTCGGATATGCAATTCTGGGCGAGGATGGTTCCCTTGTATTCAGAATAACTTCTGGAGGGAAATCAAAATTGAGACTTATTCCTGTAAGTTCAGTATCGTATATAGAATTTGATGAGGAAAATGTGGTGTCCAAAAATAAGGAAGAAGACATAGGAAAAACGACATATTTCAATTGAATTATAAATTTTAATTATCTTATATTTGTTCCACAGATAATATTTTTATATTCATTAAAAATAGAATGTAATGGTTTTTGATAAGTCTGTGGAATCTGTTATTGTTGTTGGCGGCGGGAGTACAGGATGCAGTGTAGCGTATAACCTGGCAAGCAGAGGATTGAAAGTAACACTGTTCGATCGTGGAAATATAGCATCAGGAAATACCGGCAGATCAAGTGCACTTGTCAGGACACATTACAGCAATAAACTGATCGCGTCCATGGCACTTTATTCTTTAAATCAATTCAAGAATTTTAATAGTATCGGATATTCTGGATTTACCAGAACAGGCATGATATTTCCATTCACAGGAGGCAATGCAGAAACTGCAAGAAAGAACAGAGAAATGCTTGTTGAACTGGGAATAAAGGAAGAGGAGATATCCATTTCAAAAGTCAAAGAATTTTTTCCTGATATTAATTCTGAGGATTATGATTATATACTTTTTGAGGAGGAAAGCGGGTATGCTGACCCTGTTGCAACTGCATCTGCCTATGCCAGCGGGGCGAAAGCACTTGGAGCACAGATAAATACCGGTATAGCAGTGTCAAAGGTGGAGAGCAGTGAAAAAAACGCATCAATTTATCTGATAAATGGTAAAAAATACAGTGCTGATAAGGTCATACTTGCTACCAACACATGGACTAACTTTCTTCTTCGATCGTCAGGTATTGCTGACAACATGCTGATCCCGTTATATGCGTCTGTACATGATATTATATACATAAGAAGACCTGGAATGTACCATGGAATAAAACCAACACTGTGGGACCCACAGAAATCAGCATACTATAAAATGGAGGGTGAAACGCTTACTGCAATAGGAAGCCTGGACCCTGCCATAGATCACGAGGCGTTTGACATCAAACAGAATTTGGAAAACCATGTAACCGATAACTACATTGAGGAATATTTAAGCAGGGTAACCGAAAGACTTCCAGGTATGGGAAACGCATCCATTGTTGCCGCAATCTCTGGTCTCTACGATATGTCGCCGGATGGACAGGCGATAATTGATTCTCTATCAAAATCAGGGTTGGAAAATGTGTTTGTCTGTGCAGGATTGAGTGGACATGGATTTAAACTGTCACCTGCTTACGGAATAATTGTTGCAGATATGGTAACTGGTAGATTGCCTGAGGAGTCCCTATTCGACTGGTCACAATTTTCTATGGAACGTTTTAATAATGATAAATATATAAAATCTATGTATTCCGGAATAGGAACAATATATTGAACAAATTTTACAAGCTAAGCCATCGGAGGGATTCGATCCCCCGACCTGCTGATTACAAATCACAATTTCTTCATTGTTTAAACAATAAAAATAGAAACCCTGTAAATTCTTACTTCCCAGATAATATTTTTCTACAACTTTAAAATAATAGAATTAGTGAATTGATGAAAAAAATTGTTACTTTGTATATAGATGACCAGTTAATAGAGAATGGAAAATCCAAAGGTCTGAACCTCTCCAGATTCTTTGAATCAAAGTTAAGAGAGTTTTTGAATATTGGCACGGAAGGCATGTCAGGTCAATCCAAACATAACACCATACAATCCATACCAGCATTGAACAAACATAAAAGTGATTATAAAAAATGGTTAATTTCCAGAGGTTTATCCTATGGCTATATAAAAGACTTGATGAACACTTTAACAGGGTTTATTCGCGAAGATATCAGTGTTATTCCAGATGATATAAATGATATGCAAAGTATAGCTTTAAGGAGTTATATTAATTATCTTTCAGAAAAATCTCTGATAAGCGATGAACAGGTAGTAAAATTCAAAAAGAAACTCCCAATAAAACAATCCAATGCCGATAATTTCATTCCTTCGAACGAGGAAGTTTTAACAGCTTACAAACAAATCAAAGATAAGCGTTATCAGATAATCTTCAAACTTCTTGCCTTTTCTGGTGCAAGAATCACTGAATTGGTTAAGATGATGTATGAATATGACCCTTCAAAGTTGATTGTTAATGAAAACTTTGCTAAATACCAGTTACATTATAATAGAGGGACAAAGAAGTCATTTTACATTTACATGCCAAAGGAGTTAATACCTGAACTTCATAAATTCTACATACATGTTGACACTATTACTCACCAGATAAGTAAGTCTGGTTTGAATCCTAAATATCTTCGTAAATGGTTCTACAATTTCTTGATTTACAATAACGTGCCTGAAGGAGTAGCAGATTTTATAGAAGGCAGAGCATCAAGTTCAGTTGGCTCAATGCATTATCTTTCAAAGGCAAAGCAGGGAGATTACTGGTATGAACAAACTGTAGGCAAACTTTCACAGGTTTTAACTGCGTGAATGAATAATTTGAATCCAA
>JAKAYM010000195.1 GCA_021826795.1 Thermoplasmata archaeon
CTGTTGAAGCATATACATGAAGTGTTTTTCTGGAAATGCGTAGCAGGTTTAATACATCATTAGCCTTCATAGTTATTATTATAATATATTAATTATATAAATGGTTATTGAAATTATTCATAATATATTTTTATTTCCTGTTAAATTAATCTCCTCGTTCAATAACTTAAATTTTATTTCTTTATCGTCCAGAATTTCGTGCAACTTATATAACAAAATATTATAATCAACTTTATAATTATTATTTATGCAATTTTCCGATGTCAGTAAAAAATTCCTGGAAATGGAAACTACCACAAAAAGGCTTGAACTTACTTCTATCCTGGGTTCTCTCCTGAGTGATGCCGGCGAAGATTTGAAAGAGCTGGTTTATTTAATACAGGGCAAGCTTGCACCAGATTATGAGGATATAGAATTCGGCATTTCGGGTAAATTAATAATAAAATCCCTTGCAATTGCATCAGGGCAGGATGAGGAAGCAATCAATAAAATGTTTTTCAAGAATGGAGACCTCGGCACCACCGCAGCGAAATTGAGGGCAAATGTTAAACAGGCCGCTCTGATAAGCGAGGAACTTACACTTCATTATGTTTACACAAAATTGCTGGACCTGGCAAACTCCTCAGGTCATGGAAGCGTGAAGGGAAAGATAGATATATATTCTGACCTGTTTATGAACTCCAATCCTGACGATATCAAATATATTACAAGGATAATAATGGGGAAACTCAGGCTCGGAGTGGCAGATTCGACCATCCTTGACTCTCTTGTCAGTGCATTTTCAGAGAGAAAATATGCGGATGTTATAGACACAGCATATAATTTTCACCCTGATATAGGGCTTATAGCTACATTATTGCAGAGTAAGGATATAAAAACTATTGAAAATATAGGGCCTGAACCACTTATCCCCTTCAAGGTAATGCTTGCCGAACGTTTAAAATCAATAGATGATATACGAGAAAAAATGAACCATATGGCTGCATATGAATACAAATATGACGGCCTTCGAACAGAACTGCATAAAAAAGGGAGTGAGATCAAAATATTTTCCAGGGGACTTGAGGAAACTACCGGGAATTTCCCAGACATTGTCTCAAATTTTAAAAAGAATTACAATTTTGATTCCATCATTATCGATGGTGAATCCGTTCCCTATAATCCGGATACGGGAGAACTGTTCCCGTTCCAGATGGTTTCAAAACGCCGTGGAAGAAAGTACCAGCTAGATGAAAAATCCCTGGAAATTCCCCTTGTTATGTTTATCTTTGATATACTGGAACTGAATGGAAAATCGCTGGTGAATACACCTTATCCGGAGAGAAGGAGAATTCTGGAAGAAAATTTTAAGGATAACGAATATTTCAGGCTGGCCACCAGACTCGTATCCGATGACAGCCAGGAAATCAACAAATTTTTTGAAAAAAGCATAGAGGATGGCTGCGAAGGTGTTGTAGCGAAAAATACATCCAGTGAGTCAGTTTACCGTGCTGGTGCAAGGGGATGGCTGTGGATTAAGTTCAAAAGAGATTACCAGAAAGAGCTTGCAGATTCCATGGATCTTGTTGTCATCGGAGCTTTCAACGGACATGGAAGACGGGCGGGTGCATACGGAGCGCTCCTTATGGCTTCCTATAATGAGGAAACACAGGAATATGAATCCTTCACCAAACTGGGAACAGGATTCTCCGACGAGGTTCTATTTTCCCTGCCAAAAATGCTCTCCGAACTGAAGGAAGATCACAAACCTGCAATGGTTAACTCAAAAATGATTCCGGATGTATGGTTCTATCCCCAAATAGTAATGGAAATTCAGGGTGCAGAAATTACAGTTAGTCCTATACATACATGTGCCTACGGAAAAATTGAAAAAGATTCTGGCCTGGCCTTACGATTTCCCAGACTGGTTAAAATACGTGATGACAAAAATGCTGAAGATGCTACAACCACAAATGAAATTATAGAACTTTATAAAATGCAGAAAAAAACTAAATAAAAATTATGAAGAGTTCTTACTCTTCGTTGTCGTCGCTTCTGTTATAGCTGCTTCTTCTGTTATTGTTCCCATATCCACGGTTTCCGTTTCCACGTTCGCCATTTCCACGGTTCCCGCCATATCTGTTGTTATAATTGTTGTACTGGTATTCGTATTCCTTTTCACTCATATCCAGCTCTTCGTTGGGCTCGATTTCCTCATCTGACTCAGACATTGATCCGTATTTTCCAACGTTCAATCTCATGTGCCCTCTGAGAAGTGAAATGTAACCATTATCGATCTTGAGGTTTTCCCCGTCTCTTATATCCTTTGTCTGGTCATCCCAGAGTGTAAGGGTAATTTTACCGGTATCATCAGCTACAATAACTTCACTGACCGATTTGTCTTCTCCAAATCTGGTTTTTATCTCTTTTGGCTCTCCTAGTACTACTACCTTTCCTACCACATTAACACGTCTTGAGGAAGGTGTTAAATCCTTAATTTTGGTTATTTCGTCCATATTATTACTTCCTTTAATCCTTTCGGACTTATAATAATATTTAAGGTGTATTTAAACATGCGCATTGGTTTTGCCTATGCATTTAATTTATTATAAATTCAAGCTATAATATCTGAAAGTATTATATTACAAATCAATCTACCAGAAAGGAAGCCACTGAGTTTACCATGTGGATGAATTTCTGGAATACAGATATTTAAGCATTGTATACATATATACACATAATGGGATTTGTAAATATAATAGTTCATGATGAAACCAGGGATAGATTAAATAAATTAAAGAACAGTCCAAGGGAAAGCTATAATGATGTTATAACAGAATTGATAAATGATCATGATAGAAACAAAAAACAATAAAATTAAAGATTCCCTGAATAAAACCAAAATTAAGAGAAAATCGCAAACAGTATTTATTATAAAAACAAAGATAGATACTGATAAGCTGAACAGGAATACAGAAGTACTCTTAAAGAAATTATTTTTAGAGGCTAAATGGCTGTACAATTATATAATAAACAGGGAACTGAACAGTGACATATTCAGTATGGATTATAGAATAAATGAGGTTCCTGTATATGTAAAAACCATTATGA
>JAKAYM010000196.1 GCA_021826795.1 Thermoplasmata archaeon
CCTGGATATGCAAACACAACAGTAAGCTTCCATGCTGAGTACCTTTCCGGATCAGAATTTATTGAAGAGCCATCCATGCACTATGCTGAAAAAAGGCCAATGGTATTCTTCAGGAATTCATACTCCACATTCGGGAATTCAGACATATACATAAAATGGCTGCAGGACTGCCACAGGTACATGGGATATGAAGGAAACAATAAGATATACCTGTCAACACCTGGGAATGGTGATAGTTACTCTGTATATGGTTACACAAATCTTGGAAGTTCAGTTGCAAGTGTTAATAATACCGGTGATTCCAATTTACATTTCCAGAAAGACAGCTCAGCAATAGAGGCAGTTTACTGTGTTGCAGCACATGGTAGTGGTTTGCAAATATCTCTTTCATTAATCTCGATGGGGGCATCTAACTATTTTGTAATCCCGGGTGATGAGGGAAATTCTATGCTGTATACTACCTGCTACCAGCACCTTGGGCTTACACTTGCTGGTGCGCCATCATCAGCAGGAACAAATATATTTACCTCTTTTAATAGTGGAATTAATGTTACTGGAAAGTCATATATAGGAACAACAAGGAATGCTGCAATAGAAAGCATAGCTATAAACCTGCTATCCCTTGTCCCATACGCAGGCTATGCCGCAACTATGTATAGCATATACAGTAGCATGTATTCCCTTTCTGGAGTAAATGGGTATAAAATAGGCAATGAAGGGTCCGGTACAGTATTTCAAAATTTTGCAATAACTGGTGGTAATATAGGTGAATATTCAGGGGGCAAGAATGTGTTTGGAAGTGTGGAAAATATAAGCATATGCTTAGGCGGCAATGACCTTAACAATAATTTTAAAATGAATGCCTTTTCCAACAACTATTATGAATGTGGTGAACCAACGGGCACTGTTAAAAGTGCAAATGCATCGGAGACGATAAATGCAGTAACAGCTTCTGCTATATACGGCCATGTTGATTATACAGGTACACATAATGTAGACAGGGTCAACAACAGGCACGTGTACATAAAGGATACAGAAAATGGCGAATACTACCAGGTTCCAATAGTTAACGGACATTACCTTTTCTATGCAGAACCAGGAACTGAATATTCAATATATACACATTCATTAAATAAACTTAACAAATTAACAACATTAGATGGGAGTGAACTGAAGGATGGAAGCAGTAAACGTTATGTAATAAATAGTGATGACTTATGACCCTTAAAAAATCATATAAAATAATAATCTCGGTAATAATAGTAGCAATTCTAGTATCAACCTCAACAATATTATACTTTGAACTGCCAAGGACAGAGCATTATAACGATGTCAGAAGTTATGAAATGAAATATTATCATTATGGGCATATATCAGAGAAGCCATACAATGTAACCTCATATTCTGTAACAGGCAATAAAGTATCATACCTGAATTCCACTATGTCATGTATCTGCATAGAGCCAATTGCAGGTGGAACTACAATTTCATTCAAAATTAATGTTTACAAGAACTATCCTGGGCCTATAACTATCCATACCAACAGGCCAGATATGGAATTCGACCAGAATGGAACCTGTTTCCTTTTCCCCACTTATCCGATTACTCTCCAGAATAACAGCCCTTATTTTAATTTTACATTAAAGGTCAGTTCAGGTAGGCTTTACAATGTATTCCACCTTGTTACCATAAAGTCGAGTGCTGTATACGGCCATGTTGATTATACAGGTACATATAATGTAGACAGGGTAAATGGCGAGTTTATTATAGAAAACGAAAACAATTCACATATGAATATAGTAAATGTACATAATGGATACTATTATTATTTTGTCCATCCTGATACAGGATACAACCTTTATTCAATAAAAAATAGTACATTGAAACAAATAGGGACAATTGGAAATAAAACAATATCCAGTGGTAGCAGCCACCGTTATGTAATATACAGTGATGAATTATGACCCTTAAAAAATCATATAAGATAATAATTCTATACCCTGAGGATATGGCATATGTATTTAGGTGATGTAAATGATTAAAAAAGTAAAATTGTAATTTCAGAAATTATTGTAATAGTAATCATTTCACCATCATTATTATATACATTTTATATTTCAAATAAATATATTTTAGTAGATACATTTTGTTAATTGTTGTGATTTCAAAATGACCAAGTACAATACCTAATCTGCCTCCATGTTTAATATTACCATGAGATTGTATACAATGGGCTTTACGCCAATTGGCGTATCATATGATCTGTATGAGATGCTGAAGATCTAAAGCAAAACAACAATCTTCAGAATCTTCTTATCTGAGTACTTTCTCTTTCGTTCATCATGAAAATCGATATTGTCAATAATCTCCATTATACACGGGATATGCTTCGTGATTATATCCAAATATTCTCGTTTTGTTAATAATGTTAGACACATATCTGACTATCCATGAGACTTAAGGCACCTTAATAAGTATAAGAAAATAAATAAGAATTTAAAAAATACAGTATAAAATTCTCTGTGTAGCTTCCAAGGGAATTTAAGCCTATGGAGATGGATACCAGTACCTTGGTAGGATTAAATATAAGTCCGTATGTCAGGGCAAGCTTTATCCATGAATCAGGAAGCCTCATTGCCTTGGCATGAGGTAGCTCACATAAATACTACATAACTGTACAGGCTAATCAGGAATAGTTTTTATATATGTTATAGCATAACATCCTGATGATTGTAATAACCTTCGTTATACCTGCCAGCATTGACTTTAACGGTGGCATTGAAAAAACAATTTCACATTACTATAGATACAAGGCAGATGGATTCCAAAAATTCATTCTTCAGGGTACAGGAATGCCGGAAGAAAACATATATTCAATAAAATCAATATATTCAAAATTAATAATAAGGACCTCAGGAATAACAAATTTTATCATACGCATGTTTGCCCCGGTAATACTTTCATTTGACAGGCTTATAAATTTAAAGACCGTAAAGCATATAGAAGAAATATCCGATATTATATATCTAACAAACAACGACTATTATTATTTATTCCGGCATGGGAAATTTATGGTATGGAGTGA
>JAKAYM010000036.1 GCA_021826795.1 Thermoplasmata archaeon
CTATTCACCTTA
Organism: Thermoplasmata archaeon; assembly: GCA_021826795.1. The sequence goes on from JAKAYM010000036.1 coordinate 13, forward strand.
TTAGATATTAATAAGGTATGAAATCGAGTCGAAGGGCGGGTATTCTAATTAACGGCCTCGAAGGTCAAATATACCAACAACCGCCTCCGATTCTCACAGCTATATCGTCATATAGTTAAGGCTAAATAAGGTTTTTCATGATTTCTGATTTGTAAAGTTTATCCTGCCTGTAATCAAGTACCTTCAATTGTTTGTCATATTCCCAGAACTTTTTCCATGTTGAAGGATCCTCCAGATCTCCTGTATAAATTATGGTTCTTTTATTATCCGCCGCAGTTAAAACCACTTTATTTTCGTAACTATCAGCAACAATGCCCAGACCTGCAGGTATTTCTTTCCCGAATACATATTCACCGTTAGTATAAACGGCATTTGAACTATGGTTATTATCACCTACTTTTTCATTCCTGTTTTCCTTAATTATATAAAAACCGTCTGCCTTGAAGATAATGTCATGTATAAATCCATTTTCTTCATATATTATTTCCTTTTTCCTGAATACTTTCAGAGTACCTGAATCCTTTCCGGTAGTTTCGAACAATGCCACCCTATCTCCATTATTCTCGGGCTTGATCCATACTATAATACCATCAGTAGAATAAATGACATCATCGTTGACTACTAAATTGTTCTGCCCGTTATTTATAGATATATAGCATATTTTGTTTTTTGTCATGCATACACTTTTCATCTTTTCTGTGAATACATACGGTCGAATAACGGAGGCTATATCTTTGTAATATCCTGCAAACTTTTCTCTGGTTATATCTGTCTGATCCTTTGCATATTTTATGGAATTCTTATCCATTACCTCAAAGTTAAAATTATTCATATTTTCAATATATTGAATGAATTTATATAAAAATTTAGTACAGTAATAGTTATATGCAACTTGATTAAAGCAGGCTCTTAATATATTTTCCCGTTTCCTCGTCCTCGCAGAATACGTATGTTCCATGAATGCCCCTCGTTAGCAGTATTCTATATCTGTTAACCAGAAGATTTATAGCTGTATTGTAGGAATTCATATCTCCATCCTTACCCTTATAGAAAGATTTCTTGATCTCAAAATCCTCACAGTTATCTCCAAGAATCCATTTATTGCCACGCCAGACGAGGTCCCGCCCCCAGATAACACCGGTATAATCTGCCTCGAATCCCTGGGCACCATAAACAGATGCACAGCTATCTAGCCTGTTTGAATTCCCGCCAACCCAGAACGGGGCATAATCTTTCTTCGGATTCATGAGCCAACGGATTCTGGTATCTGTATTTTTGTATATGTCAAGGCCCGACCTCAGAGGATAACCGATACGCAGATTGTCAGGAGATCCCGGATTCTGTAGGTCTCCCCTTGCTTCTGTAAATGAGGCTACCAGTGCTGATTTTTTACCCTCTGCTATTCTTCTTCTCAACTCTTCCAGCATATCATCAATATTGCAGAAAGGTCTAAAATCATAATACATATGGAATTCTGGGGATTTCCCTGCCAGGAGTTCGTTCACAAAGTTTCCATATTCGTTTCCATTACGGTATAGCCCTTTGAGGCTTATTTCTACTGGACTATTCAGGTATTTTGTAAAGTTTTGAGCTGTGCCCTGCTCCCTCTTTCCCAGAATCTGTGAATCATCATAAAAGAATACAGATATATCAGCAACATTACCGGCATTGATTATATTGTCAATGGTCATTCTCTGTGCCTCATCAAATATGGCGATTTTATACTTTACTGGAAAATCATTGTCTGCAACTCCTGGATTACCGGGCCTTCCTGTTGAATAATATTTTATCAGGGTAGAAAGCCCGGGATTTATACCATCAAGCATTTTTCTCAGGGATTCTACCATCCTGTTATTCCTGTAGGCAAGGACGGATTGTTTCTCCAGTGCCAGCGATCTCAAGAGGAGATTTATAGCCATTAATGTTTTTCCAGAACCCGGACCTCCGTGTATCACATAATTACCTGAAACATCATTCCTTAGATCATCAATAATTTCCTCGTAGGGAATAAGCTGTTCATTGTAGAGGCCGTATCCTTCAGATGCCAGGGCTTTCATCGCACCATTTTTTATATCGTTAAAATATGATTTAACCGCATCGAACAGGCTCTTGTTCTGCACATACTTTCCACTCAGGAATAAGGAGGCCGATTTCTCATCGAATCCCGGATCGAGATTCTTTCTGAGTTTATCGATAAGGCAGTTTTCGTTATTCCTGAAGTATACCTTTTCAGAGTACCTGTTCTGATTATTAATATTATACAGGATTACCAGTGAATCGATAGAAAAATTATTTATGTTCTCAACACCGTATCTGATTTTCCCCTCATAATTCATAACCTGGTAGACCGGATTCACTTCTTTCTTTCCATCAGCATCTACAAAATAATCACTGGCAGTATTTACCATTTTCCTCCATCCCTTCATTTCAATTATAGTCAGGTCTGGGTCTGTAGATTTGCCGATAAGTATGGCATCTGCTCTTTCACCACCGGCCGGGATTATATATTCCAGCACTATTCCCTTTTTATCCAGTTGATTTATAATTTTATGAAGGTAATCAATAGAGCCTTTCCAGGAGTTACGAATGAAAATTCCCGGTTCTACACCGTATAATTCACGATAATTTTTTGATAGCATTTCCGAGAAATCAAAATTCTCATAATCATCTAAAAAGGACTTTGTATTATTATAATAGAGATAATTCATTATAAAGATAATTGCATTGTTTATATATTTGTTTTGGCTACTGGCCCTTAAAATTTTATTTTATGGAATTTCGATACTGCAGCATAAAGATTTATTTGATACACTGTTACAGGATATTGTGGAAAACGCCATTAACTTTATCTTTGAGATTTCAAAAAACTTCCCCGATATTATTATAAAAAAATATTACAGGATAGATACAGGCTGGATGAATCGAATAATCATTGTAAACGATGATACAGTATTTAGATTTCCCAGGACGGGTGCTGGAATCAAAAAGCTCGCATCAGAATTGAAATTATTATCCCTACTGAAAGGTGCTCCGGTTAAACTGCCTGAATACAAATTTATTCATATGGAAGAGCCGTATTTCGCAGGATATAAAATTATTAGGGGCGATACACTGGATAATGCAAAATCCCTGGGTAGGTCAGTACTGGATGATTTTATGTCCCTACTGAATTACATGGGGACATTCAGAAGTGATTTACTTAATGGTACTTTAATTCCGGTATATAACAGCAATACCTGGATAGAATATGAAAAATCTTTGATCAATTCTTTTAGGAGTACACTGGAATTATATACCGGAATAGAATATTTCCAGGAAATTTTGGATCTCTTTGATATATCTATGTTAGAACTAAACGATAAAGATATATCATTGATACACGGAGATCTTTCCAGAGGAAATGTTATCTTAAATAGAAAACACAGCAGAGTTAATGGAGTTATAGACTGGTCAGATGCATCTTACGGAGACAGGGCATTAGACATAGCTGCTATTCTTGAAGGTTTCTCCCTGAAATACCTGCCTAATATGCTGTCAAATTTTAGCAAAGATTTCTCTTCGAGAGCATTCAAAAGAATACTGTTTTATCGCCTTGTTTCACCACTTTACAGGGCATATTTTCTGGAAAAGACCGGAAAGAAAGATGAGGCAAAAGAATTATGCATGGAAATAATAAATAATAAGAATTCAAAAACGCTGGGAAATCAGATCACAAATATTAGTGGAAATTTCTGATTCATTAACCTTTAATATTTCTTATACAGCACAGTCTTATTAATATTTCTATTTTAAATTAAAATATTCAGTACACTCAATGATTCATACACATGCTACAGAAACATTTCTGAAATTTTGTAAAACCTATGAATACACATATTTAAATAGATAAATATAAATTTTAATTTTTTTAGCAACAGAATGGGTTAAAAAATAGTAACAGATAACCAGTAAAACACATGCTCAGGAGTAATTAAACATTGCATTTTCTGGATATCTATATATCTGTAACAGCACTAATCCCGCAGATATATATGCTGGAGATACTCATACCGGCCTTTGTACTGATCATCTGGACTGCGTCCAATACATTAATTAAAAGCCTAACAGGAAAAATGGAGAGTGATAATATTGCATTAATTGTAATAGGTGCCGGAATAGTACCGATGACCCTATCAATATTCATGACACCGCATCTGGATATTGCAGAAACTACATTATTTTTAGGTGTAACCTCAGGGATATTCCTCAGCCTGGGGTATATACTATTTTATAAATCCCTTAAAGGAGAAAACCTGGGAAGTGCCGGCGTAACCATAAATATGCAGCAAATAATTGTAATATCATTCAGCCTTTTAGTCCTCAAGGAAACAGTATCATCCCTGATACTCCCTGCTGTTATACTGATACTGATAGGTTCTATGATGGTTACAATCAAAAATGGATTTAAAATCAACAGATACCTCATGCTTGCAGCACTCGCCAATATAATATGGGGAATATATTACATGCCCCTCTCCTTTGCCATATTATCACTGCATTCATCTGTAATGCCATTGCTCATAGCAAGGACATCCGGATTCATAATGACCTTCATTGCCTTTGAGACACTTTTCATGTACAGGCGCATGAAGCAGAGGCATATAACATCTGTAACCACTCCTAATTATAAGGCTAAACTGTCCTTTACACTGATGCTTGCTGTTGTCGCTGGAATACTGGACGGATCGGGAAACGTATTCTACGCTTTATCCATATCCCAGGGTGCACTCGTGCTGGCTGGTGCCCTGGTTGCAATGCTTCCGGCAACCCTGGCACTTTCAGGTAAATTTCTCTTCAAGGAGAAGTTGAGTTCAAAACAGTATATAGGAGTTCTTCTGTCTGTTGCCGGTGCACTTCTAATAGCATTATAAGAATAAAAAATTAAATTATGAATTTATTTTCAGTGCACAACAAAAACTAAAGTTAATATAATTACTGGAATAGCTATTAGCGCTGCCATTATGGCTATTCCTACCGGATGCCCCATGTTGAATGTAAATCCTACACCGAACCTTTTAGGAACAAGAATCCTGCCATCGTTTCTATTTACATATATTACCCCGCCCTTCCAGTATTTATCATCGTCAGATGTATCCCTTACAGACTGTTTATTTTCCTCAGATGGTACACTGCCCCTGATTCTGACATTGCTGCCTCCCTGTCCGGTAGTAAAAGATATAATCATTACGGCTACCGCCATTGCCATAACAGGTGCTATAAGTATAGCTATGTTTAAATTATGAATTAATCCCCATTCTTCAAAACTGGAAAGGCCAAATGTAATATTCATAAATACAGGTATTATCGAAATCAAAATGACCATTCTGTGCCTGAAGATATTTGTTCTTTCGCCTGCATGTTTAACTGCTGTATCCTCCCTTATAGAAGTCCTGCTGATTGCATAGGCAAGGATAATAATAAATACAGTGGTGATCGCACCGATTACTGGAACAAGGAATACAGACAGTACTGTTTTGCTGGAGTAAGCGTTTGGCAAACCGTTGGCACCGAAATGTGTTGGAAATACTGATGGTATATGTGGGTAATAGAATATGCCGATAGCGAAGATTATCAGAATTATGAGAATTCCCGGCAGTGCATATATAAATGGAAAGTTACTTCCCGAAGCGATTACAAACTGGCCAGTTACAACTTCCTTACTGCCCTCAAACCAGTTTTCCTGCTTCTTTATTTTCAGCAATCTGTAATGTTCAGCAAAGTATACAGAAAATCCCAGAATAAGAATAATCGGTAACATGGCTACTGTAAAAGCAGTAATGCCATTCAGGGCAACATCCAGAGAGATCATTGCAAGTGTAATTATTACTACTGATGCTGCATATACATGCTTAGCGTTCCTGATACTACCAGAATTAATTTTATCCAATGGAGTCCTTACCCCGAAATTTATGGATTTTTCGGTCATATATGGCACAAAAGCTAAGAAAAAGCCTACCACAAGCGATACGAATATTTCAATCTCGGCAAACGTATTTAGTGACATTTAATCAAGCACCTTTTTATGTTCTATATATTATAGAATATTATAATAGTTTCTACTGTAGGATATGTCTATTTTTATACGTACATTATAAGCTTTAATTCCGGTTCCCGGATTATTCTGAGACCCGATAAAAATTTTTAATTGTTTTTATATCTATGTTTGACATAATAATATACATATAAGGTACCCATTATAAACCCAGCGGATATAAAAATAAGTTCTGTCAGGAAAACGTTCATGTTATACCAGTTCCTGTATTCTATATTTATGATAACATTATCTCCTGATATTTTTACAGTACCTACAGGATATTTAACATTTCTATGATATGCGGTATCAACATCATACCTGTAAGTACCGTTATTCACCGCCACGACACATTCCCTGCTAAATGAGTGTGGGAAGCTTTTATCATCAAAGGTCAGGTAATGTGGCATTTTTGCATTAAAATTATGGAAAACAATGGTAACGTTGTAACACACAGTGTTAAGGTTCTGGATTGTGCCTGAACCGGAACTGGCAATGTATATGGAATTCGTAGAGCTGATATACAGGGATGATGTACCACGTGAACCTGTTTCAATGCATTTCATGAAGTGTTCTGATGAAGTATTCACCGAAACTATGTTATTCCCGGAGAGGACGTAGAGAAAATGATTATAGGTATCAAGTATTATCTGTGAACCACAGTATGTTGAATAAACAAAGGATGATATGAATTTGTTTGTACCCGGATCAAAAACGCACATTGTTCCATTATTAATATTTGTTGTATAAATCATATTATCCTCAATATCATAAAGTATGCAGGCTGGATTATGGCTATAATTACCCGCTCTATTTATAATTGTAATATTAGAATTCATAACGTATAAACTATTATTATAACAGGTGGTGACCACATATACATTATTGTTTTCTGTATCCAGAGTAAATCCCCGAATATTTCCATTCAGGGATGTTATACCTGTTATTTTATTATCTCTGGTATCTATTAATGTTATATTTTTTGAACAATAGCTCGCAATATAAAGATTGTTACCGGCAGGGTTTAACAGGATTTTTGTTGGATCAGAGGGCATTGATATGTTATTTACGACCCCATTATTTAAGGCGTTTATTACGGATATATCACCGGAATCAGTATTGGCAACGTATAAACGATTATTGTAACTATCAAAGGCAATTCCATCAGGGTTTTTACCCACTTTTATTGTACCTATTATTTTTTCATCTTTATTCATAATCAGTACATTGTTTGCGCACCGGTTTGTTATATAGATATTTCCGTTGAGGGAATCGTATGCCATGTGTTCAGGATGATCCCGCACCAGAATCTTATTGTAAATATTAGAATTTGTTGCATTTAAAACATAAATATAGGTGGAAGCAGATGAGATTACATATATAGCATCGAGTTTTTTGATGAATAAACCTGATACAGGTTTTATAACACCTGTAATATTCTCTATCAGCCGTCTTTCATGCAGAACTGATATTTGATTAGCTGAGTTATCAAATAGATACGCATTATCATTTATGACATCAAAAACCTCTGACTGAGCGTTCTCAGTTGTATTTATATTCCTGGTGATCTCAAATGTTGCCGGATTAATATAAACTATATTTCCAGATCCCGTTATTACATTTAAGAGACCGGTTTCTTTATTCAATATAATTCCCTGTGGGTCTCTTTCCGGTTTCAACATAATATTTTTCGTTATCCTATTTAATGTCGTATTTATTACGGTTATATTGGACGATCCACGGTTTGCAACAAAGAGTAAATCTAAATTTCTGTCAAAATACATATTGTCAGGATAATGCCCAACGTCGATGCTTTGCACTGTTTTATCAGTTAATGTATTAATAACAGTTATATTCCCATCCCTGTACCATGGGGCAGAATTACATCTACTACTGGTAACATACAATTCTTTATTTGTATTACTATAGGATAGGGCAACAGGATCATATCCCACATAAATATTCTTAACAACCCGATTCGACTGCGTATTTATTACGGATACGCTGTTTGAGGAATAATCGGCTACGTATATATTGTGATTGAATTTATCGTATACAATGTCCCTGGGAGATGAAACACCCGGGATGAATTTAATGATACGATTATTCACAGGGTTAACTACATATATAAAATTTGGAGAGTAGCCTGACAGATAAATGTATCCGTTGAGGCTATTATAAGCCACGTCATGGGATTCTTTAACAGGTGCATAATTAGAATAAGTTCCATTTATCGATGAATTCTGGAATAAATTGAGTGTACCGGCAATCAAGCCTGATGTGTATTTTTTTCCCGGGTCATTTAAGTATTGAATATCGACGTTTCCGCCGTTCTGGTAATTCATAATTGAAATTGTGGATAATATCATAATTATGACAAAGAATACAGCAACGGTTATCTTGATTTTCCTGTACACGTATAATATATAAGTCAAAAATATTTAATATTTCCCCAAAAAAATGGAGAATATAAGTGATTTGTGAAATACTTATATTATTTTAACTATTAATTTCTTTTTGCTTAAAACTCTATTACTATTAATATAGTCAGAATTTATTATTATAAGTATTTCATATTTCTGGAGGTTCAGTCTTTTCAATATAATTGTTTGGATGCTTACTGATATAAATCCCCAGGTAGATAAACAAGCCTGCGTATAGAATTACTGCTGCTATCTTTATCATAAGCGGGTAACCGGAATTGCCCGCATATTTTATGGATGATTCAAGAGCTCCAATATCACTGTACTTTATATTCTCGCTTCCTATAATTGCCTTCATATTGATAAAATTCATAATAGTGTATATTAATTCCAGTACTCCTGCAGTTACTATACCTGCGATGAATAGAAATTCACCTCTAAGGAAAAATTTATAAGAAATCAATATGTAAGTGATTGTGTAAATAACCAGTAATATTATAGAAAATATAAAATAATTGTTATAGAAATATTTAACAAAATATTCTCCAGAAAATTCATTTCCATGAGAATGGCTCACTATGGCATTTGCAGCGGTGGAGACAGTTACTAATACATAAAAAATAGACATAAAAAATGCAGTGATGTATATTATAATTCCAGCATAAACAAACATTCGTATTTCCGATTTTATGTGTTTGGCCTGTGTTAGAAATATAATAAGACCTATGGCTCCAATAAGCATAGAAAAGTCTGTTTATACTGTATTGAAAACCAGTATAAAGGTAAAAGCCAGCATAATATATGAAGCAGCTATTAAATTTACAGCATCTTTATTGACTATTGTCTGTGTATCAATATTTTCCATATTTAAGGAATGATAATCTATATTTAAAATTAATGTTATATTCTATACGTTCATAACTTTACATAAAAATATTATGATAAGGAACTTTTCCAGAGCCCAGATTCATGAAATTCAGAATAATTAATTACTAATTTATTACTCAATTTTATACTAATTAATATAATGAGTTTTTGATATCATGAAATTCGAGTTCAGGTTTTTCCGGAGTTCCATATACTCTGGCAATGACATTATCCATATCATGGTTGAATATAATACTAATACTTTCTTTTATTGCCTTTTTCAGAAGTTTGTTTTTTATCCGGAGTGTATCAAGAGGATATGAATCTATGGCTGTTATATAATATGGCTTTATGTGAAATGCAGATGGAAACAGGTCTCCACCGTACATATACTTCTTTGAATTTATATTAAACACTGTAACCATATGCCCCTCACTGTGGCCACCGGTTATTATGGTGCTAACATTTGCATTTATCCTTTTGGAACCGTTCAGTGCATAAATTTCAGGAATTATCCTGTCTTTTATATAACTTCCCCTGGTAAACTGATTTGGATGCCTGAAGGCATGTAATTCTTTTTTCTGTACAATAAGTTTTGACTTTCTGAAAAGGCTATTCTTTGAAAATACATGACCGCAATGATCGAAATGCATATGAGAGACTATAATATCGTCCACCCTGGTGATATGATAATCATTCTGGAGTGTTTCTTCAATATCATGATCCTTTACCGGATTGAAAATCTTATTGAATTTACCTGAGAAATTATTTCCTATTCCCGCATCCAGGATTATATGCTTATTATTTATATTCAACATGGGCACATTGGTCGTTATCCTTATTTTATTATCCCTATCCCTGAAATATTTTGACCATATAGCCCTGGGCACTATACCGAAATAGGCTCCTGCATCCAGCTCATACGATCCATCATTTAAAAAAATCAATTCTTCCATTTTTAAATATTGACATTTAAAATATTAATGTTTTGAAAATTTTTAGACATTAGCATTATTTATTTTGCCAGAAATTCTGTTTTATAAAATATTATGTGGAAATATAAACACCGTTTTAACAATGAAACTGTAATTAAATAACGTTGAGAAATAAATCTTTTAAAACCAGGACCTAATAAAACATGAAATATGACAATAGAAACATATTTAATGTCAAAGACATAATAGCAAGGTCAGTTCAAGAGAAGCCTGGGAACATAACGAAGATAGAAATGGTCAGTATTTAAAGGAGAATCCTGGAATAAGTAATGTATATTATTAAAGAAACTTGAAAAATAAACACTGTAAATTTTGTATAAATATTATCTGAATGAATTCTAAGGAGTATAAAGACACTAAAAATTAAATAGTTTTCATGTTATACATGTAATATATGAAATACACAGTTATAATAACAAAGGATGTGGATGGGTATTACCTTGTAAATGTGCCCGCACTTCCAGGCTGCTTTACTCAGGGGAAAACAAAAAAAGAGGCATTAATAAATATTAAAGAGGCTATTACAGCATATATTGAATCATTGAAAAAACATAATGAAAAGATACCAAGGGACAATGCAGAGGAGATAACTGTAAATGCCTAGGATTCCTGTATTATCAGGCCGCGATGTTATAAAGGCATTGTCTAAAATAGGTTACAGTTTTGATCATCAAACCGGCAGCCATGTAATTTTGATTAATGAACAAAATAAGAGGATAACTGTCCCCATGCATGATGAAATAGGGAAGGGTTTATTAAAGGCAATATTAAAACAGGCCAACATATCAATGGATGAATTTTTAAAACTCCTTAAATAATTGGCGTCAGTATAATCACAATTCAAGGTCAGTGTAAACCCACATTGTAGTTAGATATAATGAATTACTTAGTATTTTATGGCAATGAAAACCAGTACCTTTTGTTCAGGTCTCAATATAAGGACTATAAAGCATTGGAATATAGTATAGAAAATAAGGATAACAGTTTATTTCTGCAATGAGTATAATAAATAAAAGTAGGGATATGAATTAAATAACCTACTTGAAAATTTTCTGTACTTAAATAAGCAGAGAAAACTATTAATATTCAGGATATCTATAAATAAGTCAGGTTAAAGAGGGATAAAACTGAAAAAAGGCGTCAACAAGCAGGAAATTCAATATATTAACAAATCAATGCTGAAACAGAGAGGATGGACAGAAAGCATGATTAAAAAATTCCTAGGAGATGCAGATGCAGAAAAGGACAATCCTATGTACAGATCAGCGCCGCCCATGAAACTTTATGCTATGGCAAGAGTTCTGGCTGCTGAATCAGAGGAAAGTTTTATTGCCCAAAAATTGAAGGCAGAGAGTAGGTCTAAAACCATGAAAAATGTTGCGAACCTGAAAAAACAGGAATTACTGGAACAGATTGACCATATGACATTCAGAATAAAAGTGATTCCAGAGGAGAGTTTGCTGAAAAATGCCATAAGAAGTTATAACGATTTCCATGAAATGATTGGGATGGAAAGAAATAATTTTTCTTTTGACTATGCTACTCCAAAATCTGATAAAACATTTCTTGAGAGAATTGAGGTAAATTATATCCGGCATAATCTTACACAGTACGATACTGCACTTGAAACAATGGCTGGAAGGATAGGTGTCCACGAGGCGGTTGTTAAAATTAAATTCATGATCCTTGATGCAATATCTGAAAAATATCCATATCTTTCAACGGCTTGTACATTACAGAAAAATAGGTCTATCGCTTAAATCTATAGACATTATAAAACTATGTTAATGCAAGAAATACGGGGTATTTTAGTAGCACTATGATAAGTTTTATATGAATTCTTCCGATAACTCCAATTATGATGGAGGATCAGAACGGCTGTATTGAAGCTTCTAATGTAGTAAAAAGCTATAAAAATTTTGTTGCCCTGAATGATATCACATTCAAAATTAAATGCGGAGAAAAATATTCTCTTCTTGGTCCCAACGGCGCCGGTAAATCTACAACCCTCAAAATACTTGCAGGTCTACTGAAACCGGATTCTGGATCCGCAAAAATCGGTGGACTCGATCCTGTAACAGTTGATGCGAAAAAATTTCTTGGATATCTACCGGAGGATGCCTATCCTTACCCGAATCTCACTGTCCTTTCAAATCTTGAGTATATAGGAGCTATCAGGGAAGTCCCTGATCTTTCCAACAGAATTGAAGATCTTATTAACGGGCTTGATTTGAGGGAATATGTCAACAATAGGGTCATGACTTTATCACGTGGAAACAGGCAGAAGGTTTCTGTTGCATTGGCAATTATACATAATCCCAAAATTGTTCTACTGGACGAGCCCCTGAATTATCTTGATATTCCAACCCAGAAAAAGGTTATAACCATGCTGGAGAAACTCAATGCAACCATACTTGTGTCAACACATATAATGGAAATTGCAGAAAGGCTTTCCCAGAATATCATAATTATAAATAGGGGAAAGATAACATGGACCGGAACAATGGATCAGCTAAAGGGTATGGTTACCGGGGACGAAAGCATAGAGGACGTTGTGGAAAAGCTGATGATCGATGTTTTCTAAAATTTTAAAGCTGATAATATCTACAAGATACACGAAGGCTTATCTAATTACAATAGGTTTATTGCTGGTATACTCTATCCTTTTAATATCCCTGTACAGGAGCTCCCTTGATCCTTACTACCAGTATGCGTATCTCATTCTGGTATCCTTCTTCATAGTAGGTTTCGGATTTACAGGCACAGTCCCTGTAATGAAATCTGATATGAATTTCCTTTTCGTTTCTTCTATAAAAAGAAGAGATTTTGCCTCTGTTCTCTATGTATCTGCATATCTGTATCAGGGATTATTATTTTTATTGATGTCCTTTCTTATAGGTTCCGGAATAATAGCTTCCAGTCCCGATAAACCGTTAATGATCCTTGATTTATTTGCAGTGAGTATTCTTGTCACTTCGTTTGTCATAGTAATGACCAGATTTGGAAGTGCTGTCAAACTGGTGCTGAGCGTACTTATTGCACTGTTCTTTGTTTCTGCCCTCATTACTCCATATTCTCCAGCCGCATTTCTCTTCGGGCATATACTTACAGGAACATTGATTGCAATAGGTTCCACAATAGTTCTCACCATTCTGGCTTCTGGTGTTTTAATGAAGGCGGATGTTGGAATAACTAATGTTATAGGCAGTAGAAAGTCCAGAAGAAGCGATGCAAATGAAAAGAATAATATTTCATTTATTGGACTTACTCCTGAGAAAGCTATTATAAAAAATAATTTCGGTTTTCTTTCCTTTATTTCAAAAACTTCCGGTTCTTCCCTCAATGCCAGAAGTTCTAAAATAAAATACATAGCACTTATAGGAATTATAATTGCAGTTGTCATGACAGTAATAATAGTAATGGAGGCTAAAAATGGCATAAGTTTACTTATTATAAAGATCCTTTTTGCTATATATGCATCATCATTTATTCCTATGTGCATTATCCAGTGTGCACTA
>JAKAYM010000037.1 GCA_021826795.1 Thermoplasmata archaeon
CTATGGACAGGGATGACAATGCTGCAATCAATGTACTGCATGCAGGGTTCAGAAAGATATTCAATAACTTTATTATAATGAAACCAAAGAAGAGCAGGCATAAGAAGAGAAAGATACCCACGGACTGTGGGGAATGTATGCCCGTGGAGGGGAAGCCTATACCTGATAAGGCAAGTTTTTCTGTGGAAGCGGGAAGCTCCTATATTTAGATAGGAGAGAATGTCACAAAGATATTCATACAGATTTAACGGCCCCGCCGTCTATCTGTATATTCGTTCCACTGATATACGATGCAAGACCAGAACACAGAAACGCAACAAGATTGCCTATTTCCTCCGGCATCCCGAACCTGCCCAATGGTATTTCTGATTTGAGACCTGTTTCAACTTCAGCTACTGTTTTACCCGAAGAATTGGCATTTTTCGCGATTATATTTTGCAATCTTTGTGTATAGAAATAACCCTGTGATATTGAATTTACTGTAATATTGTATTTACCGAGCTCAATTGAAAGGGTTTTACCCAGGGCAACAACAGCAGATCTTAATGAATTTGAAATGGCAAAGTTTTGCAGGGGATTTTTTGTTGTCATGGATGTTACATATACGATTCTACCGTATCTTGATTTAATCATGTCCTCTCCACACATCTCCGACATCCTGATCGTGGATTTCAGGATCATTTCTATGTTGTAATCCCAGTCAGAGTTGGTTAATTCCATGAATGGATCCACCCTGGGGTCCCCGTAGTTCATTACAAGAAAATCAATCTTTCCGTATTTATCATGGGCTGAATCAATAACCCTTACTAAATCATCTTTCCGGGAGAGGTCCGCAGTTATGGCGTTTATTTCAGTCCCTGTTTTTTTCAGTATTTCAGTTTTTAGATTATCAATCTTTTCCTTCTTTCTAGAAAATGTTGTAATATTTGCACCATATTTTGTAAGTACTGATATTATTCCCTTCCCTATACCGGTGCTTCCCGCACAAACTATTCCATTCCTGCCTTTGAGGTCTTCCATTCAAATATAATATCAAGTTATAAATTAATATATCGAAATCGGAAACTACCAGAAGAAACTTATGAAATAAATAATTATATTTTATAATGTCTGAAAACGATGTTTTTTATTGAATCCATGAATACCATCCAGACAAAGGTTATTACTATGCTTATCACTATGAATTCCGGTGGGATTGCCGTAACTAGTATTCCGTAATATGAAAGCAGTGATATAACAAGTATGTCCAGTATGCTGGAAATCAGCAGAATATTTGATGGCCTGGAACTGAAGAACCTTTTTCTTTCCCTTACCATATACACTGTAAACTGCCCGGAGAATACAAGCATATCAAATATGAATGTATGGAGTTCATTGATGCCAAGATGCGCATGCATGCCGATGTAAAGGAAAATAAAGCCCTCAATTACAAGCATTGATGAAAGTATAACGGATGATGAAATCAGTGACCTGACCCGCCATTTTTCTGGCTTCAGTGAATAGCCTACATTATCCGTTGCTATGGACATTGTAACAAAATCGTTTGCAAATATTAACAGTATAACATCGAACGGTGTGGTAACAAAGAATCTTACCACAAAAAATGAAAGCGTAAGGAAGAATGCCACCTGGATAGTTTTCATGATTTTATTCAGTGTATATGTGAGCATCCTCTGATAGATTCTTCTTCCCGATTTTATTCCGTCAACTATATCTGTAAGCCCGGGATGGGTTAAAACAACGCTTGCGGAAGCCTTTGCCACATCAGTGGCTGATGCAACGGCAACGCCGAATTCTGCCTGCTTCAGCGCCGGCGAATCATTTACTCCATCCCCGGTCATGCCGACTATGTGCCCGCTTTTCTGCAATGCCTTGACAATATAATATTTATCCTGTGGAAATACCTCAGCAAACACTGAACAATCCGATGACGACACAGCATTATTCTTTACGCTGGAGGTGTCGCATAATTTCTTGTCCAGCCCTATTTCACCTGCCACCTCCTCGGCTATTAGTCGGTTATCCCCTGTTATCATTACCGGTGAAACGTTTATATCCTTTAGATCGGAAATAAGCATTTTTGAATCCTTCCTTGGAGGGTCGTATAATGGTATAATTCCATTTATCTCCAGCTTATCTGTTCCTGTTGCTATTGCGATAATTCTGAAACCCTGTGAAGAAAAATATTTAACATCGTCTATGTATGAATCGGGGATATTTCCGGATAGATTTGCGACAACCTGGGGTGCACCCTTTATTATTCTGGTTTGAATTCCATTCTCCACTATTACTGCCTCTGTTCTTTTAATTGCCGGATCAAATGGCACAAATTTTGTTCTCAGTGAATAATCCGGCTTTATGGATTTGGTTTCGGCGTAGTCCAGTATGGCATTATCTATGGGGTCCTGGCTTTCCCTCTCAGATGCATACGATGCATAGAGTATAAGTCCCGATTCGTCTCCGGAATAAACTTTGGGTTCCCGGAGTGTGAGCTTATCCTCTGTTATGGTGCCGGTCTTATCCATGCACAGCGTATCCATGGATGCAGCATCCTCTATTGCTGAAAGCCTCGTAACTATTTCCCCACGCTTGGACATATGAAGGGCACCGAGGGCCATTGCAATGGTAAATGTGGCAGGAAGTGCAACCGGAATGGATGCTATAAGCACAACCAGGGCGAAGGGTATAACATCGGTGAGACTTACCCCCTCATAAATGGAGAAGAATACCAGTGCAATAACCAGAAGTACATCTATTGTTATTAAATCCTTGACTATGCTCATTATGAGCTCTTCTATGTGTGATTTTGTTTGTGCGCTTTCCACGAGTTCTGTGGTTTTACCGAAATAGGTTTTTGAACCGGTTGACACAACCAAACCGTTTGCTTCACCACGTTTAACTATGGAACTGGAATACACAGTACCGTCCTTCTCTCTTGTCACGGATAGAGACTCTCCGGTAAGTGCAGACTGGTCAATCTCCAGTTCATTATCCATAATTTTTATGTCTGCGGGTATTACATCGCCAAGCCTGAGATGAACGACATCACCGGGAACGAGCATTCTTGCCGGTACGACCGACCATTTTTTATCCCGTAAAACCCTTGCCTGGACCGATAATTTCTGTTTCAGCAGTTCGACAGCATTATCTGCCTTGGATTCCTGTGTGTAGGATATAACGCCGTTGAACATAACAAGGAACAGTATTATAATTGTGTCGTCGTATTTATGAAGAAAAAATGTTATGATAATGGTAACCTCAAGCATCCATGGGATCGGAGCCCAGAATTTTTTCAGAAATTTGATAATATTGCTCTGCTTCTTCTCAGCAACTTCATTATATCCATATTCTTGGATCCTGGTTTCCGCCTCGGCATTTGTCAGCCCGTCAGGAGTGGAGTTTAATTTCCGAAACATGTCATCCAGTGTGCTGTTATCCTGTTCGTCCATAAAATCAAAAAATAATGTTAATATGAAATATAAATCTATTTAAAATTGTATAATTATTCAACAAAATCCTTTGAATATTTGGTTCATGCTTTCTGGCGTTCATCAACTGCCATATTTTTCTGATGCTTCAGATTTGAAATGAATATTGTTGAATTGCTCCCGTATTTTTTGAACAAGTATATTGCCGATGCTATAACCGGAATTATGAGTATGAAGAAGGAGTAATCATATCCAATGAATCCCAAAATATAACCAAATACCAGTGGGATAACCATGAATAATACATTGTTATATGCCATAAAATATGAATTGGCCGCACTTCTCTGTTCAACGGTTGTCCCCCTGGCGATCATGATTGTGGACATCGGGAATATTGACCCATGAGGAATTCCCAGCAACATCATGAGTAGGATGAACTCCGTAAACGTGGAGAGAAAGGGAAACATGGAAAGTGCAAACCCTGTTATAATTATAGAAATAATCAGGGGGATTTTTATATGCTTTAAAGGGTGTATGGTAATGGCAATTCTTGTAAGGAATGATACGGAGAAGAAATAGATATATGGAGAATATGCGACTGCACCTGAAACATGAAATCTGGTTATCGCATATAAGGTCAGGAAAATACTCAAGGCGGCAAAGGGAATATTGTATGTTGTTACTGTAAATATACTGGCCCTTAGGCCATCGTTTTTCATTACATTGACCCTGGTTTCGTTCTTTGTTTCAGGGAATTTTATCATAGTGGATACAATTATCCCCGCGATTACTACCGGTATAAAAACAAGGAATACATTCCTGTATGTCACGAAGGTCAGTACATAATCCTCGATACTTGGTCCGAGGATAAGGCTAAGGCTGAGTCCTACTGAATAAAGCGAGATTAATCTTTCACGTTCTTTCTGATCCCTTAATAATGAGGATGAAGTGATGAGATTGGGCATCATGATGCCGTAAGCCAGTCCTGCGAATGCAGAAATTAGCCATATGGTTATGCCATTGGCAAAATAATAACCTACCAGCGCTACCAGTATGGCAATGTTTGCACCGATGAACAGTTTCCTCCGTAGGCTGGAATTAAGTCTGGGGTTAATATAAAAAGTAACTGTGAAAGTAAACAAATATATAATGGCAGATATGATTCCCACCAGAAAACTTGAAAAACCAAGATCTATTTTTGCGATAAGTGGCACAGTGGTAATTATCATATTGTTTGTTGCCCTCATCGAAAATGTCATTATTATTACTGTAATGGCGAGATATATAAAACTGATATTTTTCTTTTCCATGAATATCTGTTATTTAATATTACAAAATAATATATAAATATTTACCTACAAATTATATTTTAATAAAATGTTTATCAGTAAAATATATACATACTTATATCCCGGAATTGAATTTGTATATATGAAAAGTATTCTGCTTATGGACGGCGAGGAAAGCTTCGGTTTCCGATTTGCAAAAGATTTTGCCGATATTTATAAAATATACTTACTCTATCCACAAAAAGGAATGGAAAATTACATAGAATCAATTATGGAACTTCATGATGGTTTTGATTATATAATAAATAACTTCAATGTTCCATTTTATTCAACTAATATGAATATGGAAATGGTTAAAGCGGTTCAGAAACTTATAAATTCCAGATTTGAACATGGAAAAAAGATACTTATATCAAACCAGATGGTCTATTCATCTTCTCTGGAACAGAAAACAGAGAAATCCATTACGGAACCGGAAACAACATACGGGAAGGTGATGCTAAATGCTGAGGAGCTTGTTAGGAGTAATGACCATTATATAATAGCAAGAAGCGGTATGGCTTACGGAAAATGTACCTATAATATATATACCGATATACTTACTGCCATAAGGGGAAATATCCCGCTGAAACTGGATAATAACGTGATACTGAATCCGGTACTAAACTCGGATCTCTCAATAATAGTTGGTCGGGCACTGGATGATATTGACCGGGATACCATTAACGCAGGAGGGGATGATGCTATGACATTGTATCAATTCGGTAAACATCTTTATGATTCTATTCGTGATGATAGATGCCCATTTATAAGTTTAAATAATAGGCAGCCCCTGAATTATAGTATGAGCTCAAACAGGGTGAAGAGTATGTATAAAATTCGATTTACAGGGATGGAGGACATGGATTTTCTGAATTTTATGAGATAAGCGGATTAAGAATATATTATGGTGCATTGAGAAGTGTCCGTAAAAATGGCCTTACAGAAGAATAACTTATACTGTATCCGGCTGAAGTGTTTTGATTGCCAACCTTCACCGTAATGGCATCGGAATTCATTTGAAAGGCATCTTCATCTGTGGCATCATCCCCTATGATGATCGCCTGTCTGTCAGAATTTCTTACCATTTTAATTGACTTACCTTTGTTTATACCTGGTATCCTCAATTCAAGAATGTCTATGCCGGTGTACACCTCCATATTATATTGTAATGCTAGGGATTTAACTGCCTGAATTAGGGCGTCTCTTGTGCATTTGCTAAAAATGTTTCCCATATGGAATAATACGCCTCCTGATTTCCTGTAAATGTTAAGGCCGGAGAATATATCAATCATACAGTAGTTTTCCCTATACAGTTTGAGAGATAGCTCCTCATATTCATGAAAGCCGGGCATGAATAGTGTTTCACCGTTTATACGGAAGGTCGCGCCATGAAGCCCGATTATGTTATATTCACCTATAAAGTTAGTTATTTCTTTTACATCCCTACCTGTAACTATGTATGTTTCATATGAACGGGCAAGTGATGATAGCAGGTTAATCAATTCACCATCCGCCTGGTTGATTTCGGGATCCTTGATTATGGGAACAAGTGTCCCATCGTAATCTAGAAAAATCTGTGGTACTTTGTATTTTATGCTTTTCGCAACTTCAAATAGTTCATTTTCATGCATTATCATAATTACTGTCAGCAACATTTATAATTCTTCTGTACCACCAGTTGCTATTCTTTGTGATTACATATTTCTTCATCTTTTCAAGCCTCAATTTTCTTTCCTCGCTGCTCATTTCCAGGGCACGTACGATGGAGCTTGCTATTTCATTTATGTTATTAGGATTCACGATCAGCGCACCTTTCAATCCATCTGC
Organism: Thermoplasmata archaeon; assembly: GCA_021826795.1. The sequence continues at coordinate 6,587 of JAKAYM010000037.1, forward strand.
CGAACCTGCAAATTTAGAAAGTACCAGAACACCTTTCCTGGTTGTTGCCACAAACTCCTTGCTCACAAGATTGAGGCCGTCAACCAGGGGTGTAATCAGGGCAATATCACCATTTGAGTAGAGAGTCAATAAAGACTTGAACGGTATCTTACGGTACATATAGATTATCGGAACCCATGTAGAGGTACTGTACAGGCCATTTACCCTCCCGATTTCCATCTCCAGCTGGCGTTTTATTTCATCATATTCCGGAATTCCCGCCCTGCTGGGAGTGACATTCATTAAATATACAAATTTTCCGGCAAGATCTCTTCTGTAGCTAAGGACCTTATCGATGGCCTTTACCCTCTGGATAAGGCCCTTGGTATAATCCATCCTGTCTATGGAGAATATAATAGAAACTTTCTTCATGTGATGAAGCCCGTGTTTTCCAGTAAGTGGCTTGTAAAGTTTGGTATCGATGCCCAGGGGAACAGCAAGAGTCCGGAGATGACTGACCAGATTAATATTGTTATACTCCAGTGTGTTCCGAAAATTTTTTTCATAAAGTCGTATATGGAATGTTATCAGGTTTGCCTTTGCAACGCTCCTTGCAAGAAATTTTCCCTCTGGAAGTATGCTGAAGAATTCAGGTGATACCCATGGAATATGCCACGAAAATATAATATTATTATTTATACCCATATTCCTGAGTATTGATGGGACCATCATTAACTGGTAATCGTGGATCCAGATAGTAGTTTTACTGTCAATTTTTTCCATTATTGCATCAGCAAATTTTTCATTTGCAATATAATAATATTTGAACCCGGTGGCATCCAGCTTTATGTTATTCCTGAAGTAATGGAAAAGTGGCCATAGCACCCTGTTAGAATAGCTATTATAAAATCCAAGCTTCTCTTTATCGGTAAGGTATATTCGCCGGATCGTGTAACCTTCCACATCCTCTTCCTCATGCGCCCGGTCAATTCTGCTATCACCCCAGCAAACCCATCTGCCGCCATACCTCCTGAGAACGCTGTTCAGGGCAGTTGCGACCCCTCCAACGTTAGGCACTCTGATATTCTTGCCTCCCTGTGTGCGATAAGAAAAGGGCGCCCTACTGGTCACAATAAAAAGCTTATCCATGAAAATATAATACCTGATAATTAAAAAGTTTATTTATTGAAGTTTTCACCTTTTTTCCTCATAGCCCTGTTCAATTTTACAGCGGCCCGTATAACACCGAGATGTGTAATAGCCTGAGGGAAATTCCCCAGCATTTCATTGCTATTATCAAAATTCACTTCCTCCGAGAATAGCATTAAATGGTTGGAGTATGATAACAGATCCTCAAATATTTCCTTGGCATCCTTTATACGGTCCATGAGGATTAAATCTTCCACGTACCAGAAAGAGAGTAAAAGAAATCCGTTGTCCTTGCCTGTCAACCCATCATCGTTTTTGTACCTGATAAAAATTCCATCCTTATTTTTTAAATCCCTTTCAACCTTTTCCAGAGTCGAAAGAAATTTTGGATCGCTGGCTTTGATAAATCCAGTGAGGGGCATTCTGAGAATGGATCCATCTACCTCTTCACTGCCGTAATACTGTGTAAATGCATTTACATTTGAATTGTATCCCTTCTCCATGATTTCTTCTCTAATCTCTGTCCTGACTTTCATCCATTCCCGGTAGGGTGCATGGTAACCAAGTGATTTTCCCATGAGAATAGCCCTGTGGAATGCAGTCCATGATATGAATTTGGAATAGAGATAGTGCTTCGGCTCAGACCGGAATTCCCAAATGCTGGAATCTGGCACCTGCCATATATCCTTTAAAGTGTCCAGTATTTCTATAATAAAATCCCACAGATATGTTGTAACCAGCCCGCCTGCCTCATAGAACCTGAATACTGCATTCACAATTGACCCGTACTGGTCTATCTGCAATTGATCTGAAGCCTTGTTTCCAATCCTTACGGGTCTGGAATTCATATAACCTGAAAAATTTATATCTATTTCATCCGTATTGTCTGTAGAATTGATAGGATATATTGTTCTTACTCTTGAATCTTTTTGGACTATTGCCATTAAATCATACAGGAATTTTGAAGCCTCATCCTTCAAACCTATAAGGGAAAGTGATTCTATTACATATGCGGTGTCACGTATCCATGTATAACGGTAATCCCAGTTTCTTTCGCCACCTATGATTTCCGGCAAACTTGTAGTAGGAGCTGCAACCATCATTCCGGTGGGTTCATAGAATAGTCCTTTCAGTGTAAGTGCAGATCTCAGAACATAATCATAGTAAAGACCACTGTAATTTATTTTACCTGTCCAGGATCTCCAGTAATTCCTGCTTTCCTCAAGCCGGTCATATGAACTGTACTGTTCAACACTACCTATTTGCCTCACACCGCTCAATACCACGATCCAGTGGTAAGTCCCTTTCTTCATGGTTATATTATTATAAACCTCCCCATTTCTCTTATTGAGTTTCAAATTAGTGGAAATTCCCAGTGTATTATTTTTAGAAGAAAAAAGGTAGCCATATCTGTTTTCGTAAATTTTTACATGGTCTGTGCCGAAATTGAAATCCGGTTTCACATTTACATTAATATCTATATCGGAATATGGTGCCTCGATAAATCTGTGTATTTCAGGAAAATTTATGGTACTGTAACTGGAAACCGGAAGGAAATCTGTAAGTCTCAAAACAACGTGATCGCTATTTATAAATTCGGTAATGAGTATATTGGTAAATTCCTCGTAATACTGATTTACATGGCATGCCATCAGTGGTTTGGTTTTAAAGTATCCACCTTTCTGTGCATCCAGAATCGAATCAAAAACCGGATTTGAATTGAAATCAGGGAAACATGCCCAGTCCACAGTGCCATCAAGCCCAACCAAGGCAGCGGTTCTGTTGTTTACTATGAAGCCATGATCCTTTATTTTTAAATAATACGAACTGTATGTATCCTTTATATTATGTAATCCCCTATATGATCCCATTGAAAATAAAGCATTATAATATATAAAGAGTTTTTGAAGTGGCCAATAAATATTCAGATATTACCATTCAATGCTTCTGAATGTGATTTTCTGAAATTATTTTTCCCAGTACCCTGATTCTCCTTGACATCTTTCCGATATTCAGTGTCCACAGGACTGTAACGAACAGCGTTACTCCGGTATAAGCTGATAAAATAATATATCAGGATTCATTATCTCCCTCATCTTCCTCCATGGTTCCGACGGTAACTTCGTCATCCTCAGTAACATGGTATCTTGATCTTTTATGGCACTCCGGGCATTTGCATGAAAATACATGTGGTCCATATCTGAATATTACGCCGACTTCAGGATCAGAAAGAGAATTCCACTGTGAATAATTCACTGTAAATTCATTTCCACATTTCGGACATTTAACACGGTATTCTTCTGTCATTATTATCGTTCTATATATAATAGAACAGTATATAAAATTTGTTGTAATGTATATTTATGGTCATATGGAATATAAATTGATTTATGGTTGGATTTTAAGAAATATTTAATTATTTCCATTGTATTGTATATTATGACCCTTGTAGATGATTCTATCCTGTTAATAAAGAAGGCGCAAGAAGCAGAAAATAAGAACCGTATAAGAGAGGCCATTGAATTATATACAGGAGCGGCGAAACTCCTGGTAGAAGCGTCAAAAGTTAAAAATCCTGAAGTGGCGGCACACAGGAAGCAGCAGGCAGAGTCCATATTTACCATAGCAGAGAATCTGAAAGAGAAACTCCATAATATGGAAAATTCTAGGGAAAATAAGATAGATGCATCCAGTGGAAAGGATGAGATTAATAAGCTCGATAAAGAACAGGGTATGAATATGGAAGCAGAGCAATCAGATCAAAATCAGCTCCAGAAAGAATCCATGCACGTCAATAGTGAAAATAAAGTTATTAAAGATCAGGATCTGAACATGAAAAATACTCCGGAGGATCAGGAATTTCTTGATGCAATGGGCATTGATAATATAAATATCCCTGACATTTCATTTGATGATGTTGCTGGACTGGATATGGTCAAGGATGAAGTAAAGGTCAAAATACTTTTACCTCTGGTAAAAAAGGACCTCGCAAAGGTATATGATATCAATGCAGGCGGGGGAATTCTTATGTATGGCCCACCGGGGAATGGAAAAACGTTCATAGCAAGAGCCATAGCCCATGAAGCCCGTGCATACTTTATCAATATAAATCCTTCCAATTTGCTCAATCAGTGGTTCGGGAGATTTGAAAAAAATATTGAAACGCTTTTCAAATATGCATCAAAGCATTCTCCTGCAGTATTATTCTTCGATGAAATTGACGCAATTACCCCTAAGCGGGCTAAAACCAATTCCAGTTATATGAAAAGGGCTGTTCCGGCACTACTTTCAGAAATGGATGGAATCGTTGCAAGAAAACATACATTGTTAATCATAGGGGCAACCAACAATCCATGGGATATTGATGAGGCTTTCCTTAGACCTGGAAGATTTGGAGAGCGCATATATATTCCACCACCTGATGTGAAAGCCAGGAAACTTCTCTTTGAAATGTATTTAAAAAACGCCATACATGATAAGATGGACTATGATTATCTTTCCAGTATTACAGAAAATTTCTCTGCTGCTGATATAAAATACGTTTGCAATAAAACAAAGGAGAATGTATTCAAAGAAGCCACAAAAACAGGCGTTGTGAGAAATATAACAGAAAATGATATCTTAGAAGTTGTAAATGCCAGCAAACCATCAGTTAACAATGAACTTCTGGCCAAATATATAAAATTCCGAGACGCATAAAGTTTTATTGCTGCCTGAATTGCACATCCTGACTTCCTTTACACACTCATGCATAGGATTTCCGCTTCTAAATGCTAGAATGATGGATATCAATCAAATATTCATCTTAAATAAAACATATAGAATTTTTAAATTCTACATTCTAATAATCCTTTCATCCGAAAAAAATTAATTTGAATGCTCTTCCTGGGTTTTCTTGGCCTGATTTATTATATCTTCCAGGCGCTTTTCTTCTGCAGTTAGAGGTTTGGCTTCTGTATGGGGAGTGGATTCTACATAATCGGTAGAACTTTTGTTCTCAGTCATGGAATTTACAATATCCTGGGCCTTCGGGGTTTTCACCTGAGCAGTTGAAGTAACTGTTGACGATATTGATTCTATCTGATTCATCAAAATATCCGATGCCTGTTCGCTTAATGTCATGGATTTTTCTAAGTCCTGGGTGAATTGAGCTATCTCTTTCTCAGAAACCTGGCTCAATCTCAGTATATCCGCACTGTCACCGATTGCAGAATTTATAGTGTGTGAAGTTGTCATATACTTTAATGTTAGAGATACATTGTCCAATAGCAGTTTCATATCCTCAAGACCGGCTATAGCGGTATCTATCTGGGCCACATTATTAGCAAAAAGCTGAACCTTCTGGGTATTTCCCTGTTGACTGGCTGTTAAGGCATCTTGATAATAGGCGTCCCTGATTCTCTGATAATCACGGATACCTCTGTTAATTGCCCCTATCTGCGTTCTAATTTTTGATTGACCTTCCAGAGCCTTTTCTTCGAAATTTTTTCGAATTTTAAAACCAACCATAATAATATGTAATATTAAATACTTATTAAATTTTGCTATATAAGAATCCCATGTTTCTAATCATTTGATAGTTTTTAGATAGTCGTCGTATTTTTTTATTAATGCATCATCAACAGATGGTTTGATTCCGGAAATGACATTGAGAACGTCATTTGTTTCTATATAGACCTTTTTACCCATTTTTACAGCCTCCATAAAACTATTCTCGCGTGTTTTTCTACAAATAAATTCGATATCGGCACCTGAATAACGCTCAGTTTTCTGCGCCAGCATATCATAATCAATATTTTTTACTGCCTTAACTTTCATAAGATTGAGCTCCAGTATTTTTTTTCTTGCCTCATAGTCAGGTAATGGAACATATATTTTAACATCAAACCTACCGGGTCTCATGATGGCTTCATCGATCTTCCATGGATTATTTGTGGCAGCGATAATAAAAACATTTTTATTTTTCTGGGAATTCAGACCTCCTACTTCCTGCAATAACTGTGAAACTCCACGCTGGGAGGCGTCTGAATCCGACTCACTCCTCTTGGGCACCATGGAATCTATCTCGTCAAAAAATATTATGGAGGGAGACAGTAGATACGCTGCCTTGAACAGTGAGGATATATTTTTTTCAAATTCCCCGAAGAATTTGCTTGACAGGGATGACTGGTTTACATTTATAAAATTAGCCTTAACCTCATTAGCAATAGCCTTAACTATGAATGTTTTGCCAGTACCGGGAGGACCGAACAGTAGCATTCCACCGCCGAAGTTTATATCATATTCCTCGGATAATTCTTTATATCTCATTGGATATATTATTTTTGACATGATCTCATTTTTTACGTCGTTTAAACCCGCCACATCATTGAAGGTAACATCAGGAATTTCTGGTTCACTAATGTCCAGCGATGCAAGGATTTTCTTTCCCTCTGATGCCTTATCGGTGGTAACTGTGTCCTTATCAAGAGATTCTATAATTTTTAATATTGCGGCAGCCTGATCCTGTTTTTTTCTTTTCAAGGCGTCGGGGAGTGTTTTAGTTAGCTCCGTGATTTTATCATAAGCGATCTTATAAAGTTTTATAGCTTCATCCTTATTGCCCTTGGTTTCAGCATTTATTGCTCTTTCTAGGTATTCGTTTATTTCTTTTATTTTTGCATCGTAATTCATAGATCACCTATTTATCGATAACAGTACCTTTATTAAATAATTTATATTTTTTCCAGCCGCAGATTATTGTATTTAATTCAAGTTTAATTTCATATTCTTCTGGAAAAATTGCAAAGCCTACCATTTTATTCCAGACAAATTTGGAAAAAAATAGATAATCTTTATCCCCATCTCCTTCAAACAAGACCATATTAACCTTTGTACCGTTCAAAATACCAAGATCCGGCATTGCAACATCTGTTTGTTTGTCCTGATCTGCAGCACGGTTTATATCCGTTATTGCACCTGCTACAAGACATCCTGAATGTACATTATACATTTCTAGAATTTTTTTTGATACATTAATGTAATTAGCAGATGTTGTTTTATTCTGAATTTCAG
>JAKAYM010000197.1 GCA_021826795.1 Thermoplasmata archaeon
CCCTATATTATAGCATTGAAAAATCCTTACACCAATGGAAATATAAGCTTCATGTTCGGTGGAAAATATTCTAACCAGACCATCGGAAGGATTTTGGTAAAAAATTATACACAATTGATTTCTCCAGATGATGCAGTTATAGCTAATATAGGATTGGAAAGCAGTACATTAATTCCGTATCCGTTATACAACTCCTCCATGGCATTCATGGATTCAAACCTCAATTCTGTAATATACCTTGACAGTAACATGTCCATAATACGTTACAATTATTATAATGGCAATTATTCTGTTATCAGCAGTATAAATGATCCATATGGTTATGCAATAAATTCATTCCAGTATAGAGATAGTTTCATATTTTACTATAGTACACCGGATAATACACATATATTCGATGTGAACAGTACTGATTTATCAGTAAACAGAACAGTCATCCAGAACGATGATTATAATCATCTGTTACTTTACAGGAATCAGTATATCATGTTCAATCTGAATGGCACATTTATCTTCCCTGAGAACTATACGATAAAAATACCCGGTGTCACGATTTTATCCGTAAATGCATCTAAAAATATAGAGATCACAGCATTTTCTGGCAATACAATATATAATTACACCATGAATAACACAAAGATACCGGTTATGTCAGGAAGCTATACATGGAATATGTCCGGAAAGGTAGTATACTCAAATTCGGGTAATGGCATTGATTATTTACTGGAATATGGATCACTGGAAGTCAAGCCATACGGAGAGACATATTATAACCTATCAAATCCAATACATGATGTATATGAAAATCATGGAGAAATTTATGAAATGCTACATGGTAAATTATTAAATACAGGGATAAATACAAACAATTCAGAAATTGCAGACTCCGGTAATTCGATAATATCATTTAATGGATTGCATATGGCTATATATTCATATAATGATGTGTTTTCCCCTTATACTATTGTAATCAATAATGTTACAGAAAACATAAACTATAGAAATACAACATTAATATTCAATGTTGTATCAGTATTAAATTATAATTTATCCTTGACAGTATTCAACAAAACTTATTTTGTTCATAATAATGAAATTTCATTTACATCCAGTAATATCATATCAGGAGTTTATAATTACAGTGCAGTGGCCATCAACACAGCAGGATATAACTATAGAGGAACATATAGCATGGAATACAATAATACTCTGTACATTGCACCTGTCACTACTGTGAGTTCTGCTGTAATACATGAAAAGGATGGTATTTATTATTTGAATATCAAGGGAAACAATACAGGCAATGCCACGGTTGCATGGTATGTCAACGGTAGATATTCCGGTTCTGGAACAGAATTACATGAAAAATTACCGGTAGGCATTGATAAACTCTCGGCAAAAATCAGCTATGATGGTAAAACATATACTGTTGAGAAGTCAGTGATTGTGCTTGGAAACATACCATATATTGTGGGTTCAATGGGAACAGGGGCCATTATAACTATCTTCGCGATTGAGACATTTTATTTCAATAATACCGATATAGATAATATCATAGAGAATTCCTACGGAAAGAGTGTAAAGGAAGTTATAAAAGCAGCAAGAAAGAACCGTGCCAGCGGGAGAAGAATAAAATACAGATTGAAGGCACTCTCAATGGAGGGAAAAATATCCATTGCCAGAGATCTGGATAACAAAAAGTATGTAATGGCAAATATGCGGAAGAATAAGTAAACGAAAATAATTCCAGTTAATTGCCATTCATAAACTGGTCAATTCTGGCATAAATTCATGGAATTATGGAATCTTGCCGGATAGCTATTGGCCTCTGTATTGGAAATATATCGCAAATCCATAAGAGCAAAGCCTAAATACAAATTAAATGTAAAGATGATAGGGTTATAAATGTCTAAAGAAGAAATGAATGTAGGTTCCAAGGGACAGATTGTGATACCGGTTGCATTAAGAAAGGCACTAGAAATCACACCCGGTTCGAAAGTGATTTTCAGATTGGATGGGGATAGAATAATCCTTGAAAAAATAAAAATTAATTCAGTAAATATATTCAGAGATATAGCTAAAAATGGAAGGAGTATAAATAAAATAGCTTATAATCAATACAAAAATGAAGTTTTTAGAAGGAATAAATCATAAATTTTTAAAGATATTGAAAGTGAAAGTTAGGAGCCATGAAACAGGTTATTGAGATTTCACGCGGTTATCTGGGAATATTAATCCTTCTCCAAACATAAGCATTTTTCTTATACTTTCTGCAATCATAATACTATGTGTCATGGCATTTTATATATTATTCAAGCTCTTCCAGAAAGCAGATTATTCCTTTTCTTATTTTATATCCCAAGTCTGTGAGCTCATAGCTTAGAATTTTATTATAACATCTCTTGATCATACCTGCTTGAATAAGCTCCTTGATTCTTGTTGCAATAATTGTTCTATTTGACCCAGGAATTGATTTGACAATGTCATTGAAATTTTTTCTAGTATTATTATTTCCTATTATACCAAGAATGAACATTGTATACCTTTTTCCAATAAGCCTGAAAATAGGCAGTGATGGGTCTATGCATATGGTTTTCCCGTTCTCATGAAGCATGCATGCGTTTTCAATGTTCTGGTCCATGCAATATAATGCCATTTCATATTAATATCTTTAATATTCTAGGTTGTTAGACTTCGATGAAATCAATAGAGACTTATAGTTTATATTTAATATTAATATTTTTTCATTACTCTCATAGCTCAATAAAATGTGGCTCTTAAATAAATTTCATATAAAAATAATTCGAAGATATAAATAATATATGAGTAGTTACATACAAATATTTATATACTAATATCAGTTAAATTATCATGGCAAAGAAAGATTCTGAAATTACAACGGGTCTTCTGCCGCGGCTGGACAGACTGCCATGGAGCTCATGGCACTGGAAGGTCTGGTTTATTTTAGCCGGTGGAATGCTACTCGAGGGTTTTGTGCTTTCTGTTGGAG
>JAKAYM010000198.1 GCA_021826795.1 Thermoplasmata archaeon
TTTCTATGCTTTTTATCAGCCTGTTCAGGTCATCCTCATCCATCTTTCTCTCAATTGGATACATCTCTTTTTTTGCCATGAAAATGTAATACTTATAAGTATAATAATGTTAGTAAATAACTATAATTACATAGAAGGATATGAAAAAAATATATCTGATATAATTTCAGCTGCCGTTTCAGAATTCAGAAATCAAACAGAAAATATTGTAATATACCTTAATTACAACGAAAAAATCAAATCTATTCTTGAAAGTGATGGCTTTATATTTACTGGCACCCTAATTAAGCTGTATAAAGAAATTTGAATATTAGTGATAAATTTATTCAGTAATATGCTGTAATCAACAGGGAAAAATTATAGTCTCCGGACATAGATTTATATAAATGCGTGACTTTTACAATCATATGAGGTATGATATTGTTATTGTGGGAGCCGGAATGGCGGGCTTGACCTCTGCATACTATCTGAAAAAGATGGATCCCAGCCTGAAAATTCTTGTAGTAGACAAGGCAAAAACGTTTTCACAGGGAAATACTGCAAAGAGTGCTGCCGCATTCAGGGATTTCTTTACATTGAAAGAGAATCAGGTAATGGCACAGAGTGCAATTAATTTTTACAAACATCTGCAAAATGATATGGGTGTTGATATCGGAATGAAATTTACAGGATATTTATTCCTGTTCGATCACGAAACTGATAAGGAATTCGTTTCAAAATATCCCCATTCCAGAATCGTGGATGAAGACATATCACAGCTTTTCAATCTTAATATCGATAAGGATACCCAGGATGTTATGGGAATTGGATCTATAAAATCCGCAGTAATTGATGAAAATGCGGGAATTATAGAGCCTGATCTATTATCGGGGTGGTATTATAAACAGTCTATTGACATGGATGTGGATTTTAAATTTAATACAATGGTAAAAAAACTGGTGCTTGCCCCCCTTGAATCCATGAATTATCCGGGAGAGCCCTTCAACTGGCAGAAATCAGAGATAAAATATGCAGAAACAGATAAGGGAATAATTGAGGCTGATTTTTATATACTATGCACCGACGTCTGGACCACGGCATTACTGGATCCTATTGGAATTGATTCTCATTTGAGACCGAAGAAAAGGCAGATATTCCAGATAACTTCCCCAGAAATCCAACAAATTATCAATAAAAATATATTCAATGATTCTGGAATATTTCCATTTACCATATTCCCAACAGGAGTTTACATGAGGCCATATCCTCAGGCAAATTCCTTCTGGACCAGTCTTGCTGATGAATTGAATAGAGACTTTTCGTTTACGGAGAACCCTGAGCCTGAGCCTGATTTTTATACATATAATATAAAGCCAATACTGGATAATTATTTCCCCGCTTCCGAGAATTCAAGAATAACTTCATCCTGGGCAGGATATTATTCATACAATACTATTGATTTCATGCCGTATATATTCAATGATATAAATATTATTGTAGTATCCGGTTCCACCGGTGGGGGAATTATGAAAGGAGATTCCATAGGAAGGATAGTTGCCGCAAGATATGATAGAAAGAAATCAACAACACTATACGGTGGAAATAAAATAACTAATACATATAATGGAAAATACAGAAAAACAAAGATAGAGGATATGGTTCTATAATTTTATATATTGCCTTTAAGCATATATTTATATTTCCCTTATGATAATTATTATACGTATCTAAATATCTGATTTTAATGCAAAAATATAGCAGACAGTGAACGCTCTTAACGAAAATTAACTATATAAATATTTCTAAATAAATATACGAGTTAACCTCAAAAATAAACTAAATATTCTTATAGGAAAATAATATCCGTTTTTTTGATGATAATAAAAAAATTCCTTGTCATAATAGTGGCATTGGTATTAATTATAGTTGCGGTAAGCGGTATTTTATTTTTTGGAGCATATGCAACCCATTTTACATCTAAATCATCTCCACACGGGGGGTCATCCTCAAATGTGCCGGCTGGACGGCTAGATATAACCGTGGACAAAACCATAAACGATAATGCCTATGCAGAATATATGGCTAAAATGTACAGCTCTGAAGGTACTCCGTTGAATGAGTCCGGAATCAATTTAAATAGTACCAAGATGTTATATAACCTGACAATAACCTATAAGGGTGTGGGCACTGCCTTTTTTGCATGGCCAGATATACAGGTTCATACGACAGAGGGCAATGCCTCCTATAATATATTGAATTTACCCACAACTAAAATTTTTGGTGACGGTAACTATGTATATCTAAACAACAGTCAGAGCATGTCAGGTCAGGTAGCTGCCTGTTATAATGATAGTGCTGAGGTAACGTCCATTTCCGTAACAGCCGGAGTTTTACTGAATAATCTTGCTGATGCGTCCAGATACAGTGCAAGTTTGTATGATAAAACAGATAACATTCCCGGTGTCTCTTCATCCCTTTCTGTAATATCCCAGTATTCCGGTGTTGCATATTACTATCCGAATGTAACTCTGGATTGGCATCAAATAGACTGTGAAATTACTGGCTGGACACCAGCATACTCCAGCGTTGCAGCAGAGCCAGAAAGTATAAATGACTCTTACAGGGATGGGAATGCTACTGCCTTTATATATACGAACCAGGTAATCAGCGAAACCTTAAAAATTAAAGATACCTCTTCCGATCATTATTTTACCTTAAGTAGCGTAACAGGCAATATAGTAGTTAATGCATATGATCTTCCTTTAACTACAAATAATAATAATAATGGATATTTCTATCTAACAGTTTATATTACGGGGCCAAAGCAACCCTTTGTAGGGCCGGTAGTAATAGCCTTAACAGGTTCAACAGGTACCATAAGCTAAAATTAAAAATTAATTCAAAAATAACTTAAAAATTTTATAAATAGTAATGAGATTTATTTTATTATGTTAAAAAATTATAATTTCCTTTTTTAATATACAATTTATTATTCATTTCAAAAATAAAGTATGATATCCT
>JAKAYM010000038.1 GCA_021826795.1 Thermoplasmata archaeon
TGTACATAAACCATAATCAACTCCCCCAATTTTAACCTGTCTGCCACTTCAGTACATATATTAATTCATAAAGCTACATTATTTCTCAAAAACTGGAAACTATTCTGTAAGACATGCGGAGAGTCTGCGGTTACAAAAACATTTATATGCCTGTAATGGATGGATGGATGATTGGACGGAATAATTTATGAGAAGAATTAAAAAAATTGCAAAGAACCCTAAGTAGCTGTTAATTAATAACATCCCTATTTGTTCTATTTCGAGATCCGATCATATAATTCCAATCACCATGGAATTCATCTCTTATCAAATTCACCTCTTTCAGTTGCTCATCCGTTACAACCCTACCCTTTTCGTATATTCCTGTGTCAATATCTGAGGATATCTTCAAACCGTTCTTTGTCCTTGTGTTTCCTATGAGTTCTATGATGGTCTCGTATGATCGGAGAGGCTTGCCCCTCCAGTTTATGGTTATGTATGAGAACATTCTGTGTTCGATCTTATTCCACTTGCTCATACCGGGAGGAAAATGGCATACTGTTATGTCAAGTTTAGATTCATCAGCAAATTTCTGCAGTTCGATCTTCCATAACCTGACTCTGGATCCATTCGATCCACCACCATCTGCTGCTATCATCAGGTTCTTTGCATCCGGATATCTTTTCTTTCCCATGAGGTTCCACCATCTCCTTATTGATTCTACTGCAAATTCAGAGGTATCATGATCGATACCTATGTTTACCCATCCTTCATTGGCCTTGATATCATAGATACCATAGGGTATGGCTTTGCCTTCTGCATCTGTGAGGAAATCGTAAACATTGACCTCATCAACCTCACCTGGAGGCTTCCATTCCTTTCCGTTATTCTTAAAATTCCCTATAATCTCCTTCTTTTTCGTATCCACAGAAATGACAGGATTGTTATTCTCCATGAATCTTATTGCCGTATCGTTTATGTGCTGGAACTGTTCATTGCGATCAGGATTGCTCTTTCCCTCCCTAGTCTTCCTGTTTCCCTTCAAATTGTATTTCATATCATGTAGAAGATTGCCAACTGTAACATAACCTATCCTGGAGCCGTTCTTCTCCATCGCCTCAGACAGGTTTCTGAGACTCCTGCTTATCCAGAGCATTGGTGACTGTGGATCTCCCTGTATGGATGGTTCCACAAGTTCCATTAGTTTCTCTTTTACACCTGGTTTATTTACTGTTATATCTTTCCTGCCACCGCCATCTCTTCTTATGCGATCTGTGGGATAGCTTATACTCTGAATCTCTCTCATGGCTTTCTTTATAGTTTTCTTAGAGATGCCAGTGGCTTTAGATACCACTGCTATACCGCCATAACCGATCGAAATGCTTTCGTTTCCAGCCCACAACCTTCGGGAAAGCTCATTAAATGTACTGGATATTCTGAGATACTTTTCCCTGATACTCCGGATCATATTTTCCTCTCCTTTTATTTCAGCCACAAACTAATATTGCCATATAGTATAAAGAAGTATGTTAATTATAAACAACTACTAAAAGAGTGGCAGCTGGAAAAAAAGCGTGGCAAAGAAGGAAGGTAAAGGAAAGGAATAATTCTATTGCACGTATTCCCGCATCTTTTCTACCGGGTTATGGCGCAGCAAGAGGAGTTTATAAAGCTTACAAAGCTGAAAAGGAGCTAAGTAAGAGTAAGAAGAAAAAATAGGTTTTCAATCTATCTTTCTCCACCTCCATATTTTCAATTAAGATAAATATTTCATATCCACGTGCTATTAATTTTACTTGATACATTATCTCCCTAGTGGATCATATTCTTTCTGCTTCCTGTAATTTCAACAGATAAGCTATTTTTTTGATTTCTGTGGATATATAGGCGGTCTATTTTTCGTACATGTAGTGTACAGATTTTATGGGCAATGGTTGTATATCCATGAGACTTACATACAATATTAATCCTCTCCAACCTCAATAGACATATATCTTTAAGAGTGTGGATATCCTGTATTTTCTAACCCAGTCTATGAATTCAACCATATTACATAAAAAACTGGAAGTTGAGAATTTAATTAAACGTTTTAACCATATTTACTATCTTTTTCCAGGATGAATCAAAATGTTCACGACCCTCAGGATGGTACCCAAGGGATTCATAATAATCCTCAAGGTCTTTGACAGCCTCTATCTCAATCCTTCCAATGTGCATTGGTCTTGCAATATTGTTTTCAACAACCCCTAACAGATCTGAACCAACACCTGCACTACTCCTGCCCATACTGAAGTTTCTTGCCAGCATTTCTATAACAATCTTTTCCGGGTTATTTATACCGGGCACAAATCTGAACATGATAACACCATCGATCATCCTATCCGGAGATTCCCTAACAATTACTGTACTGTTACTTTCCATATTCCATTCATAAAAATATGATAGTTTATAATCACGCATGGTTTTATCTTCCGAGGTAAATTTTTTGTGTATATCATCCTTTCTAATAATTCTGTATCCCGGTGGAAGCTGAACAGTTACGGAGTTTTCCAGTATTACCATTGGCATAAATTAACATCCCTATAATTTTAAATTTAATGCACGTTTTTAAATGTTTTGGATTGTAAAAATGTTTTTCACACCTTATTGTTATATTTTCTATTACCATATTAGCATCTGGAAATATATAACAATCCGATCCATATTTTTCCAGTGTCCTAATAAAACAATTTTTATATATTTTTGATATTATGGATTATGTCTGATGATATAGAGAGAGATGATTTATTAACTAATCCTGTGAAGGATACATACGTAAATAAAAATACAACGTTAAATGATTTAATGAAAATGTTCGGTTCTGGTGGTGGATTCACATCAAAAAAGATATATGAGGGGTATCAGATATTAAAGGAAGAGTTCAATAGTGATGAGACAACGTTTTTATCTTTTCCTGCAGATATTATATCCACCGGTACAAGGGGTTTGATAAATCAGCTCGTAAAGAAGAAATTAGTTGATGTCATAATAACAACAAACGGCACACTGGACCACGATATAGCCAGAACATACAGGGATTATTATTCAGGAACGTTTAATTTCAGCGATGTAAAATTAAGGGATTTAAACATCAACAGATTGGGCAATGTGTTTGTTCCCGATGAAAGCTATGGTGTTATCATAGAGGATAGGGTAATGCCAATGCTTGAGGATTTATATAAAATAAAAAAGGAATGGGCACCTAATGAATTAATCAGGGAGGTGGGATTGAAAATAAACAATGAGAACTCAATTCTTTACAATGCTGCTAAAAATAACATACCAATCTTTGTTCCCGGAATGACCGATGGTTCCTTCGGTTCCCAGTTATGGTCATTTTATGAAATGAACCATGATTTTAAGATTAATTTGCTTGAGGATGAGCATAAGTTATCGGATATAGTATTTGATGCTAAAAGAACAGGTGCCCTGATGATAGGCGGTGGCATATCGAAACACCATACAATATGGTGGAATCAGTTCAGGGATGGGCTTAATGAGGCTGTCTATGTAACAACCGCACAGGAATACGATGGGTCATTATCCGGTGCAAAACTTGAGGAGGCAATATCGTGGAAGAAGGTAAGGGATGATGCAAAATTTGTAAATATATATGGTGATGCAACGGTAATACTGCCTATTCTATTAGCACCATTTTTATAAATTTTTAAGTCAGTGATTTATTTTTTGTTTCAGGTGCATATTTTAATGTTAATATCAATCCAATTAATTCAAATGCTGCAAAATAAATTACTATTGTTTTTAAACCGTATAATGCATCGACAATCGGAAATGAAAATACCGCAAGTATTGACCCTAACCTTGAAACAGATGTGGCAAATCCCATTGCCGTAGCCCTTATTCTTGTCGGGAATATCTCAACAGGATACGTATATGTTACTGGACTTGGGCCAACGTTATGGAATAGATGAACCATACCGAAGGCACTGAATGTCATCAGCAAACCTACGAACATATAGACATTGATAAAAAAGAAGATAAGCAGTACAGCAAATGAACCAAGAAAACCCAGAATTAATAATAACCGTCTTCCAATTTTTTCAACATAATATATCGCTATCAAGAAACCTATAACAACGGGAATTGATTCAGCCATACCGGTAAACAGTATATATAAATCTGCATGGTATGATGTGATCTCCGTTGAGAATATTAATGGTGAATATGTCCAGATTCCATAACTCACTATATCGTATGAAAACCATGCCACCGATAAAAATATGATATAAACGCCGTATTTTCCCTTAAATATTTCACGTAACCTTGTTTTGCCCCCATCTATTGCCGGTATGTTCTCAATTTCATAACCTGTTAATTTCTCCATTCTGCTCTTTTCCCTTTCAGCGGCTTCCCTTCCATATCTATGTTCGATCCAGTATGGGCTTTCCGGCAGATCCCTTCTTGAAAGTAAAACAAGTAAGGGAAAAACTGCACCGATCATATACATGTATCTCCATGCATTAGCACCGGTATAGAGGACTAATGGCACCGATACGAATAAAAATATCAGTGAGCCTATTGAAAAGGCAAAAATGTTAAAGAATAAGTATTTGCCACGTGATTTCTTTGGGGAAAATTCAGCCTGTATAGAGGAACTCACGGGATAATCTGCACCGATGCCTATTCCGGCAATGAATTCCAGTATTGAGAAATTTATATAATTCGTTGAGAATCCTGTTAAAAATATAAATATTGAGACTAAGAACAGGTCATATATGTATATGTAACGCCTGCCATACCTATCCGATACTATTCCTGCAATAAAGCTGCCAATAAGGACACCGCTTATGGATGAGATGCCCATAATGGATATTTCATAACTTTTTAAGGACATTACATTAATAAGATATAACAGTGCATATGAGAACACCGTTAATGTGTAGCCATCCATCATAATCCCCATTGAGGATAGAACTGTTACCTTTCTCAAAAATGGTGTACTGGGTATGTCATCCATTGTTTTATAGCGTATCATTGCTACTTAATTTAATTATTATATATAAAATATTAGTATCTACTCATAATTAAGTTATAAGTTATGCTATTACCTGTTATAAATATTGATCATGTACATTTTTTTTCTATGTCTAATCCATATCTTTTGAATTGCTTATAAGATTATATACGATGCTTATTATTATGCATAAACATTAAAAATTATGAATCCAAATTCTGAATCCAAATTCTGAATACCTTATTGGATTTAAGTAAGAATATTTAAATATTAAATTAAGATTTGTTTTTATATGGATATAAAAATAAAGAAGATCACAGTTAAAAATTTTAAGAGTATAAAGGATATTACTTTAACCATTAATGATTTAACAGTGATGGTCGGAAAAAACGGATCCGGAAAAACAAATATAATTGAAGCTATAAATTTTAATAAAAGCCTATTTAAATTAGAACCTATGAAATATCCTTTTACTAAATGGTGGGGTTATGCAAATTTGGTTTATAATCATAATATTGAAGAACCTATATCATTTTCTTTCGAGATTGTAGTTGATGGACGTAACCTGTATTATGAATATGAAATACTGGATAATAATGGGCTCCCCAATTTCGTATTTGAACATGTTATAATTGATGATTATGTAGATATAGTTAGAAAGGGTTCAATAGCCGAAATAAAACATCTGGATAAGGCTATAAATAAAATTTCAAAAATGAATCGTGATAATAACGATGCTAATTATCAGTATATAAATAAAGCAGAAATACAGGATAAACTAGTGCAGAAGCAATATATAAATGATATAAGCAGCAACCAGAGTATCATGTCATTGGGCTTAACTGGTTCATCGTTTTCCATCCAAGCTTTAGATATTGTCGTTTTAACATTAAGCCAGAATAAAAATTTAATAGGCTTCCAAAATGGTTTTAACAGTAAAAATAGCATAGTTATAATTTCACCGCTGATCAAAAATTTCGGGGTCCCACACAGTAATAATTTCTATCATAGTTTAGCAAATTTTGCATTTTTTGGTGGTATTACTAATGATATTTTTAATAAAATAGCCGCTATAGGGTCAATAGATTATAAAGCCATTAAAAATCGTGTATCAGTTAACGATATGAGCCAAGTTGCCGAGGATGGCAATGGCATAGTAAAAATGTTATATCAATATTTTCTGCAGAATAGATCATTGCCCTACCTTGTGGAGAACGGAATAAAAACGTTTTTCCCTGAATGGGAATTAAATTTTGAAGCAATACCAGATGGTACCATTACCATGCTTGTGAAATCCGGAAATAATTATTTTTATCCTCCAGGCATACCTAATGGTTTCTATAAACTGGTTATGATACTGACAGTAATAGAACAGAATCCAGAAATTCTTCTTATAGATGAACTGGAGAACTCCCTTCACGAAAAAATGATAGAATATATTCTTGATACCATAAAGGCAAGGGGAATAAAAACTATCATCAGTACACATTCTCCTATAGTAGTTGACCTTGTTGACCTCAAATATTTATTACTAGTAAAAATGCGTGATAAACAGACAGAGGTAAAACATATAAAAAATCCCAGAGAAAAATTAAACAATTTGATTAAAGAAGGAATAACTCCGAGCGAATCCCTGCTTTATGGTGATATAAATAGTTAAAATTTGCCTTATTTATGAGGATTCATTCGGCAGAGAATTTTTTAAAAATATTGCAAAGGATTTAAAAAGTAGAGGTTTAATTAATAAAAAAAATAGTCTGGATTTTAAGGGCCAATTAACACTCAACATAAAATTGAGACGCATTGTATCTACAATAGTAACTAATAAAAAGCAATGCGATAAAATTGTAATAGAATATGATTGCGATGGAAATTGTGATGAAATAACAAATAAAATAAACAGTATTCTGGGGGACTGTAGAATAGATATTGTCCATATTCCAATAAAATTTGAAATAGAGGAATGGATATGTGATTCCATTGGGATTAAATATAATAGTAAAAGACGTCCGACCAAGGCATTGAAAGATTATGAAAAGAATAAAGGCAATACATACACAAAGGATAAATTACCCTCTTATTTGAACAGTCTGAATTATGAAAGGTTAAAGCAAAATGAAAGTTTCCGGGTATTTTTAAACTTAATGAAGTAATACACAGGGAAAGGTAATGATACAAAGATAGATAATAATACTGTAAACAGAGTCATCACCTATGAACTGCACCTTATGGTTGCCTATTATTAACTCCAGGGATATCACATCCTACTCCATGGGCTGCCCTGTAAATAGTGCTCTGACTACATTCAGTGATAAAGCAAGATATGTTTGAAATACTCTATCCTTGTCCCTGGCGGTATTATTAATTCCTAAAATGTACGCAAAAAATGCTTTCTTGCACTATTCTTAATTCCGGCTGTCATCATATCAGAAAATTCTCTAATATTTATAATAGGTGGAAATACATAATCATTTGTTTTCATCCGGCATCAAGCAGACCAAGAGTTATAGCATAAATCTTTTACTTTTTACCCAGGTTTTTGCAAAACTGTTGCTCTGTTTTACTGAGTGAATGAAATAGCTATATCCCTGGCACAGTAAATGGTTTTTCATAATATTTTTCCCTTTAATCCTGGAAGGGTTTAGGAAATGACTTTACAGCATTGAAAACTTCTTTACGGACCATTATGTGATTCTCCGGTGCACCACTGGATATCATTTTCCTTACATCCGTTCCACTGAATTCAATCTTATATGTGGAATCATGACCGCATGTTCCAGAAAAAGTTACAGCACTGCACATCTTACAGTAACTCACCGCATTGAACTTTAATATTTCAATACCGAGGTCATCAAATGATTCGCAGTTTTTCTGGGCATCGAATGGTCCATAGTAGTTTCCGACTCCTGCATGGTCTCTACCAATGATAAAATGTGTGGCTCCAAAATTTTTCCTCATAATTGCATGTTGCAGGGCTTCCCTTGGCCCCGCATACTGCATTTCGTAATTCAGTGGAGACACAAATACCCTGTTCTCTGGATAATACAGACCTGTAAGCATATCGTAAGATTTGATTATCACATCATCATTGAAATCTCCACACTTCTTTTTTCCTATTACGGGATTTATAAATAAACCATCTGTTTCACTCAGTGCCTTCATATGCAAAAATTCATGTCCCCTGTGGGGTATATTTCTTGTCTGGAAGGCAGCCACAGTTTTCCACCCTGCCCTTTTGAAATGAGCCCTTGTATCAGCAGGAAACGCTGTTCTCTCATTAAATGGAAGGCTATATGGAAGTACACCCGTAATCTCTCCTGAAACGTAATGATTTCCATTTCTCAGAAATTTTTCAAATCCCGGATGTGAAATATCGTCTGTCTGAAATATTTTACGCCCTACAGAGATAGGATCTATTGTGAACTTATTATCTACCTTAAGTACTGCAAATGGTCCGGAGGCATCCCTTAGAACAGTATCATCATTATCTCTCAGGGAGGCATAGTCCTTATCACTCACTGGAAGAAGTGCTGGCAGTGGCCATATAGTTCCATCAGGAAGTCTCTGTTCCTTAAGTATTGTTTCTATTTCCTGATCTGAATTAAATCCCTTCAATGGACTGTAAACCCCACTTGAGATGAGCCTTGAAATTATCCTGATATTCTCTGGAACGTCTATGAATTGTGAACTGGAAAACTCTGAAATTATGCTATGTGATATTTCAGGTACTGAAACAAGGTGTCCACCATGTGGATCTGGAATTGTAATTATTTCACCCCCCTGTTATACTTTAATTCACCAGTAATACCACCATGTATTCCGCATTCTTTTTTACCCGTTTCCCACCACCATCTTCCTGATCTGGAATCCTCTCCGGGTAAAATTGCCCTTGTGCATGGCAGGCATCCTATACTCGGAAAACCCTTATCATGCAGGGAATTATATGGAATTTTATTATCCCTTATATAACTCCACACATCCTCCGAGGTCCAGTCAGCAAGTGGATTAATCTTGATGATCCAGTCCCTGTCAGGGTCTTCCATAATTTCTTCTATTCTGGATCTATCCGTGGACTGATCCCTTCTAAGGCCTGTGATCCATGCCCTCCTTTTTTTTAATTCATCGTTCAGTGGAATTACCTTTCTTATTTCGCAGCACTTTTTTCTCAGTTCAACCGACCTGTAGAAAAGATTTGGCCCATATTCTCCCGTGATTGCATTAAGTTTTGCCTGATCAGGATATAAAAATTTAATGTTTAGTTTATATTCCTGGATTGCCCTATCCATTACTTCATATGTTTCTTCGAATAGCCTTCCTGTATCAAGAGTGATAATATCAGGAATATCTAACTTCATTTCCCTTAAACCAGAAAGCATGTGGAGTATAACCATATCCTCCGCACCAAAACTGCATGAAAAAACTAAATCCTTTCCAAATGTATCCACTGCATGCTTTAGTGTTTCATTTGCTGTAGCTACCATCCCATGAGGCTGAAAAATATCGCTATCTACCATACTGTCAAATCTTAAATAGATATTTAACGTAAATCATATACATAAGTAGTGAAAGAAATATGAAAATTTTGCATATATTCATAAACTTTATATGGGGAAAAATTCATATATGAATTGTATATGCATACATATGGCACTTTTTCTGAATGATATAATAGATGCATCGAGGCCAAAACCACATAATGATGGACAGACTATGGTTCTGGATAGAATTTCAGGCAATCCACAGACATTTGCCAGTTCCATTTCCCAGTATATAGATGTGGCAAAGATAGGATGGGGGATACCGTTTATACTGGATACAGAATTCCTGGATAAATGGGTGAATGCATGGAATAACCTTGGTGTAAGTGTATCTAACGGTGGAACACTTCTGGAATACTGCATAACAAAACGGAAGCAGGAGAAATGCCTCATAGCCCTTCACCAGCATGGCTTCAGTACATTAGAGATCAGTGAGGGGATAATTGAAATACCATGGAAGGAGAAGAAATCCATGGCAGAACTTGCCAGATCACTGGGTATGAGGCTGCATATGGAAGTGGGTAAAAAGGATTTAAGGAATCAGTTAACACTTAACGCCACCCTGGAAAAAATAAGGATTGCAATGGACCTTGACCCCGATATGGTAATAGTTGAGGGAAGAGAACTTGGCAGAGGAGTAGAAATTTATGACGAATCTGGAAAAATAAAATGGGACTGGGTGGATGCCATAGTCTCTGAATTCGGAATGAAAAAGATAATGTTTGAGGCCCCACAGGAGGTGCAGCAGACAGAATTAATAATAAGGCTTGGCAGGGAGATAAATTTAGGAAATGTATCCATTTCAAGTGTTGCTGCCCTTGAAACGCAGAGACAGAGCATCAGGGGAGATACATTCGGGGTTCATCCCAGGCAGCTGGATATAAAGGGTGGTCCATCACCGAGATTTGTATTTTTCATAATCAGTGCATACGGTGCAATAGACCAGGAGAGGATAATGAACCTAACAGGACTTAACAGGCGAACAACACAGAATTCCCTTTCTACACTCATAACCCAGGGATTCATCAGGGAAACAAAGGATATAACAGACATGAGAAAGAAGCTTTATTCACTGAATGCATAAATTTAAAATTCAATTTCCGGTGTTGTTAATACACCTGATTGCGTTATTTCAATAGTTAAATTTAGTTCTTTCATTTCCTATTGCCTTTTTCAAAATTTTTAATTCCTTATCTATAATCCCGCTTTTGATTTCTATGGAGATATATGATAATTTATTATCTTTAGTTATTCCTATTTCAACATCGGATTCACCATATAACCACTGAAAACTTTCTCTTTTAAAATCTACTGTTATAAAATTGTTATCCATAACCCTATGGCGATCATTTGGCGTTGGAAATTTGACGCCTATATGCACTGCGGACCAGCAAATTCATGGGATTTCTAATTCAAATTTACGTGTTATGTAGGCCTCATTACACTACTTCTTCAAAAAGAATCAGGAAAATTATGAACCTCTATCAATTTTCTTGCAAAAGAAATAACGCTTAATGATCGCCATAGCCATAACCGCAGGGAATGTATGATAATCCATAATATGTTAACAATGTTTTATATTTATGGATTTGCATTAATAGTAAATAGCCACTGGAATGGCAGGCATACACAACATTGGTTCATTATAAATTCAGAGATTAATAGGATTCTTATGGATGGAAGCATCAAAATGGGTTGGCTGACTCCAGCATAATTGATGCGTGAGAGATTTGGATGAATGGAGTCGGTTCTTTTCCTGCTGAACAGGTTATGGGCAAAAGTAAGGCAATAAAATTGCGAAAGAATCTATCCTGAAATGTTCAGATATCAAAATCCCCCAGAAGAATACGTCTCAGACCGTCTGACGCTTCTAACCAGTTCCTGTTTATTTCATCATCCGTGGCAAGCACCTTTAGAGTGGCGTCTTTTCTACTAACCAGAAAGTCAAGATAGATATCCATGTCACGATCCCACTCCTCTTCATCCCTTATTCCTGTTGCCTCTGCATCGCTACTATGTATTGTGCCGCATCTCGAACATTTCATGCTTGCAAGGTAAAAGAAATTCATAACGGACTCCCTGACATTCCCGGAAGGTGGGATGATAATATTCCTGCCACCTGGAACGTTCCTGCTGGAAATGTGCTCCACCCACTCAGGTTCATCCTGCGTGCCTGTAAATGAATTGTCAAGTTTAATGAGAAAATCAGAAAGAAATTCATCAAGTACTGGATCACCCACAACAACATTCATGGAGAGTTTGTGCGAAAGAAATCTGCTCATAGAGGTGAGGGTCTCCTGATCAATACTGTCCAGGTATTCACGGGCGTTCAGAACTAATCTTCTCTTTCCAAAGATCGAGATGGGAATGCCCATAGAATAAACGTGTACCACATTTTTCCCGGTTAAATTCGAACCGATGCTATTTTTCCTATATATGGGAGGGGTTATGTCATAGATCTTGCCATGGCTTGAGTACAGCAGGAACTGGCTAACATCCGGCCAGGCACTGGCCTTCGCGGTGTCAATAATTGCCTGGACTTCACCGTACAGGATGCTTCCAAGTTCCCTTGTTTCATAATCTTCCAGGTCATAAAGCTGGCATATAGTCCACATCCTGGCTTTCCCGTTTAAACCTTTGAGGATTCTGGCAAATTCCTTCTCTTCATCGATAGAGGTAACGAATGGTTTGTGAAGATTTTCATCTGCCTCCCCGTTTTTGAGTGCAATGATGCATGGGAAGACTCCGGATATGAAGCTTCCTTCCCCATCAAGAAGCCACTGTTTTACTGTGTCAATCTCTTTGTGGGATAGCATCATACCGTTAGTGATAATCTTCATTATGTCCTTAACTTCAAGTTCCTGCATAAGTTCCATGCCCACCTCCCATATCTGCCTCATGAATTTTTTTTCAAGTAATATTTGCTGCCTGTACATATTATTCCTCAATTCCACATTCGTGCCAAGGGAGGTTTTCATCCTGGAATCTATTTCAGACAACTGATCCCTGACATTCTTTAAATTCTTATTCCTGTGACCCATAATACTACTTTAATGGAAAACCGGATAAAAACCTTATTGCTTTCAGAATACCCGGATAGAAACGTTGTTCTGCCGATAAGAAACAACACAGAGACAAGACTTTCTACATTTTGACAGTGAACCGGGTTTGCCCAGGGGTTATATTCCAACGGTATCATAGGATGATTTACACTGAAGAAACACATACAAATCTTTCTATCAGATAGTAGGGACTGGGAAGAGAAAACTGTATGAAATTTCTAGCTGTTAATCTCTGCCATAGATCCGTGCTTAGAGTATAAATACACGTTATACATTTGTATAATTGTGGGTTATACATGTTAGAAGAAAAAATGACTGTTGGACCAAAGGGACAGGTAGTAATACCAAGCCCATTAAGAAAGGCTTTTAAAATTCTGCCTGGCTCAAAAGTAGTTTTCAGGATAGAAAAAAATAAAATAATACTGGAAAGATTAGAAACAGACTCAGTAAGCACGTTCAGGGTTATAGCCAGGAAAGGAAAATCTATCAGGAAAATATTACCTCGCGAATATGAGGCTGAAATATCTAAACGGACTGAATTATGATATACTTAGATTCGAATGTGTTTATTTTTGCTGCGCTTAATAATGATGGATTCGGAGATAGTGTCAACGCCAGTTGAAATCCCCAAATTTCCTACTGGATGTGAGGAATATAACCCCTGCACACAAGGAATAATAAATAAGTATTATGATTTTTATAAAAATAGATAAAATAACGGAAGAAAATCAGAGACAGTACAAAATATTTATGTTCAGGTAAATAATTGCTAATTATGGTAAATCACCTAATAAAAATGGAAAAATTTACATTCCAGGAAAAATAAGGGAAAGGTTTAGCAAAAGATTTTTTATAGTCCTATATCCGGATAAAATTGTTCTGTATAGTGTACCGGATGACCCTGTTAGTGATTTATAGTTTTAGACATAACTATTTATCCTTTAACTCCATATTATTTTTATGGGAAAGCATAGCTCATTAATTGTTGAGAGGAAGGCCAGCGAGTCTGAGATAAACAGAAAAATTAAGGAGGAGAA
>JAKAYM010000199.1 GCA_021826795.1 Thermoplasmata archaeon
TTTCTGGCGTGAATGGTTGTAACTTATACAAAAATTTTTATTGATTTTCATGTAATAAATATTCCCATAAAGATTATAATCCTCATAATTATTAATAATCATGTGGGAAACTCTGTTTAAAGGCAAGGAACTCGATGACAACACAATTAGGGATGTTACAGTAGGTGGTGTTCCATTGCTTGTTGCAAAGGTAAATGGTAAAATATACGTTACAGACCTTTACTGTACCCATGAGCAAACATCTCTCTCCGAAGGCTTCATAGAGGGGTGCAATATTGTCTGTTCAGCACATTTTGCATCTTTTAACCTGAAAGATGGAAAGGTAGTTTCAGGTCCGGAAGGCGAAAGTGATCCAATAAAGAATTTAAATGTATACAATACAAAAATTGAAGATGCGATGATAATGGTGGAACTTTGATGAAGATAATGGTTTTGGTCAAACAGATACCAGATGTTAATGCAATAAAATTCGATGAAACAACTAAGAGAATAATAAGGACTGGTGTGAAGCTATTATTCAATTCCTATGATAAAAAGGCAGTTGAGGGCGCAGTAAGGCTGTCTGAGAAATATAAATGTGAAACATATGTGGTTTCTATGGGTCCAGTAGATGCATCGGATATATTAAATGACTCAATGAAGATGGGCATAAACCATGCCATATTGTTGAACGACCGTAATTTTGCAGGTGCAGACACATATGTAACATCACGTATACTCTCATCATTAATTATGCATATAAATCCTGATATAGTTTTAGCTGGGAAATCATCACTGGATGGTGAGACCTCCCAGGTCCCACCTGAAACTGCAGAAATGGCCGGCTATAACTTTGTTTCAAACGTATCCTCAATAGAAATAATGGAAAACAGCGTGCTCGTGTCAAGAGATGAAGATGACGGACTGAGAAAACTGGAAGTTTCATTACCTGCATTCTTCTCTGTTAGCGAGAAAATCAACAGGGCCCGGCAAATAGATCCATATGCAAAAGTTGAAAATATAACTATATACGATTCAGGGTTCACTACATGGAAAGGAAGTGACTCACCAACTGAGGTTATCGATACATTTTCCATGAACGGTACAAGAAATAATAAACTTATCACATTTCATGAATTTTTACGAATACTGAACGAGTCCAGAAAGCCTGTACATGAAGAAGAACACTTAACCCTTGGCGATCCGGGCACAGAGGAAATCTTTCTGGGACTGGCTGTGGATGATCCCAGGATATCCCTTGAAATTTCTTCTAAAATAGCGGAAATTGGGGGCCATAGAATAATCATCATCGGAAATATTGCCCCTTCCCGCCTGGCTGGAATGGCATGCCATAAATACATATTCCTGGAAAATTCAGACAATGTTTCATTCTCAGAATATGTAGAGAATTTTATAAGAAAAAATAAGGTTAGCCACGTTCTTGTACCCTCCAATCTTAATGGCAGAGACATATCATCACATATTGCGGCATCCATGGGTCTCGGGCTTACCGCCGATTGTGTGGACATAAAATTTGAGAATGGCAAGATGATCCAGTACAAGCCATCCTTTGGGGGCGGCATAATAGCAGTTATAAAATCGAAGACAGTACCGGATATGGCAACTGTGAGAAAGGGCATGTTCAAAATTAAGTTCACCAGCAAATCATACGAAGTGCAGAATGTAAAGTTGGAAAAAAGCAAGTATTTCCAGGAACTTGAAGCCATTCCTATTGATAATAGGATGCACATGCTAGATACTCCCGTTATATTTGGAATTGGCACTGGCGTACATATTAACGACATACCAGCAATTCTTGAAATCGCAGGAAAGATAAATGCTTCTGTGGGAGCAACAAGAAGGGTTGTGGACATGGAAAGAATTCCAAGGCAATTCCAGATAGGTATCACCGGCACGTCAATATCACCTGAGTTATATATTGCTGTTGGCCTATCTGGTTCGGATAACCATATTGTGGGCATTAGATATGCAGACAAAATAATAGCTGTCAATAGGGATCCCAAAGCCAATATATTCAAGCATTCGGATTTCGGCATGGTTATGGATTCACATGAATTCATAGAAAAACTCTATGACTATGTTAAAGGATAAACCAGATATTTATAAATCAAATATATGCACAGTATGATTTTCCAGTGCCCCAGACCGGATGGCAAATTATCCCTATAAGATGAAAAATGTGGAAACAATAATTTACCACTGCAGTATCAAGTATAATGGATATGCATAATGTCACCGTAAATTTTCCAAAAAATATAGTACTGGAGGACGGGAGAAATATACATATTGAAACGGACAAAATTTCTGACGAATCATTATTTTCACTGCTTTTTCCAGAAAAATCAACGGATCGCATTGCCATAAATCTCATAAAAAACGGCTTTCATGATGCAACACCCAGTTTTTTCAAGGGTGAAAAATACAGCATGGCAAGGGAATTAACGTTCCCGTGGGAATTACATATAAGGTTATTCAATTATGGGAAACAGTATGGGAAGATATTTGCACATGTAGAGATTTCAAGAAAATATTTCGAACACCTTTTTATAATTCAGCCCTCAGTATTTGATCCCTTTGAGTTTTACAAAGGCATATACAAAAAATTTATAGTGATACATGAACCATCAGGAAAAACCGTTAAAGAATTCAGAAGCAATTATAAAGTTACACTTATACCTCCAGAAGACCTTATCGAATGGATGCCTGTTGTTTTAAATCTATATAATAATTTCTCCGTTTATAAGGACAAAATCAGGGAAATTATAGATGTTATAGATTATGAACTGCACCGCAGATAACCTATTTTTTTGAATAGCGTTTTACTTCATGGCCACACACGGGGCATATTTTACGATATTCACTGTATATTTTATGGCACCCGGCGCACCTGTATTTCCATATTATGTTCTTTTTTATTCCTGAAATTCCTCCTTCTGTGTATTCAATCCCAC
>JAKAYM010000200.1 GCA_021826795.1 Thermoplasmata archaeon
CTGTTAGCAATGAAATTATCACAAAAAACACAGAGATGGCTGTTAAGATGATTCGATCTATTAGAGGGGGCAAGTATCAGGGCAAAAGAAGCAATTTTTGCCTTAAATGTGAATACAATAAGATCTACACTTACTGTAAGGTTTGAATTTAAAATGTATTGTATAAGATGCATACTGTGCTAGTTTATCTAAATTGCTGAAATAATAATACTGATAAATAAGATAATATATTTAACCATGCGACCTTGGAATGGCTTTACAGGTGAATCACCTTTTAATGTCCTGAAATTCAAGTTCAGGTTTTTCTGGACTTCCATATACCTTAGCCATTATATGTTCCGGATCGTGGTTGAATATAATTGCAATATTCTCCTTTATTGCCTTCTTTACCAGCTTTTTCTTCAATCTTAAGGATTCGACAGGATAGGAATCTATGGCTGTAATGTAGTAGGGCTTTATGTGAAATGCAGACGGAAACAGGTCTCCACCGTACATATACTTCCTTGAATTTATATTAAACAATGTAACCATATGTCCTTCACTGTGCCCGCCGGTAATAACTGTGCTGATATTTCCGTTTATTCTTCTTGAGCCTTCTAATTTAATAATTCCAGGAGTTATTCGATCCTTTATATAGCTTCCTCTGGTGAACTCATTTGGGTGCCTGTATGCCTGTAATTCCTTTTCCTGTACAATTAAAGATGTATTTCTGAATAGTTTATTTTTTGAAAAAACATGCCCGCAATGATCAAAATGCATATGTGAAACTATGACTTTATCCAGAGCATTTATATGATAATCGTTTTCAATTAATTCTTCGATATCGTGATCTTTTATGGGCTTAAAGATTTTCCTGAACTTTTCCGAAAAATTGTTTCCGATTCCCGCATCCAGAAGTATGTGCCTGTTATTGATATTCAGCATAGGAATATTAGTTGTTATCCTTATTTTGTTCTCTATGTCATGGAAATATCTTGACCATATAGCCTTTGGAACAATGCCAAAATAAGCTCCTGAATCAAGTTCATATGATCCATCATTCAAAAAATATAATTCATCCATGGCAAACCATGAATAATTAAAATATTAATGTTTTGCAAATTCTCTCCACTATACATAAAAAATATAAATATACATGACCTTCATAAATATGATGGATTCAGAGGCATGAGAAATGAAAGAAGGCACCGGAAAAGACGAAATTCAATATATTAGCAAATCATTGCTGAAGCAGAGAGGATGGACAGAAGGCATGATAAAAACATTCCTTGGAGAGCCAGATACAGAAAAGGACAATCCTATGTATAGGTCTGCAGCATCCATGAAACTTTATGATATGAAAAGAGTTCTGGCTGCAGAATCCGGCGAAAGTTTTAAAGAAAGGAAGTTGAATGCAGAAAAAAGATCAAAAACCATGAAGAATGTGGCAGACCTTAAAAAACAGGAATTAATGGGGCAGATTGAACTTATGACTTTCAAAATCAAAGTAATATCAGAAGAGAATTTATTACAAAATGCTGTAAAAAACTATAACGACTTTCATGAAATGATTGCAATGGAGAGGAATAATTTTTCATTTGATTATGCCACACCAAAATCAGATAAGGCATTTCTGGAAAGGATTGAGGTCAATTATATCAGGCATAACCTTACGAAGTACGACACTGCACTGGAAACCATGGCAGGCAGGATAGGCGTACACGAGGCAGTTGTTAAAATCAAGTTCATGATCATGGATGCAATCTCAGAGAAATATCCATATCTTGCAGATGAATGCCGGAAACAGAAAGACAGAATAAATGCATTGATACAGGATAATTAATGATATTATTCATTGAATACAATTCATAAGAAAATATAATTGTCATTATTCAATGCATAATAGGTATTATATAATTTTGAAGCAGTTTCTTACAAATTGCCTTGCTAAGAAAAACTGTATATGATTACTTTGATAAATTCTGGAAGGAAAACCAATTAACGTGTAGTTACTTTGCAGAAATTGTATATAAAAGTAGGGCAGACTGTGCTTAATCTATTTATTCACATTGATATGGCCATGCCGATACCATGCATACCAAAATCTACTAGGCTAAGCACATTTGGAGAATTTAACAATGTTTGTCTTTACCTCATGTCACATGTGACACAATATTTATATGAAAGTATGTCTTATATGACATAATGACTTCAGATGAGGAATATATCAGCATCCTATCAGATTATAATTTCTGGGGAAAGAGTATTGATACAGGTATACCAAGAAATTCTTATACTGATATGATCATGAAATTTTTAAATGGCATAAATATAGTAACAGAAAGTGGCATAAGGAGGTGTGGCAAATCATTTATATCCATGCAGGCTGCGTTCTTATTAATACAAAATAGCTACATACCAGAAGATATACTGATTATAAATTTTGATGATGAAAGGCTTGAAAATAGTATCTCAACACTGGATGACATATATAATGCATATAAAAAATTGATTAAAAAAACCGATAACAATATCATAATAATAGATGAAGCTCAGGAGGTACCGGGCTGGGAAAAATTCGTTAGAACATACTCTGAAAAAATAAAATTCATAATTACAGGTTCATCATCTAAGTTATTGAGTTCTGAATTTTCAACACTCTTATCCGGCAGGAATATAAATATCAACATAACCCCCTTATCATTTATTGAATATCTGAAATTTAACAACATAATAATCAAAGATAGAAAGGCTCTGGCTATCAATCTTGAAAAGATATTAAAATATTTAGAATTATATATAAAATTTGGCGGGATGCCTGCTCCGACATTGCACGCAGATATACACCAGGAGTTAGTAAAAAGCTATTTTGATACCATCATTTTGAAAGATGTAATGGATCGATATAAAATACGGGAAGGGGATAAATTGAAGTTCTTGATTAAATATTATTTAACCAATAT
>JAKAYM010000201.1 GCA_021826795.1 Thermoplasmata archaeon
AGATTTGTCACAGTAGCACTTGCAGCTGCCATCATTACATGGTTCCTGTTCACTCCATATGGCAATTTGATTACAGATAATAATAATGGTATTTATGGAGCAAATTACCTTGTAATGGGGAATTATGAAACCTATTCCCATATTCACTACACCCAGTACGACAGGGAGCTCCAGAATATGATAAATTTAATACCAAAGGGTTCTTCAGTAGCCATACAGAATAATATGCCACAACTGGTTCAGTTTTACAACTATACAATGGCTATGAATGGGTATAATGGGTCTCCACAATATATTATAACAGATCCATATTCAGGGTGGTTTTATGATGTTCAGCTTGATCCTGGCACAATAACAAATATGCTCACACTTGTGAATCAAAAGTTAATCTCTGGAAATTATGGTATACTGGAGGAAGAATCGGGACTTATACTTCTGGAAAAGAATTATAATGGTAGCATAAAGAATTTCATTCCTTTAAAATATATGGCCTATAATGGGCAACACATCAATTTTATCCCACCCGGAAATTATACAATAAATAGCTCATATAATATCACAATAGATTCGGCACAGAATACTTTTACAGTAGAAAGCCATGGTGGAGTTGTGAATTTTACAATAAATAGATATCTTACTGGCGTAACTTTGAAAACAGAAGGAAGTGGAAGCTTTGAAATCCGTGAGGTACAATAAAATTCCTTATTACAAAAAAATATATGCATCATATTAATGTTCTATCATGAAAGCACTTGTAATTGGCGGTTCAGGATTTATAGGGCGAAATATCATAGAATTTTTGAATCAAAAAAAATACTATACAGTGTCATATGATATTGCTGGGAAAAATAACAATGCAAATGAACATATTAATGGAGATATGT
The DNA here is from genome assembly GCA_021826795.1 of Thermoplasmata archaeon. The sequence continues at coordinate 885 of JAKAYM010000201.1, forward strand.
TGGATTTAGAAAAATTGAGTAAGGCAATGAAAGATATTGATTATGTATTTAATTTAGCGGCAGTCACATCTCCTCCAGAATTCGAAGATATAGACTCGAAAGGATACGAGATAAATATAATGGGAACATACAATATTTTGAAATCAGCATATAAAAATAATGTCAAAAAAGTAATACTGGCATCATCATCTGCAATATACGGTAATATTAAAACACCGGCCACGGAAGATATGATAACTGATTCATATCCTAATTTGTATGCCGTGACAAAATATACAAATGAGATCACAGCCAGATCCTTTTCTTTACTTAGAAACCTTGATTCGGTATACCTTAGATATTTCAACACATATGGCAGTGGCGAGAACAATAAGGGTGCATATTCAAGTATATTCGACAAATTCATATACAATTTGACACATGGAGAAACTCCTTTGATATTCGGAGATGGAACACAGAAGAGAGATTTTATTTATGTGGAAGATAATGCGAGAGCCTCAGTACTTGCTATGGAAAATGGAAAACCGGGTGAAGCCTATAATATTGGCACAGGTGTGTCTACTGATTTCAATACAATATACAGTATAATTAAGGATGAAATGCATTCAGATATTGAAGCGAAGCATGTAAAAAATCCCTTTGAAAGTTATCAGATGTATACTCAGGCGGATATGGAGAAAACGAAAAAAGATCTAGGTTTTGCTCCTGAATACGATATCAGGAAAGGTGTAAAAAAGATGTTATCTCAATAAACCCTGAACTTGGAAATAATCCGGAATAAAAACTCTGGCACATAATCTTTTATTCTTGAGTTCATTAATTTTATTGCAAGTAATGTAAAGAACATTGAAATTATTGCAGCCTTTATTGGCATTCTGGAATTGCTATCGTGATTCCATGTTACTGGCACTTCCTCTATATTATATCCCTTACGCTTTATATGATATAATATTGAAACGTCGAAGGTTCGATTTGACACCTGTATTTTGTATAGTATTTTTTTTATTGCTTCAATCCTAAAAAACTTAGCACCGCACTGTGTATCCTTAACTTTTAGATGAAGTACCAGATTAACAATAAAATTGAAGCCACGACTTACAAATCTATTGAATAAAGGTTCCTTGTTTATCCATTTAGATTGCTTTAGGTATCTGGATGCTATTACACAGTCGTTTGTTTGAATTTGTCGCAACAATTCCATAAGGTTTTTAGGATCTAAGCTTCCATCTGCATCCAGATAACCTATGTATTCATATTTTGCCATTGACAGGCCTTTCTTAACAGCACCTCCCTTCCCTAATCTATAGGCAGATTTATAATATTTTAAGTCAGTATAATCTTTAATAACATTCTCAGTACCATCCTGACCATCTATAACTACTATGATCTCGTAAGGTAAATTAAAGGATTTTATAACTGGCACATATTTATCTAATGTAGATTTGATCCTACCCTTCTCATTATATGCAGGAATAATAATTGAAATTCCTTTTTCGCAATTTAGTGTATCAGGGTTAGAAGAAACTACCATTACATGGATAATATTTCGTTATATAAATAATTTCGTTTATAGTCTGAGTTCTTCACAAGTGTAACCTATACCACTAAAATGTGAACATTTTTTATTATTTATCTATTCCTCCTGCTTTGTTTTAACTTATTTAAACATATTCGTCCTGTTCAACTGATGTTATGTTGAGGTATCTTAATTCAATTTCCAATGAATCATAATCTATATACTGTTTTCTGCATATTTGATATGGCAATAGTTTTGAAGTCCTCCCTATATACGTCAGGTGTTTTCCCGGATTGACCAAGTTTTATTTACTGAACATGCTATGGTTTCCATAGCACAAGTGCTTTAGTGAATAATTCATTATCTGCTATAATGCTTAATTTTTTATTTCTATGTCCATCAAATGTTGATTATATCCTTATTTCATTAAAGCAATAGATTTCTATGAAAATCGAAAATAAATAAAATATATTTTCAATGTGCCCTGTAAAATGACTCTATGCACTCACAGATATAGGATATATCCTCAGAGGATAATTT
>JAKAYM010000039.1 GCA_021826795.1 Thermoplasmata archaeon
GAATCTGGCAGCTGTATTCAACGATTCAATTTAGACTTGCTCCCTGCAGGGAGAGTTCTCATCGGCCCTCCGTGAAACGTCATCTTTTCAAATCATCCTTGGCACGGAGCCGTTTATTTCTTGTCTCTTTACCATGCCTCTCGGCATACCGGCTTTCACCGGTTGCAGCCAGCTGTGGAGGGGGGACTTTCCTCACCTTTCGGCGTCAGTTGCCCTCGGGCTTTTCCTTACATATAATTGCAGTAAAACATTTAAAGTTATCATGCTTCAGCGGTTCAGATTTCAGGCAGCATATCTCCAGTATAACCGTATACTTCACGAAATAACTTAAGTGTTATAACAATCCCGAATAGAGATGCCAGTGCAATGACCAGAGTAGAGTATCCTATGCCTATCCGTGAAAACATTAATGGGAACACGGTAATTGTTAGGAACGATGGAAGCATGTAAAGGAAGTTTGAGAACCCTGTAGCTTTTCCACGGAATTCAGTGCCTGCAGTGAGGGCCTGGGATGTAATAATAGGCTGGTTGTTCCAGTGGTTGCCCCATACAAATATCATCATAGCGGCAGGCAGCAAAATGAAAAAATGCATTATGATGGATATGCCTGAGAGAATTAAACCGCTTAAGGACATGGAAAATCCTGTATAGCCCACACGCCTCATACCCAGCATGGGCAAAAGCCTGGGCCCCAGATAACCCGCCGGGACGCCTATCATGTATATTCCTATTATAACTAATCTCTCATACAGGATACCGGGCACACCAAACCTGAGTATAATATAAGGTATGAAAAATGCAAATGTACCCACCTCTATGCCACTTGCTATTCCTGAGAGCCATGAATACAGGGACGCATGCCATGTTACAGTGCTTCCTCTCAGTTCCCTGAAGAAATCGGTATACGTATGTTTCCTCCTCTTCCAGGCAGTGGATTCCGGAATATGTCTGTAATATGAGAGCAATGCTATTGAAGGGAAAACTGGCAGGAGCAGTATTATTTTCCATATGTAATATGATGTGGACCCGGATATGGCAAGGAGAATAACAGCTGTGTTGATCCCCAGAATTGCCAGGGTGGCCATTAGTGTATTATATGATCCCGTAACCTCCCTCTTTCCGGGTTCAACAGACTCCATTATATATGAATACACGTTTGCTATATCTGAACCTGCCGGAATACCAGCAAGAAACCTGAAAATGGAAAGGTATAAAACATTGGGAGAAAGTGCAGACATAACAGAGGAAACTGCAAATAAAATAATGTTAAAAAGGAAAACTTTCCTTCTCCCTGTCCTGTCCGTGAGAATTCCACCAAGAATTGATCCTAATGCTGCTCCCCCAACTGTCGCCCCGGTTATTATTCCAAGGTAATCGGTACCGAAATTTAAACTGCGCTTCATGAATATACTGATCATGGGTACAGAGAATATATTCCATTCATCAATGAAAAGCGATAAAAGCATTAAACTGGATAATTTGATTCCGTTTATTTCATCCTTTCTGCCCATAAATGAAAATGGTTGGATCGTATAATAAAGTTCAGAAATATGCAATTTCTGCACCTAAACAGGCATTTATCTGTTATGATGACCTTTAATACACTGTCAGATCCTGATCTTCCTGTATTTTATAAAGAATATTATGTCGTAGGAAAGTTTCAATCCACCTCCAGCTAGGAACATGAAAGGGGGAAAAATTGACATAAGTGCGCCTACAATACCGGGGCCGGGTATCATAGAACCGTTCCTCACAGCCGAGAATATAGAATTGCTTTTTACCCTGTAATCAGGCTCTATTATTGTGTTTATCAGTGTATCCCTTGCTGGAACATCCATCTGGCTTGTGGTCTGCCTCAGGAACAGGAAGATTTCGCTTATTGCCAGTATATGAATAGCAGGGACCAGCATAAGGAATATATTGCTGACTGAATGTGTGTACACCATTGTTCTGATAAGGCCTATTTTCTCTGATAGCAATGGGGAGATCAGTATTGATATGGTGGTTATGACGTTCACCACTATGAATATAAGCCCGGCAGTGCTCAGGGAAATATGATAAACGTACTTGAAGTACAGTGATATCATTGACACTGTAACGAATCCGCCAGCCAGGGCATCCATGGAAAAAAGGTATGATAATGAAAAGACATGCTTCCTGGTTTCCGGATTGAGGTCTTTTGCCGGTATTTTTTTATGCTGAGGAAACCTGATAAACATATACAGAATAAACTGGCACAGTGCCACAACTGTAAGTATGAGGAATACTATTCGATAATTTATATGGGTGTAAAGAAACAGGAATATGGATGCGATTATTGTTGCGCCGTATGAAAAGAAATTGTATACAGAGAATGCCCTTCCCTTGCTCTTCTGGTCCGTTTCATAATAACTCATGGCATACTGTTCTATGGGCTGGTTAGGGCTTATATCCCTTCCTGAAAGTGATATTGACCCAAGCATGAGCGATATGATGAAAACATAAAAATTATAAAAAATAAAATTCAGCAATAACGCTATGACAAGTGCGGCAGAAATTATATACATCTTATAGCTGTTTTTAATGTTCATGGCCGGAAACAGGTATATGATAAACGTTGAGAATGCTATGCTGAAGAGCACTATTATTCCAACGTCGAATACATCTACAAACCTTGCCAGGTAAAACGGCGTTATAACCGCCAGCATGGAAAGTATAAATGACCTTGAAGCCTTAGAAACAGAAATGAAATAGCTCTGAATTTTCATATTAATCCGGAATTCAGTTGACCCATACAGTCTTTATGTTTGTGAATTCAAGTATTCCATATCTCGAGAGCTCTCTCCCTATACCACTTTTCTTGGTGCCTCCGAATGGCAGTCTGGGATCGGATGCAACTATTTTGTTTATGGATACTGTACCACTATCTATGTATGGGACCATGGATTCCGCCTTTTCTGGATTTCCCCATATAGAGCAGCCAAGCCCATATGGTGTATCATTTGCAAGCTTTACTGCTTCCTCCATGGTCTTGAAGCTCTTCACCATGGCAATGGGGCCAAAAACCTCCTCGCCATAGTCTCTGTTCATTTTAATTATCGTTGGCCTCACAATGTTTCCATAATTCTCTCCAGTTGCCATTACCGTTCCCATTGCTTTAAGTTCTGCCATCTGTTTATCTATAATTTCTTTCTGTGATGTTGATGAAAGAGGGCCTACATACGTATCCTTATTGAGCGGATCCCCTACTTTTACTGCACTATATTCCTCAAACATCCTTTTTGTAAATTCATCGTAAAGGTCCTGATGGACAAGAAACCTCTTGGAGGCTATGCAGCTCTGACCATTATTCTGAAGCCTGGCATATAGACTGTTCTTAACCGCCTCATCAAAATTTGAAGAATCCAGTACTATGTATGGATCTGAACCTCCCAGTTCCATAACAAATTTTTTAATGTTCCTGGCTGCCTCTGCAGCTATGATGGAACCTGCGGCAGTTGACCCGGTGAATGAAACGCCATCCGAGTATTTTATTGCGTCGTCTATTATCTTACCGGTGGTTATAACAGATTTGAATGTATCCAGATTAAATAATTCCTGTATCTTCAGAGATGTCCCGCTTACGATGGATGCGTGCTTCAACATTACTGAATTTCCGGCCAGCAGAGCAGGAATGGCTGCCCTTGCCACCTGCCATAGGGGGAAATTCCATGGCATTATAATTATAATAACACCCAGTGGATCAAATCTTATGTATGATTTTTTCGCTTCTGTCTGCACATACTCATTCGAGAGAAATTTTCCCCCATTTCCCAGATAGTAATCAAATAGCCAGAGAGTTTTCTTTACCTCAGCGAGGCTCTGGCTTATAGGCTTTCCCATTTCCGACGACATCAAAGTGGCAAGGCTTTCCGCATTTTTTTCAAAATTATTCCTGGATTCCTTTAACATATCTATTCTTTTATCAAAATCTGTCCTCCATATCAGCTGGTTGCCCTTTAATTCTGATATGATAGATTTTACACCCTCTATATCTGTAATTTTATATTTTGCTAGTTCTGACCCTGTATAGGGATTGAATGTAGAAATTTCCATATTTTATTATAGGGCAATGTTATTTTATTTTTGTGGTGGACTTTTGCATCTTTCAGAATACCTGCCAGTTCGCACCTAAAAAACCCGGCACAAAATTAATTATAAAAGGTTTTAATCACTTACTATGATAGGTGCTATTCTTGCCGGAGGTTACGGCAAACGCTTGAAACCGATTACGGACCATATACCGAAAGCCCTCGTGGAAATAAAAGATAATTATACAATAATGGACAGGCAACTTTTTGATTTTAAGAACATAGGTATTACAGATGTTTACATACTTTCTGGTTACCTTAGCGAGATAATAGAGGAACGTTACCGCAATTACAAGGAAATCAATATCCATTATCTGAAGGAGGAAAAACCCATGGGAACGCTTTACTCCCTTTCAAACCTCATGAGCCATATTGATGAGGACGTAATAGTCAGGAACGGGGATACTGTAACGGATATAAATTTCAAAAACTTTGTCAAATTCTCCAGATCACGTGATTACAGTTTGATAATGTACGTGACAAAAATGCAGAGCCCTTATGGTATAGTTGAATTTTCTGGGGACAAGGTTGATAATTTTAGGGAAAAACCACAGCTGGATCACTACATAAATGCGGGAATGTATTATATCAAAAAATCAGCTTTTCCAGTATTTTCTATGAAGTATATGGAAAAAGATGTAGAAAAGACAGCCTTTCCATATCTGGTGAACAGCAATCAGATGGGTGTGTATTTTGAGGATGCATTCTGGATGGGAGTGGATAGCGAGAAGGACCTAAAAACCATAAAGGAATTATATGCCGGCAGAGTGGATACCACGTTTGGTTATTCCAAGACCATTTATCAGGACGATAAAAAAACAATAAAGGAGCATTATGTTAGATCAGGGGAAAGCATAGAGATCACATCAGATAGCATAATCAAAATTAATTCTGGGAATGGTTATACTGATGGTGAAATACCTAAAAAATTTGGTCCTGGGGATGTGATGAAAATTTTACCAGGAAGCAGGATTTCTGCATATGAAAATTCCAGTATAGAGGAAATAATTATATAATATAAGCTGTAAATAGACCATAATACTATATAAAATGTATTAATAATATTTAATAACCTGTTATTAATAGTTAGTTCATGACAGTTACCAGAGATGAATTATTAAAGGCAATATCAAATATATATGGGAAAAAGGGTATGTCATCCAAGGATTCAGAGGATCTCTGCGATTTTATTTTATCATATTTCGGATACGAGGATTATGTTCTTGACAACGTGCTTTCTGCTTCGGAAAGAGATGTATTTTACAATCTGGAAGAGTACGGAATAGTTACAACATTCAGGGAAGAAATAAACATTGTGCACGGGAAAACATGGCGTATAAACCAGTGGTATCTAGATAAGGCTAAGATAAAGAAACTTGCAAATGCCGAGAAAAAGGAGGATGAAGTAAAAAATATATATGATTCTATTTTCAAAAATATGTGATTTTTTAGGAATATATTTTTTGACAAATTAATAGATAAGGGGAAAATATAAAATAGTATTGAGTGTAATAAATTGTGACTCTTATATGGAATGGGTGGTGTTGAATTTGCAGTACGTCATCTAAATTGCCATATATACGGGTCAGAGAAAAGGTTTACTAAAATATACATAATGTAAGCAGCAGTGTCTGTAGAGATGAAATTATATATTTGGGCAACATAAGTCAAGACGTAATTTAGGAGGGAATTCGAGGCTATTCAATAAAGTAACCATAAATATAGAGAAAAATTATAATAATATATGTTTTATAATGGAGTTTTCCACCTAAATTTTCACAAATAAAATATTTATATAATTAGCATAGGAGTTGCAGGAAGGTAGTGCAGGATAACGTTCAAAGCCCGCTGTTTGTAACTATAACAAGCACTGCTAGCAATATGGAAAAAATCACTACAGATTTCAATATCTTCTCATAGTACTTTGCCAGTTTCGTACCATCAATAAGCTCACCTCTGATCAATGACCTATAAGGTCTTGAAGCCTGTATCTGTATCTGAAGTATTGAGTAACCAGTGGCGATCATTATCAATATCACTATGAGATTACTTCCTCCTTGTATAAGATATCCGGATACAACCGGCATAGAACCTGTAGAAAAGGCAAGGGATATATTATTATGAAAAAATCCCCCGAAGAGCTCCAGATTATATACAAACACGAAGAATATTTCCACCGCCCCGGCAACTATCAAAAAGTGTACAACAAAGAACGCGAAATAGAAGGAAAATGAAAGACCAGCAACCAATGATACAAAGCCGGTAATTATCATGCCTTTTCTGGGTATATAAGTGGCCCATGGTCCTGAGGAATTCTTAAGTGAGGAGTCAAAACAATGGGCAGAAATTCCGAGGCAGATGACAAATGTTATGAACAGATATACAGACCTGAATATATGCATATCGTGGGAAAAGAAACCACCAAAGAATACCAGAGAGCTAACCATAAGTGTATATGGGTAGAACGTCAGACCAATAATAGCCCTAATATGAATAGGCCCGGAAGAGGGTACAAACCATTCTTTTAATCTGTCCGGGATGGGTATTACCATATAATTAATTGGTACTTATTCAATAATTTTTTGTGAGTCCAATATATAATTTTTTATATAAATAAACTTTAATAGTAAACTGATATGAATCACCGATTATATTGCTAATATGAAAATAATATAAAAAGTCAATTCGTGATATCTTGATTTGAAAATCCTATGCCTGTTATGCCTGGATTGTGGTCAGGCGGCATAGTTCCATGACATTTTAGAATTCTGTAAGTGCATTAGTATTCCAACATATTTTCCATAAAGTCCATTGAATTTTATTGTTTGTGCAGTTTCTCTTCAATGCAGCACCATGAATACAGCGTTCCCAATAGTGGTGTTGCTTATGAATGCAGGTGAGGCACTGTAATGGCACCTTATCCATAATAGGTTATTTCTGGCACCAGTTAGGTTATCTATCCTACATATAATTATCTCCCTGCTTTGTGTCTTGAACCCTAGATACTGAAGATGTTTTCTGGGTTGGAACTATAGAATATTACCTATTATTTTTATATTATTTCATAATGTTAAACCATGAAAGCAGTTATAATCACGGTTGGAAATGAAATATTAAAGGGTAGGACAGTGAATACAAACTTTTCCTATCTCGGTGAATTGCTAACATACTCAGGGTACGATGTTGTTAAAGGAATAATTGTCAGGGATAACCTTAATGAAATATCTGAAGCATTTAGAGAAGCGTTCTCCACCGGTGACCTCATTATTTCTTCTGGCGGTCTGGGACCAACCTATGATGATATGACGCTTGATGGGTTCTCCAGATGCTTTGGATTGAAACTTATTAAAAATCCATATGCCGTAGATATGATACTAAAGAAGACGGGATATATGACGCCTGCAAGGGAGAAAATGTCGCGTCTACCGGAAGGATCTGAACCACTGGAAAACAGAGCCGGAACAGCCCCGGGTGTATACATGGAAATGTCGGGGAAGATTATTATAATCGTCCCCGGAGTGCCAGGAGAGGTAAAATCTATCATGGATGGAATAAAGAACAGGATAAAAATAAAAGGGTTTCATTATACTGATAGATCCGAGGATCTGCACGGAGTAAAGGAAAGTCTCATAGCACCGTTAATAGCTGAACTTATGAAGAAATATGGAAGTAATGCATACATAAAAACTCACCCGAAAATAGATGACAATGGATCTCCTTGGGTAGAGGTAGAGGTATCCGCATGGGGAAACAATGAGGATGAAATAGAAAAACTTGCTGATTCCATCCTGGAGCAGATAAAGGAAAATGCAATGCAGAATAATTATAAGTAAATAAACGATTTACTGCCATGAATAAGGACATGGCAAGAAAACTTATAGCCCTGGTGGCCATGAAGAAGGCCAGTGGTTATACGAACTCAGATTTTATCAACATACTCTCATTCAAACGGGCACTGCTCCCGCCGGATATTGTTGAACGATTTATTGAATCTGCTCTGAATGAAAAGCTCATAGTTGAAAAGGAGGGAAAATACGTTCCGAACTTCAGCACAGAGGGTGTTATCGTACCACTTGATTTTTCTATTAGTGTTGATGAGTTATTCTCTGAGGCGGCTGAAAAACCCCTGGTAGATAGAATGCTGGAGGCTGCATCGGCATCTGGCAAAATGACGAAAAAGGAGGCTATAATAAAGGCAAGGGAATTACTTTCCGGCATGCAGTTTATAGATTTTGAAACCGCAATGGTCACAGTGCTTTCAGATGCAGGAATCGATATATCTTCATTTGTTACTGAAAAGGAAAATAATTCAGGGTATTTTTAATAAATCAGGTGGAGGGCTTCATTTACCGGAACTGAAACTTTTATGCCGGTATTGGAAAACTGGGTTCTTCCACATATTATACCATTCTCTGTTAGTCTTTGCATGCTGGGCTCTATACCCGTAGAATCATGATGTATAATTCTTGCAAAGTCTGCTACGTCTGCGAAGTACAGAGAGAGATCATTGTTTTTTATTTCATTTAAGGACTTTAAAAACAACCTATCAGGATTTTCTATTGTGTTCAGATTTTTAACTATATCTGAATTGAGCTTACCTAACCACATGGGCCCTTCATGTGATTCTGGATATTCTTCAGCAAGATCTATATTTCTATTGAATTTCCCTATTTTCTCCAGCTGTCTGTCAGCCATTGTTGATGATGAAATTATCTGAAAGATAATTCGGTAATAATGGGAATGCCACAGGGATATCATAGGTATTGCGGCTTTATCCATTGCGGCAGCTCGCCTGACAATTTCAGCGATTAACAGTCTTATTCCTGATTCGTGCCGGTAAATGTCATTTATTATGAATGCACCGTAGCGCCGGAATGTTTTTTTCTCCATGGAACCGGTGAGGGCGGTCAGGTCTGTTGGTGTTATCCCAATATAGCCTTTATTGCGTATGTTCATCATGGCATCATCAATATATGGCAGTACTGATCCGTATGGATCTATGTCAATATAATCAAAGAGAAAATCATTCAGAACAGCCTGAAAAGTTTTGTTATATATTTCAACATCCGATTTGTTAAGTTCCCGGTTTATTTTTATGTACTCAAATGATTTTTTATTTATTTCAGAGATAACAGTTTTTATACCCGCTTCCCTATTAATCCTCAGCCCTCTTATACCGGTACCCCCAAAAGCATCAAGCGCTACCCTTGGCTTTACAGTCCTGAGAAAGGAAATCGTAATATCCCTGTTCAGTTTCTGATCAACATTATAAAAACCCGCGGTTCTTGTGCCCGGACCTTTTATAAAAAAATTATCAGGGGCCATTATACTTATGGAACCCTCTGACAGCGTCTTAAATTGATTCTTCCTCTCCATTCAATACCTTTAAAATTTTAAATGGTAATATATTCTTATTTATTGGTGTAATATCAAAGACCCTGACACTTTCATAGCCACGGAATTCCTGGAGCACCGGATTTCTTGATTTTTTATGCAGTGTTACTATTATTGATTTATCCGATTTCATTGTTTCCTCTATCTCTGCCTTTACCTGTTTTGTTGTATTTTCAATCTTACCAAGTTCATCTATGATTATGACATCTGCCTCCTCCCTCGATTTCCGGAGGCTCGGAACCAGGAGCTCTTCCAGAGCCTTGGTATCAACCCCCAGTTTATCAACCTTTACCCTGGATACCAGATCACTTCTGGCGAATTCCACTTTCCTTTTTGTCATTATATCAGTTATATAATAGGCAAGTACCCGTCCATGCTCAATTTTTTCCGATACAAGTGTACCTTCTATTAACTTTCCATTATTTTTAAGCATCTCCATAATTTTATTCAGTGCCTCGGTTTTTATTGAACCGATCGGTCCGGTTATCCCTACTTTTATTGCCATTATTATTCCTCCAAATACATCAACGGGTAATTCAGGTCCTGCACATAATGCATCCTGGCATTTACCATCTGACCATTATATTCCACGGTTAACCTTACATCCATCATTTCTCCTGAAAGAGAGGTATACTGAAACGATGTGCTCCGGTTTCCTATATCAATTTCTACTGATACATGCTTAACAAAGGGCTGTATTAACACACTTTTTTCTATTACCCGTTCAATATCAGTTACATTGCTTTCATTTACAGGCACACCGGTATACTGATGAAATATCCCGCCCAGCTTTATTCCAGCCTCGAATATTGCTCTTTCCCTATCTGTACAGTGAAAATATCTGCGGGTCGGGTCTAACATTATAGAGTATATTACATATAATTTATTAAATATTGTTCTTTTCAGAATTGCAAATTTTTAAACGTTTTGTTTGAAACCTTAAAAAAATTTAGATGGGTTTATATCTAAGTTTACTATAGGAATATCTGTAATTACTAAATTAAGGTGAATAATGGTGAATGTTTACAGGAATATTATGTCAATCCTGAAATATAAGAAAGTCCATATGACACTCATAGACCCCGCAGCACAGGGTCCTGAAAAGTCTGGAATTCTGGCTGAAAAGGCCGACAGGGCGGGTACTGATTTCTTTCTAATAGGCGGGTCTACAGATATAAATTCAGACCTGATGGATACAACCATTGCAAGAATTAAGTCAAAAACTGATAAACAAATTATTATTTTTCCGGGCTCAAGAACCATGATAAGCAGATACGCGGATGCTATATATTACATGATGCTGATGAATTCCAGCAATATCGATTATATAGTTGGCCATCAGATAGGATCTGCATCATTACTTAAAAAGCTTGGAATAGAAACAATTCCCATGGGGTACCTTGTATTTGAGCCTGGCATGACAGTTGGCAGGGTTGGAAATGCAAAACTCATAGGAAGGGAAGATGAAAACACTGCACTTTCATATGCCATGGCCGCAGAATTCTTTGGATTCAAGTTACTATATCTGGAGGCAGGGTCTGGAGCACCAGAACACGTTGGGTGCAACGTTATTACAAGGATAAAGGAAGAAGTAAACATTCCGGTCATAGTGGGAGGAGGAATAAGGGATTATGATCATGCCAGGTCTGTCCTGGATGCGGGTGCCGATATAATAGTCACCGGTACAGTGATTGAAAAGCACGAGAACCCATACATTGCCCTTAAAGATATTATCAACGCAATATAGATTTTCGTTAAAAAATTTATAAATACTATTGGAAAATTATTCTTACTTAAATTATATTAGGGTGCGCAAAATGTTGAATAATGGATGACGAAATTGCCAGGCCTCTGTATTTCCTCTATGCAATTCAGAGAAGTCCATATGGATTCAATTTAAAGTGGAAAGACATAAAACCACTGGTATCCTTCATGTTCGGGGACGACATTTTCAAAAAACTGCTTGACAACAGGATAATAAGCACCTATTCAGATGAAAATATACTGGAAATAATAAATGTTCCGGATATCAGGTATAACATAAGCGATTCCGATAAGGAGGCGCTTTTCAATAAATTCATAGGGTATGCCGTAAAAAACAGATTTATAGATGGAATCCTGAAAATTATGTATCTGGACAGAAAAATTGCCCAGTTCATAATGGATATACTGAACCAGGATACAAGAAAAACGGAAGGGGATTTTACCACCTATGCCGATTTCCCCGTTATTAATTCTCCGGATTTCTATTTTTCCAATGCCTTTGCCGATTACTGCAAACCCTATATAGAGGAATTCAAGCTCAATATGAACATAATCAAACCTTATCTTGGCCAGGAGTGGTTTACCAGATTGATAATCATACTCCGTGATGGGTCATTCAACAATGACAGTTTCTCTAAGGCGGTTGAAAACAATGAAGATTCCTTTATTTCTGGTTTAAAAGAGATAGTGGAAAATGATTATTTATCACAGATTATAGTAAATCTTGACACTTTCTTAAATGATAGGGACGTAAATAGTTCATTGCTCAATTATGCATCGAAATCTGTACATGAGAAAAATATTAAGCGCTTCTATGACTGGCTTTCAATCGCGAATGATATAATGGTAGGTCTTGAATTCGTGATAGGAAGTATATTCTTCCTTCCAAGCGAGTCTAAATATTCTACTCTTGGCGTATATCTCTTTATTGTGGGCAGTACACAGTTGCTCATAAGGCCAATGATAAACATAGCAAGAAGGATTCATATAATGATGCTGCACAGGGAAAAATAGGAGTTATTTCCTTATAAGTATCCTGAGTCTGGCTATGGCCTGGGAAGCCTCATCCGGCTTCAGTTCATTTATGTTTTTCCCCGTAAATAAGGATATTGCACTTCTGGTAAGTATGACTGTTTCAATTCCGGTCCCAAGGGCAGCAACGATAAGCATCGTGAATCCGGTAATGAATATATGGAGATGGCTGTCAGCATATCCTGTATTCAGAGTGAAATATGTAAAGATAAAAAATCCCACTATAAAAACAAGGGATAGGAAAAAGGTAACAAGTCTGATACGGAAAAGCCTTACGGCCTCCCTTCTATCAAGTTTTGCCATAAAGGTTAAAAGAGAATTGTAATATTAAATTTTGTGTGAATTTTATGGTTATATACCACAGTAGATAAACAATAAATTTAATTTCATAATTAAAATATGGTTTTATGAGAATCAAGGTTCAGATTAAATATCTTCCTAATGTTGAAGACCCTGAGGCATTGAGTATAAAGAGAAACCTGGAACTGACCGGTTACAGGGGAATAAAGAATGTTTATTCTTATAAAATATATGAATTCGAAACCACCCTGGATAAGAATGATAGCATGGATGAAATAAGGGAAATTGCAGAAAAGCTCCTGACAAATCCTGTTATTCAGGAATACAAAATAGAAGACATAAGTGAATGAAATGTACAGTATTATAAATAGTACACCGGATAAACTGAGGGCACTTGCATCAGGACTTGGATTGACCTATGATGAAATCGTAATGCTGAGAAATTATTTTACAGGCCTTGGCCGTAATCCAACCGATATAGAAATTCAGGCCATTGCACAGGGGTGGAGCGAACATTCATGCTATAAATCATCGAAGCTATACCTGAAAAAATATCTTTCAGGGCTAAAAAGCGATTATACAATACTTACCATGGAGGATGATGCCGGTGTTATTTCATTTGATGATGAAAATGCAT
>JAKAYM010000040.1 GCA_021826795.1 Thermoplasmata archaeon
CATAAGGGAATCCAACCCTGAAAGGCCTATTATGGTTATACTTGACAATTTCAGGTCCCATCACTCAAAGGCCGTGAAGGAGAGTGCAGAGTCATTGAATATAAAACTCATATTCCTTCCACCCTATTCACCGGACCTCAATCCCATAGAATTCATATGGAAAAGCGTGAAGAGGATTGTATCTATTGCTGCAATAAATTCTGAAGATGATTTGAAAGGCAGGATTAAGGAAGGCTTTGAGAAACTCTCACGCAGCCTGACATTTGCAAAAAGCTGGATTCTGAGGTTCATGAATCAGAATATAAAAATGTAGGTAATAAACTATAATTACAACAGTTTTGGCAACTTCGTCCCACTTCAATGCAATGAATTTCCGCCCTTGAAGATAGAATATGGATAAGTATCATTAGATATCATAAAGAGGTTGCTACCGCAATAACCGCTGTTGCCACAATAAGAATAAACATTGCAAAATACAATACTTCATTTTTTTTCGATAAAACGAGATCTCCCATTATTTTTTTGTTTCTTCCTATAACCCAGAGCATTACCATGGGTGCTATAAGCGTAAATACGAAGAATATCAGGAGATAGAGAACCAGTGCGATCATGCTTGAAGGATTGATAATTATAACTGCTATAACAGCCGGCAGACTTTCAAGTACATACACAAGCCAGTATGATTTTTTAGAAATGTTTAAGGATTCTGCAATTCCCCACGCGCTTCCCAGCGATATTGTAATCAGTGCAATAAATCCTGCGGCAATAATACCCACTCCAAATATAAATGGGGAAAGTGTACCTGCAATGGGAACTAAAACTTTCCCAAGTTCCTGCGGGGTTGCAAAGAATGATGCATGGGCTGCATGGGGCATTCCTGCAAAGGCCATCTCAGCTATTACCATTAATAACTCTGTCACAATTGCGCCGATCAGAGTTTCCCGGCGCATTATCCTTAATGACCTATGTCTCTTTATATTGATCCCTGCACTGTTCATATCAGTTAACTTTAAACCAGTTGCCGATGCCTGGAAGAATATCATGAACGGCATTATTACGGCACCAACGTTGGCAGCGAGCAAAAAGAAATAACCAGCTGTAGGTTTAATAAGCAGAGGATTTGCCAGTGGAGATGACACCGGCATAATTCCACGGTAGAATAATGATGTCAATAGGGCAATAATTAATACAAGAGATATTGCGAGCAATGGTTTTTCTGCCTGGCTGTACCGTTTTCTTGTAACAATCAGTATATGGATAATATATATAACCGGAATAGTATAATAAAGGGACAATCCCATTATTTCCAGTCCTATTCCAATACCTAGATATTCTATCCCATAGGTAACCATATCAGTTAACGCCATGGGCAATGCAACCAGTGATGCTATTATCTTTCCGTAGTTTTTCCTTACCACATCCCCTAAGCCATCTCTTGTTGCAATGCTGATTCTACCTGCAATTTCCTGCACTACGTAAAGCGGTATGATGAGAACCAGCATGAGCCATATCAAGCCGTATCCCAGCGTGGCCCCTGTTTGTGCCGCTCCAATATAGGATGAAGCATCCATGTCTGCCATCATGACTAGCCATGCGGGCCCAAACATGAGCAATGTATCTTTATTAAACAACCTTCTTTTTTTGCTTATAACATTTGCATCCATGCTAATCTATCGTTTTTCTTTGATTTATACTGCATCTAAAATTTTTAATTCTCTCAATTCTACTGCAGAATACTTAACAGAATGAAATATATTTAACAAAATATGCATATTTCTATGATTCTTTACTGTATTTTCCCGGATGTTGCATAATGAAAATATGGGTTTGATAAAATTTTTCTCAATGTTTTTCACTTCCATGGCAGGTAATTAGGTGTACCTAAATAAACTTATTGTGATTACAATTAATAAAGGATTCTTGGTAAGAATAGACGGATTATCCATATAATTATTTATCCAACCAATAATTATATAGAAAGTTAAAATTAGCCATAATGCAGATGTTTTTCAAGGAAGGACTGGCAAGGATAGGAAGATTCAGTACATCACACGGTGAGATAGAAACTCCAACAGTAATGCCGGTCATAAATCCAAATCTAAACTTTCTCACACAGGACGAATTGAAATCAATCGGTGTTCAGGCAGTAATAACCAATAGCTACATAATAAAGAGAACCGCATCGCTTGAGCAGGAAGCCCTAAAATCGGGAGTCCATAAACTCATAAATTTTGATGGCCCTATAATGACTGATTCTGGCACTTTCCAGAGTTATATTTATGGGGATATAGAATATAATAACAGGGAAATTGTAGAATTCCAGAAAAATATAGGCAGTGACATTATAACAATTCTTGATATTTTTACAAAGCCGCAGGATAGCTATGATCAGGCAAAGGCTGCAGTATATGAAACCTATAAAAGATTAAAGGAAGTTAACACTGAGGATTACATAATAGCAGGGCCTATACAGGGGTCTGTGTATCCAGATCTGAGAATTGAATCTGCAAAAATGATGTCAGAAGCATCATATCTGCCTATAGGTGGAGTAGTACCCCTTCTTGAATCATATAGATATAAGGACCTGGTCAATATAATTATAAATTCTAAAATAAACTCGGATTTCTCAAAGCCAGTCCATCTCTTCGGAGGAGGTCACCCCATGTTCTTTGCATTCTCTGTTCTTCTGGGGGTTGATATATTTGACTCCGCATCATATATAAAATATGCAAAGGATAACCGTGTTCTTTATACAGAAGGTACCAGGAATCTGAAGGAGATACGGGATTTCCCTGAATGGAGTCCACTTTTCAATAAATATTCCCCTGCAGAATTAATCAAAACAGATGAAAAGACAAGGTTAAAATTGTTATCTCTCCACAATCTCAAGGCAATATTCAATGAAATTACGGAAATTAAGGAGCGTATTTACGAAAACACCCTGTATCAGTATGTAGAGGAAAAATCCATGGCTCATCCCGCACTTTACAGTGCTTACCTTGAAATGATTAATCACGATCTAAAACCATACTGGAACATTTCACTGAAATCCCCTCTGTATTTTTTCAATAAGATTACATATAAAAACATATTTATCAGGCGCCTTGTGGATTTTACTGAATCTTATATAAGCAACGGGAAAAAAACATTTCTTATCAATTATAAGCTGTGGAGGCACGGATTTCCAATATCAGATGAAATAATTAATTCATATGAAACGACCGATTATAATTTCCTGATTCAGTGGAATGATATATTTATACCAATAGAGCTTGAAAACACATATCCTGTAAGCCAGATGGTCTCCTCCGGGGTTACAGATCTTGATTATATAGACGAGTATGTAAAATGGTTAAAATCAGTCAATCCTGACATTCAAACATATAATCCATCTATTTCTGGAGATTCCAGAATAAGACGATACACCCATACAAAAATAAATACTGTATTCAAATTCCAGTTCAATACAGGAATGGATTTGTTTAAAGAATCTGATCTTGTAATCAAATCACGGGCCACAGGTCATATAAGGAATATTAAGAGGGGTGATAAGATTATAGCCACCATGAGGAACGATGGCTTTTTAACGCTCTCCATTTTTGGCGGGGAACTTCTAAACAATATAATAGATTTTCCGGGTTCAAGGGTAATAGTCGGTCAGGACAGTGGGGAATTCAACTCTAAAGGATTTAATGTGTTTTTCAAATTTGTAGAGGGCTGTGATATAAACATAATTCCGGGAAATGAGGTTCTGGTTACAGATATAAATAGGAATCTCTTTGCTGTTGGACATGCAACGGTATCTGGGAAAGAGATGAAATATTATAGGGAAGGAATAGCGGTAAAGATCCATGAAGGCGTCAACAGATTATGATCATTAAAGCTGTATTTCATCTGGAATATTATCAAGTATATTGTTAAGCATTTTACCATCACTTTTTCTATTGTATATATGTGTATGGACCTACTCAAGTACGATCTGTATTTTCTCACCATTCAACCTTTTAATATTTTTCTGGACATTATCATGAGCTTCATCTCGTGTGATTTATTATTATTCTTTGGTATGAGAAAATATTTAAAACCGGTTAATGTTTTTGCCCCGTCTCTCCTGTAAAATTTTATTCTTTCCTTTCTCTGGATTCTATTGTTTCCTTTGTCAGGATTTTCCACCTCAAATATTATGTCGTTATACATATCATTATTCTTAAAATCAAATATTCTTTCAAGAAATAGCGAGCCAAGCCCGTTACCTCGGTATTCTTTTTTTACGGCAATATAATCCAGAAATAAAAAATCCGAATCATTAACGGGATCACATCATTAAAAATATTGCAGGATTTCAGTTTAGTTTTACAATAAACATCTTTTCATAGTTTTTTCTATATTCCTTTTAATATCATCTACCAGCCTTTTTTCTCCAGGCGGAAAAGCTTCCTCATAAATATTCATACAGTTGTTAAAATCATTCTCTGATTTTATTCCTAATATAATAATATTAATTGACATACTTATCTATTCTGTATTGATATATGTAAATTTTCGTTTAAAATCAATAAATTCTCATAATTGTTTATTCAAAAATTCAACAAACTCACATGCAAATTATAAAAAGATATTAACTTTGCTGTCATAAAATCTCATATTCCATACGATAAATTTAATTTGCCAATGTAATACAGTGACAATGATTAGACCGTGGATTCTGGCTATGGATCTGGACGGGACCGTATGGAACCATCTGAATATTTCCGGGGTTGAGCCACCATATACAAGAATTGATGCAACAAGGATAAAAAATCGGGACAATGTAACAGTAACACTTTTTGAAGATGCAGTTAGATTCATAAAATGGGCCAGAGAAAATGGGGCAATTACAACAACACTGAGCTGGAATAGACGAGATTATGTTGATGAAGCACTTGAAACTTTTGGTATTGCAGGCTTATTTGACTATAGTTCCACAGATCACACACCTGACAAGGATCAGAGGTTATTGAAATTAATTAATACCCTGAACGGAATGGGAATTTATATACCGGTTGACAGAGTTGTCTATGTTGATGACAGGGACATTCATATGGAAGAAATTAAAAAGAATGTGGGAAATATAGTTTTCATAAATATCTGGAAATCAACAAAAAACTATGCGGATGCCGGTAAGATTGTCAGAGAGAAGGTACTGGAAGAGGATATAACCTCACTATAATCTCAATGTCAAATTGGAAATATTTTAAATATTAAATAACTATGTAAATATAAATATGCAAGTAAATACCCCTGTGATATGGTTTAAGAGTTATCCGGATCCACAAAAATCATTTGCTGGCAGCCTATGGATTGCCATACACACGCAAATCCTCAACTATACACATATTGATAATTATATAGTAAGAGTCAATAAAATAAACAGCATAATTTCATACAAGGATTATCTCGGTTTCCTTATGGAAACTAATATCCTTGGAAGAATATCAGCTGTTGTTAATCGCAATATGAAAAAATCAAAAAACTACGAGTTCAGATTATCGCTTTCAGAAGACAAGGATCCACAAAGGGCGATTAATTATATGGAGAAAGGACGTGTGGTGGTATTTGGAATTCCATACCGGGACATTCAAAAATTTACCGGTTATGATATTGTTAGCACTGAAATTTCTGACAACATTCTGTATTACCTTGTTGCAGCAAAGCATGATGATTATATCTATACAATACCCGGCATGGCAGGTATAGAGTTGAAGGCCGAACTTCCGAAATTATATGGTGAGTATTCATCTGTAATGGTTAAAATGGGAGTGGCCGAGTTCATGAAATACTGTGAAATAAATATGGAAAATATACGAATCATATATCCAAGTGTGATCACAAAAACAGGGGAAGAGGTCAGGTCATTAAATGAATATTAGGTGTATGTAAATGTTAGAAATAAGAGGTTCTGTGACCAAAAAATATGATGCCGGGAATGATGATATAAAAACTATGATAGGGTTGATGAGAAGGTTTGTATCCGAAACCTACGGGAGTTCAATATCCATAGATCTTGACTCGGTAGAAACTATAGATAAATTACACTCATATGTAGATGCTTATTATTTGGAATTGCTTGACAACTATCTGGTTATAGGAAAATACAGACACATATTTTTTATTTCCGCAGAGCAGGTTGAGGGAACTGCAACATTCACGGGACCGGATAGAAATACAGCGATGAAAATGTTGGAAGAGGTAAAATCCCGCGAAATAAAAAATGGAGAACTAGAAATGATGGGGGCCATACCGAAGGAGCTTTCCAGAATACATGAAATTATAATTTCCATGACGCCTGTAATGGAGATACTCCGGGAACTCCTTGACAGGGGCAAAATAACCCTCGTTTCTACCGGCGCAGATGACAAAAAGCGGCTTAAATATTTTAATGAAATAAGCCAGCTAAACATTTTCAAATACGAATACAAGTACGGTGCATGTGTAATAGAGCAGGGCCCGGAATTTAACTCTATTGCGCCTGGGAATATAGAAAATTTATTTTCTTATATCATTCAGGAAAAAACAGGTTATATCTCCGGAATATCATCTGTGAAGCCATATTTGAGAACGGCATATTCTTATTATTCCATATGTTTGCTTTCCGGATCTCTACTGGAAATAAAAATGGAAACACTGCGCAGTGAGTACGGGAGACTATATGGTAAGGAGCCTGATATTTTAAAATTTAAAAATTATATAGAATCGCTCTGCACTGTTAATATCTTTCAGTATAAAAACGATAAAATAATAGGTATTGAAAAAATTTTTAAAAGATTTATCAAAAAATAAAATTTATTGTGCAGTCTGTGTATATTCTTTTTCTCTGGATATTTCTTCCATTGCTTTCCCCTTTGTTTCAGGAAGGCACAGCACAGTTATTATAATGCCTACTATGGAGAAAGCAATAAGTACGCTCATTAGTACAGACAGCCCACTCACTATTATGAATGCATCCACAAATGTACCTATAAATGCGCCTAATTTTCCTCCAGCAGCTGACATACCCGTTCCAAGTCCCCTGGTTGTTACAGGGAATACCTCTGAAGGATATACGAATGTTGTTACATTTGGTCCGAACATCATGAAGAAGTAACTTATTCCGTATACTACCAGAAACTCAGACACATATCCCGGAGTATCCAGAACAGGGAATGCTGCGAGAATCATGTAAGACACAGCCAGCATTGTGAACCCTATTATCTGTATAGGCTTTCTTCCGATTTTATCAAGTGTGAATGTTGCAAGCCAGTATCCAGGAAGCGCCGCTACCGTGAATATTAAAGCTGCATACTCTGTTGATTTTATCAGTCCTACCAGGCCGGTCTGGGTTATGATTGTGGCAAATATGTCATGGCTCATGATCGAGTTACCATAAAATGCCCAGTCCATTAAAAACCAAGAACCCGCAGTGCCTATCAGGGTTATCAGAAATTTCCTATCGGTAAAAAGGGTATACCACGGTGCATTTACCTTCTCTTTCTTCTTATCCATCTTGACATCAATGCCTGTGTAAGATTTCAGATTTGCAGCAGCTTCATCAGCACGACCTTTTGCCACGGTATATCGCGGTGGCTCAGGCATTTTTCTTCTGTAATAAATTACAATCGCAGCCGGTATGGCTCCAACGGCTAGAAGTATCTTCCAGGCATCTGCAAGAGGTATAATTTTTGTGTTTAGCAGAAATGCCAGTGCAAGCAGCGATGATACTACCAGACCTATGCTCTGCATGGAAAGTATGCTTCCTACATATTTACCTCTTGATTTTATATTTGAATACTCACTCATTATAACAGAAGACGTTGCATAATCTCCGCCAATTCCGATTCCAAGCAATAATCTCCAGAATATAAGTGCATCTACGCTTTTGAACGATAAGAAAGCACTTCCCAATGCGCCTATAACAAGCAATACCAGTTCAAGTCCGTAAACTGCCTTTCTTCCAAGGTAATCAAGCAATCTTCCAAAGGTAAGCGCCCCGATAACAGCAGCTATTAATGATATTGATGATATCAATGCCGCATCTGTTGTGGTAATAACCCATCCAACCATTGGTAGTATTGCAACCACAGTTCCAATAATAAATAAATCGTAGGCATCTGTAAAAAATCCCATGCCTGCTGTCAGAAAAGTCTTGAAATGGAACTTTCCTGAAGCAGCATTATCCAGTGCTTGATTTATTGTATCTATATTTCCACTCTCTTTGTTATCCATATTTTCCAAATAAGTATCTATCCTATATGAATAAATATTATCCATATAAATTATATATGGATATATAGGAAATATATTATTATATATTAAATGAATTTTTTGTTTCTATGTATTTGTGAACAGTCTCCATTAACATTGCCAGAACTATTATCATTCCCCCGAGAATTATATATATTGTAGGTATTTCCCTGAGAATGAGTATCGAAGCAATTACAGCAAAAACAGGTTCACCCACATAAACTACACCTGCAGCTGTAGGTTCTATATACATTAAAGCCCTTGTATTTATCAGTATTGCAAAGAAACTCGCAAAAAGTGCAGTAAAAACTATTGTAAAAATAACTACAGGTTTAGACAGTCCCGAGGGTTCCCAGCTAAATGGAAGAAATATTGTGGAAAGCAAACCGACCATTAGAAGCTGATAAAAGGTAAAAACCATACTGTCCAGAAATTTTGTGTATTTGAATACGTATGCCGTTTGAATAGCGTAGAAAATAGCACAAATAAACGTTAAAAGATCACCGAAAGCATCTACCGAACTAAATTTCAGGGAAGACATTAAAATAAGGCCGATGAAACCAACTGAAACTGCTATCACATCTATCTTATTGAGTTTTATTTTAAGATAGAGTAGAGAAATTATGGGAAGCAGTACAACATACATTCCGGTAATAAGCCCTGACTGCGATGATGTTGTATATTCTAAACCCACTGTCTGGGCATAATATGCAATGAATAAAATCACACCACCTATTATGCCAAGAACCAGATTCTTTTTTTCCATGAGCATTTTATTTTTTAAGATGATGGGAAGCATGAACGCAGCCGAAAGAAGAAATCTGAATGAAAGCAGCATTGTTGGAGTTATGTAATACAGTGATAATTTCATAATAGGAAATGTTGCACCCCATATGATCACAACAGAGATCAATAGCATAAAATAAAAGATTTTTCCCTTCATTCAAAGTTCAGTATTTCATTACTAATTAAGTTAATCCTGAGTTATATATAAATGGATTATACCAGTTTACATTAATATTTTTAACCGCCGAAAAGGAAATATTTTATCAGTCTGGGTTTTCTCATTAGAATTGAGAATACAACCCTTGCTGGATAATCTATATCACCCAGGGAATTTATTCTCCTTATTATATCCTCTGTATCTATTGTACTGTAAATTTTATTCAGCAATTCATCATTGGTGCTTATTCTTGCAAAGTATTTCTGGATAATAGAATCAATATAGAGTTCTCTCCCTATCTCGTGTTTCCACAGTTTCTGGTATTCCATAAGTGATTTTTCTGAAAAATCCTCTCTTTCTAAGGCATGGTTAATTGCAGTATAGCCATTCTTGGCAGATATTATTCCGGTGTATATCCCACCTCCTGATAGGGGTTTCACAATTCCTGCAGCATCTCCCAGCAGTATAGATCTGTTAGTATATGTTTTTTTCAGGTAGTTTATGGGTATGGGACCTGCATTGATTCCCAGTACCTGTGATCTTTCAAATTTACTGTTTATATTTTTGAAATATTTTATTGCAGTTACGTGATCAACTCCTACGCCTATTCTCGTTATTTCCCCAGATGGTACTGCCCATCCAAAAAAACCCTTGCTGTTTTCAGATCCTATAAAAACATTAACATCATCTTGGTCCTCCAGACGGAATGAAGAATCCACCTGGTATGTGGATATGAGTTTTTTAGGCCTTTCATAATCAAGTGCGTATCTTATTCTGCTGTTTGCACCATCTGCACCTACAACTATATTTGCCTTTTCATATTTTATTTCACCGTTTTCACGGTATTTTACCTCGGTGTAATCTTCGTTTACCTTGGTGTCAAGAACCCTCGCATTTATCCTGGTATCGGTTCCGGCACCGATAGCCATGGCAGATACATCTTTATCGAAATCATCTCTGTACATTACTATGGTTTTCTCTCCCTTGGATATATGTATACTTTTTCCATTGGGGAAAAATACATTGGCGCCGTGAACTTCATTGATCTTTGATTTTGATTTTACGTATTGAAATACTCTTTCTGATACAAGACCGGTGCATTCCACCGGCTTCCCTATTTCCCTATGTTCCTCTAACTGAAGTACACTGTATCCATTTTTAGATAGTAAATAGGCGAGATAGGACCCAGAAGGCCCAGCCCCTGAAATAATTACATCGTACACTCTTATTGATATTAATTTAATATTTATAACCTTACAAAACGGTTTTGCCGTTATTTACTATTCCAGTTATAATTGCACCAATGGAATATTTTTATAGCATGATTAACTACAAATAATAATGAAAATAAGAGAATTTTTGACAAGGTATAACAGGCTGTTTATACCGCTAATAGCCATACTCTATGCGCTTCTGGTATTTTCTTTGTCATTATATTACGTTTATTTACCTCTATTGATGTTTATAATCCTGATATTTACAATACCGATTGTAATGTTCTTGCTTATGCATTTCCTGGGCATGTACAAATTCAAGCCAAGACTGTTCGGTGGCATAGTAATATTGTTAGTTGTTCTCATCATAGTAGGAGGAATGTATTCTACATATTTCTATGATTTAAATGGAAAGGAAAGCAAGGATATTAACGGGACATCAATAAACGTTGATATTTCTCCATTCTCTGGTGTTGATAAGAATTATAATTTTACTATAATTACTGATTATAGAGGTTCTCTGAATAATTCTTACCTTTATATATATTCAGGAGGAACTTATTCACAGAACATCAGCTATAATCAGCTCAATCATACAGAAAAAAATGGTATAACCACAATGTACTACGATACAAAACTGCCATCTGGGCTTTATGATACAAATTACTCAATCAGCGGCAATATTACAGTTACCATGGCAGGTCCGGTGAATGTTAACAGGGTAACATTCTATGAATTCTATGTATTTGCACTAGCAGATAGATATATAGCTTCCATAGGGGTACTGTATGCAATAGGTATAACAGTAGCTTATTTTCTAAGTAAGAAAGGTATTACCAGATCTTAAATATATATTTTCAAATTTAATAGATATTTATATATAGTTATTAATTATTATATATACATGCAATCGGTAAGAAAGTTACAGCTTACGGGAGGATCAACTTATATAGTATCATTGCCATCAAAATGGGTAAAAAGCAATAATTTACAGCAGAGCAGCGAGGTAAAAATAGAGGAGTCAAGGAACAGACTTATACTGTACGGAAGTGGAAATGTTAAAACAGACGTTGAAAAGCATTTGATTCTGAATTCCAAAATGGATTCAAAAAGCATCCAGAGAGCATTGATTTCCCTGTACATATCGGGATACGATACACTTGCCATAACAAGTTCCTTTTATATCAGCGATGAAACCAGGGAAGCAATAAAAAAATTTTCAAAGCTTGTAATTGGTATAGAAATATTTGAAGAGGATTCTAAGAAAATAGTACTCCAGAATGTTCTTAACTCCAACTCATATCCCATATATAATTCAATAAAACGTATGTCCCTGAACGTTGAATCAATGATATATGATACAATAAAAGGAATAAATGATAATGACACAGATCTTCTTAGAAATGTAGTTGAACGTGACGATGAGATAGATCGGTTCCAGTGGTATATATACAGAGAAGTCAAGGGAAAAAGTTGTGAAGATCCGAATAGCATATACTACCTTATCATATCCAGGATTCTGGAAAGAATGGCAGATCATGCTGTAAATATATGTCAGATCTGGATGAACAGGGAAGATGTAAAAATCCCCTATGAAAAAGTTGTGGACAATCTCAACTTTTCTCTGGATTTATTCAAAAAATCAATGTCACTGTTTTATTCAAAAAAATACAATGGGCTAAATGATATAATATCGTTCAAGAGAACTATTATGAATCAGAAAAAGGAATTGCTGGATATGGGGAAAAATTCAGATATCGCAACTATTTCCTTTTCATCTGAAGAGATTTCAAGAATCGCGCTTTACTCAACTGATATAGCTGAACTTGCAATGGATATGATCCTCTCAATTCAAAATGAAGTGATGCTATAGTTTTTTAAAATTCATTATTCTGCAATTTTCTTCACTTCCAATAAATATTTTTGTGGCAATACCCCTGAATATGCCAACCTCCACAACGCCGGGTATCATTTTAATTCTGGGTTCCAGTTCCGGGTCTGTATATTCAAATTTACAGTCAAGTATGTAATTACCATTGTCACTCCTGAATTTTTTTCCCTCCCTGAAAGTGCCATTGCACCCCAGTTTTTCAATATTTTTTTTCGTAATATCTTCCATGAAGGGAAGTACCTCTACCGGCAGTGGGAAGTTATGAAG
Organism: Thermoplasmata archaeon; assembly: GCA_021826795.1. The sequence continues at coordinate 12,575 of JAKAYM010000040.1, forward strand.
TCTTGATGAAAATTTAGAATGGTCGGCCATTATGTAAACATCATGGCTGTTATAGGCGACTATTTTTTCTCTTACCAGAGCACCTCCTCCACCTTTGACAAGATTTCCTGCATCATCGAATTCATCAGCCCCGTCAAAATCTATTTCGATGCCCTCTAAATTGTTAACTGTTCTTATTCCACAGGATCTGGCCAGTTCTTCTGTTCTAACCGAGGTAGGAACGCCTGTTATGTCTGAAATTTTTCCAGATTTTACCATTTCCCCGAGCCCCTCCAGAAAGTATTTCGTGGTAGAGCCTGTGCCGAGCCCGAGCTTCATGCCACTGTGCACGTATTTTAGAGCATCTGTTGCAGCAAGTTTTTTTTCATCTTCGTACATATTGTAGTATAGCAGGTTGGTTAATTAATATTTATCGCACTTCAAGAGAATACTATGTATTAAGCACTGGAAGATAGACTGTATCAACTCTGTTAAAGTGCAGGGAATCCCAGCGCAACATCTATTATTATACCCAGAGCAAGCACTACTGAAGCATATATATTATAATAAAAGGCCTTGCCAAAATTGCCTTTATAGGCAAGCATGAATGCAGTCAGCATGATAACCCCGTGAAATGTTGTTGTGATATAAGATAAAATG
>JAKAYM010000202.1 GCA_021826795.1 Thermoplasmata archaeon
CCATTATAGAAAATTTTATAATAATATTTAACCTTAATGAAATAACATGACTAGTGTCGTTATATCACTTGGTGGTTCAATAATATCTAAAGAAAGGCTCAATCTTGAATTAATGGAAAAATTTTCCGAAACAATGAAATCTATTTCCACATATGACAAATTTGGCATTGTTGTAGGAGGTGGAAAACTCGCCAGAACCTATATATCGGATTTAAAAAAATATCATGTTAATGATAACATACTGGATGAGATAGGAATAAATGCAACCAGGATAAATGCCCTGGCAATGACAACATTCTTCGATGATGTAAATTCCAAAATCCCAACAAATATCAACGATGCTGTTGAAATGATACACAATTACAGGTATGTCGTAATGGGCGGTACAGAACCAGGACATACCACAGATACTGTAGCCACACTTCTTGCGGAAAGAATAGGAGCTAAAATACTTATAAACGCAACATCAGTAGATGGAGTTTACTCATCCGATCCAAAAACTGATAAGGATGCAAAAAAATTCTCAAAGCTATCATATAATGAGGCAATTTCATTGTCAATAAAAAATTCAACAGGAGCAGGGTCAAATGTATTTATGGATATTACATCATTAACAATAGCAAAAAGAGCAGGAATCAAAATATTTGTTGTAAATGGTTTTAATTTGGATGAATATAAGAATATTTTTTATAATCAAAAATGTGATGGTACTGTCATTTCTTGATTATCCCCGTATCTCCTTGTTTGCTGCCACGTAAGTAAGGATAAGCATGAATGCACTCAGTGCCAGCAACCCCATCATATAAATTAATACTGTATGTGCTTCACTTGCACTTAGTGTTCCGTGTATTATTACCATCCTTATGGACTGGGCAGACCATGAAACCGGATTATACTTTGCAACGTTTGACAGCCAGCCTGCCATAAGGGCCGGTGGAAACATGGCATAACTGGCAAACATTAGTGGCAGGTTTAGCAGATTTACTATTCCGAATAATGATTCCATTTTCGTAGTTCTTATGGCTATTATGCTGAACAGCGAGGAGAATATAAAGGATATCATTAACACTGCAGATACAAGGATCAGGATATCCAGCACGGTGAATCCATGTTCGATCTTCAGGCCGTTAGGTATCAGGAATGCGACTACGAATAATATCATGATCTGTACCAGTATTCTGACCACCGATGAGAGTATTCTTGAAAATATTATGGAAGCCCTGTTTATTGGGGCTATAAGGAATCTCTGCAATATTCCAAGCCTCCTGTCCCATATTATATTAACCCCAGAAAACATTCCGGTGAACAGGCCTATGATTGTCAGTATTCCTCCCATCAGATATGTGATATAATCTGGTGCCCCCTCAAAGAATGCAGAGGATACCGAAGCAGGGCCGAATTTCGCAATATCAAAGGCACTTCCGAAAAGAACAATCCAGAATATTGGCTGTATCATTCCCACCACAGCAGATACTGGGTTTCTGTACCATCTTTTCAGATCCCTTATGGTTAAGGGAATTAAACCTCCCATTTTATCTCCCTCCCATCATTAATTTTGCATAATCTGTATTTCCCGCCTCGGAATTTATATTCCTGCCGGTGTATTCTATAAATACCTCATCAAGTGAAGGTTTCCTTATATTCATGGATTCTGGGGAAATCCCATTTTCCGAAAGAAATTTCATGAGTTTTGGGAGCACTTCATCGGAATTGTTTACCTTCATTCTTACTTCTCCTGTTTCCATATGCCTTAGTTCTAATGAATCCGGAAAGTCCTTCAATTTATTGAATTCCCCATCACTTTTAACTTTCAAAGTAATAATGTCTCCCTTGAGGCTTTTCTTGAGTTCATCGGAAGTTCCAGAAATAATGATCTTTCCATGGTCTATTATTGACAGTTCACTGGCCAGTGCATCAACCTCGTCAAGATAATGGGATGTCAATATTATGGTTATATGGAATTCCTTCTGCACAGAGCGAATGTATTTCCATAGATTTTCCCTTGTTGTAACATCCAGCCCAAGAGTCGGTTCATCCAGGAATAATACTTCTGGAGTGTTCATAAGCCCACATGCCAGTTCAAGCCTTTTTCTCATGCCTCCTGAATAATCTTCTGCGTGCCGGTCCTTAACATCATATAAATCAACCATATGGAGAAGAACATCAATCCTTTCAACAGCTTCTCTTTTTGGAATATCATACAAATCTGCGATCAATTTAAGGTTCTCCTTTCCACTCAGGTCGCCATCAGTTGTAAGGTCTTGCGGCACTACTCCAGTAATGCGCCTTATTTTCATTGAATCCCTGTCCAAATCCAGGCCTGCTATTTTCGCAGTACCGGATGTAGGTGTAAGGCTGCCTGTCAGCATTTTTATCAATGTGGATTTTCCGGCCCCGTTCTGCCCCAGCAGTCCGTATATTTCTCCTGTTCTAATTGTCAGGCTTACCCCATCAACTGCCTTAATATCTCCTTTGAATACCTTTGTTAATTTGTTTATCTCTATGCTATAATCCATTTTTTCACTCCTTATTTTTAATTTTTCCGGAAATTTTTTCTATCTCATCTATAATTATGTCCTGTTTCTCTCTTATATAATCCTTGTCTGCTTCCTTTATTGTCATTATTAATTCCCTTACGGCCTTTCTCAGATTCTTAAAAAAAAGCTTATTGTCTAAAAAATTTGAAATCATCATCTCATAGTTTTCCCGGTTTTTTGATCTGTATTTTTTACCTTCCTCTGTTATAATATACCCTTCAGGCGTTTTTATTATATAACCGGCCCTTATCATTCTGTCTAAGGCAGGATATATCATCCCGGTGCTTGGTTTATAGTCCATCTCAAATTTTGCAATAATACCTTTTATTATCCTGTAAGGTTTTTTAGGT
>JAKAYM010000041.1 GCA_021826795.1 Thermoplasmata archaeon
TCTCGAAACTTTCAGAATCCATCAATTGTGCCTCATTGTTTGCTATTGACAGTATCTGTGCATTCTTCTTCACGATGATGGGTACCTTTACTTTATGCTTTACGGGATAAACCACACTGTGCTTCTGACTGTCAAATACTCCAATAGCGACAATTCGCCCCTTGGCCTCACCATGCTTGCCTGGTTTTGACATTGTAATATCAACTATCTTGCATGGTGAATCATCGATTAACATGTATCTTCCTACTTTTAATTCTCTAACTTCGGCTTCTGTCCAGCTCATAACTAATCCTCTAGTTAATATTTTAAGCCTTTATATATTTTTATATCTGAAACAATATTTAGAGCACACAAGAAAAATAAGTTATAATGGACCATTGCCCATGAAACTTCCACCCTTGCGCCTGATTGAGGAATCGATCAGAGTCTCGTCTATCCCGTCAGGCAAACCTTTTCTGTTAATATAATAAAATAGTATGAGTTTAAATATATTCGTATAGGTAAAGTTGAGTATAAGCCCGAGAATTATCATTATAACTCCGATAACTGCTAGTATTGCGATAAGGATAGGTGGTATGCCGGCCCCGAAGAGTATTGCAGAAATTATCAGTAGGAAAAATCCCCTTCCTGTAAAAATGACTGTATATAGGTCAATATATTTGACCCCACCGAAGGTATTCCCTAAGTTTGATTTTATGGTATTAACACTCATTTTAATTGCACTGATAGGCACGGTATGATAATCTAGTATGACAGGAACCACAAAAAATGTCGCCACAGTTATAGCAAATGATTCGATAGACGCTATAATTATGTCACCTATACCACGCACTCTCGATTCTATAGGACGGAGGATCATCAGAAATATACTATAAAGTATAGCCCACTGAAATGTCTTTCCGGCATATTTCTTAGATGATAAAAAGCTTCTCTCATCTATACTGGATTATCTGTTTTGAGTGACCTGTAAGAGATCATCATTGCTATAATAATTAATGTTGCAAAAAAGTATACAAGAATATATGCAACAAAAATCCCGGCTATATAGTAATGATATATATAAGCTGATTCTGGAATTTCAAGAATAAGGATGAAAAATGTCAGGGCAAATATTATTACACTGGCACTTCCTGATATTATAGGGTAAAATAGAGTTTTCTGTTTCCTGAAATACTATTTCTTACCTATTTGGCAAGGAGTCAACCGCTTTTAATGGATTCAACCATGATGAATCATTGATTCTATTTATAAATAGTTTAGTTTAGAATAATCTATTTCATCCCGGGCACCATTATTTTTATTGAGTACAATTTTCCCGTTAACCATTACATACTCTACATTTTCTGAGCTTGAAGAAAATACTAAATTGTTCACAATGTTTTTCTCACTGGATGGAATTGTACTGTATTTATTGGAATTTATTATTACCATGTCTGCAAGATAGCCTTCCTTTATTATCCCGATGGGTGCCTTCAGTGCAATGCCAGCGTTTCGTGTTGCCATGTCCAGTATCTGCTGGGATTTGACAGTGTCAGCAGCCCAACGGTCATTGTTTATTGAGATTGCTGAATATTTCATTTCCTCGAACATGTTTAGTGAATTATTGCTTCCGGAACTATCCGTCCCCAGTGAAACATTAACACTGTTGGATATTAATTCTGGAATGGGCGCTATTCCTCCAGATGCGAGCTTTGCATTACTTATCGCATTCCATGATACAGCAGTGCCGCTTCTGGCAAGGAGTTTGATTTCATTCAATGTAATCCACACACAGTGTGCCGCCAGCAACTTATCTGAAAGAAAACCTATTGATGCAAGATGCTCAACCGGCCTTTCATTATGGGATTTCACGAAGTCATAAACTTCCTTTCTTGTCTCGGAGAGATGTGTGTGTACCATAACATTATACTTTTCTGAAAGTTCCCTCACGCGGTAATAATTCTCATCTGAGGATACATAAATTCCCTGTATTCCTGCGAGTGGTGTGACCCTATCCGAATGTGATTTCCTTATAAATTTCTCTGCATTTTTAACAGGATCTCCTTTCTGCGTTGTGTATTCCTGGTCCAATGTTGCCCATGCCAGAAAACCTCTTATACCGGTTTTTTCAACAGCTCTTTCAATCACATCCTCTGAATAGTAAAGATCAACCAGGGACGTTATTCCCGAATTGAGCATTTCTTTAATGCCCAGTAAGCTCGAGTTGTATATCCCCTCCTCTGTCCGGGCAGCATCCAGTTTTGATGTTTTGTCCAGGAATTCAGAAAGCACAATATCGTCCAAAAGGCCCTTGAAACCACTCATACCAATGTGTGCATGGGTATTTATGAACCCGGGAATTATGAATTTTCCGTCTGCATTTATTTCACTGTCATGTTCTGGCTCTTCCTTACCTATGTAAACTATTTTATTGCCCTTAACTAGTATGTTTGCACGCACTATGTCCCTGCTGTCGTTCTCGGTGATAATAGTTCCATTTTTAATAAGAATGCTCATTGCTGGTAATCGGGATAATGTTAATAATTATTTAGAATGCCATTTATAAATCAGGTCACTTTTTCAATCCGGCACGTACCTTGATTGCTGCCCCGGAATCCATATCAATCATTGCCCTGTAAGGTACCAGTGCAGTCCCGGTGCCACGTAGTTCGTTATTGAAGGTCATTATTACCTCATCAAATGCGTGGATATCAGACGTTGCGTTGAGTATACCCATTGCGTATACAGTAGCAGTCGGAGTGAAATTGTCTATGGAAACATTGAATTTATTATTTTCAAGGAAAAATTTCCCCGATGCTGGTGTTATGGAAAAACGGCCGATGGATTCATTGTAAACAAATAGTATATTTTTACCCTTTACAAGCATATCCTGATGAAAGCTATTAATGAGTTTAATGTCATCAAGGTAAGGCAAAATCCATGATCCGAACTGGAATCTGAGTATTGCTTTATAATCATCCATTTTTTTCCCGTATTCACTTTCCTGGTTTATCTTTTCTCTGAGTGCCCCTACTAAAATAGATAAATTTTTATCATCTGTTACGCGGCCCTCGATCACGGTTGAATCTGACGGTATAGATTCCCTGATGAAATCTAGGTCCTCCGGGATATATGCTATTACATCAGTGTAATGATTTTTTGATAAATAATCTTTTATCAGGTTTTTCATCATGAGCTTTTCATCCTCATACCATGTGCCTATGACTGGAATATCATAAAATCTGGCAGGGTAGCCGTTTTCAAGTTCTCGGGGGACAAGGCATACTGGGGATGTTACTATCAATTCATGTATATATTTTCTGTACTGCCCTATTGCACCCAGGATTTTTTTATGAGTTTTTGATTCTGAATAGGGTTTTTTTGCAGAACAGGGGAGAAGCAGTGCAATATTTCTATGGTCGGGTTTTTCATATTCCCGAATTTTTTCCCTGTATTCAGCAATGTCGGGTCGATTCAGGGATTCAAGGGAGTTTGCGTGTATGTATGGTGTCCTGGAAGGGAATACTGCTGCAAATTCACTGTGATATCCGGTATCGGCGATTCTCAGCATTTCAAGAGCCTTGCCTGATATACATATTTTTTCAGCTATTTCCCTCAAAGTGTTGTTACGTATAGAATCGAATATTGAGTCAAGCATGGATTCGGCAAACTTTATGTTTTCCTCCAGCGGGTTGTAGTCAACCTTTGACTTTCCAGCAACAGTGTATTTTATCCCGTCCATGCTTTCCCTCCGGATGTAGAGGTCATCAAATATGTTAACTCCGAGATAGGCCAGGACAGGCATAATATATGGATCAGATATTCCCTGGAGATAGAATAATTTTGTATAACCATATTTTTTTCTCAATTCTACCAGAAAATTCACCAGTTTTCCTGGGCGTTGAATCAGCTCAAGACCGCTGAATATTATTACAAAATCCTTTCCCTCTATAACCTTTTCACCATTTAAAAAAGATGGATAGTATATCTTTTTTTTAAACTCTTCACCGAGGATTTCTATGCTATCATCTTTGTTTATATAATCATCTGAAAAAGTATTTATTAGGAGTGGAAACTTTCTGCCGTTTCTATAACCTGCCCAAGAGAAACCCATTATATACTGCTTATCTTTTATCTTTTCAGGCATATAACCCTATTGAAGAATGTTATATTATCCTTATCATGGTTTAGTTCGTAAATATTTGTTACAAATAATCAGGATTATAGTGGATTAACGAGAAAAATTAAAATATATATTTTTTTAAAAATTATTTTGTTGTAATTCTAACAACGTTGCTTCCACGGATTATGACTTTTCCTATTTTTCTCTGGACTTCCCCACTCTCCTCTGCATCGTCAAGTGTCATATTCATATATTCATCATATCCTGAAAGTATCCCCTCCAGTGATCTGTTATCCTTTAATAATAGCGTAACTTTCTTATTCAAATTCTCTTCTAGCATTTTCATTGGTAATGTGGCCATATTATTCACCTAATTATATTCGTCTTCTCCGTTAAACTGATCGTCGTGCTCCATCATGACTTTTATTAAACCTCCCAGAAGCTCTTTCATGCTGTCAATTTCCTTCCTCATGTCCTTAACTTCCTTATTCAGCTCCTGAACGTCTTTTATTTTATCAGCTTCTTTCATGATTATCACCTGATATATTTATATTGCCATAATCTGGGGCAATTTTTCTCTGTTCTACCCTTCCACAGTTTTTGCATACCAATTTGCCATTATCTAGGGTAAGTTCATTCCTGCAAACAGTACATCTGCTTTTAAGTACACCCAATCCACCATCGAATATTGTTAAATAGCTCGGCCTTGTACTTATAATTCTCGCCCTTACAAGATCGCCAAGAGTAAGTATATGCGAATACATGGTTTTATTTGGAATCGGCAATCTAATCCTGCTTTCTGTATTTGCCGGAATCAACTTTCCCTCGCTAATAAATCCTGAAACAAGTACTATTGCCTCTTTATTCAGTAATTTTATAACCTTGCCGTAAACTATGTCATATTTCCTTATAGGCTGAGACTGCTTCGTGGTATTTACAGATATTATCAAGGATTTCTCGTCTCTGGCCACTTTTCCAAATGCCGTTGATATAACATTTCCATCAATATCCTGTGTATTTTTACCTGAAACATATTCTTCCTCCTTGGCGATTATATCCCCGGGGAATACTATATCTTTTAATTGCTCCATTCAATTACCTCTTTAAAAGCCTGTAACTATATAGATTTTATATAATAGCAGGCACTTATTCTACCCTTATATTAAGTAATTCATTTATTATTAATTTTTTGTTATGTACCCTATAGATGTGTTCAGTGAAAAATATTGAGTATACGCAACAAATTTAATGCTATGACGAGAATGAAAACAAAGGTAAGATAGGGGGCAGTATACACAAAAAGACTGAAGGATGTTTCACGGCTGGGATTTTTGATGAATCTATATGAAAATACAACTATGGGCACAGAAAGTACAGCCACCGGGATAAGATAAACCAGGTTGTAAAGCCCCAGAAAATAGGGCGTAAGGGAAAACACTATCAAAAGTAAAGATGACAGTGAAATTGCTATTGCGGTGGCACGGTCAGAATGAACTACCGGAAACATGGGGACTTTTGCCTTTTTATAATCATCCCTGTATCTGTAAGCTAGGCTCCATACATGAACAGGTATCCAGAACATTACAAGGAAGAAAAGTATCCAGGGAAGCCAGGAAAAAGCTGACGTCACTGTATACCATCCTATGATTACCGGAAACGCCCCTGAAAAACCACCATAAATTATGCTGTATGGAGATATCTTCTTCAACATATAGCTGTAAATGAAAACATTGTCAAATATGCCTGCGGACATGAACAAAGCTGCAATAAATCTTCTAATTGCAAGTAAGATTACAACAGAAAGTATAGCGAGGGAATAACCGAATATAAGTGCCTGTTTTTTAGTTATGGCACCCATAGGAAGCGGGCGTTTTTTTGTCCTCTCCATAATAGAATCCATGTCGAGATCTACGTAATTGGTTAATCCTTCTGCACCCATGGAGCCGAGTGTTATTGATATTACTGCAGCAACAATAAGTAATACGTTATTTAAAGAAAATTTATTGATTGCCAGAATAGCCCCGCCGAATCCTATAAAGACCAGAAGCCACCATACTCTGGGTTTAGAATATTCAATATAAGTAGCTAACTTTCCGGCCATAGAATCTATTACCTGATGGTAATCTTAAATAAATATATTGGTGTTATTTTAATTTAACTGGATTTTTATAGAAAAACTTGATAGTATGGGTACTTTATCAGTTCTGGATTTTTGAGCTTCATGCTGTTTCAAATATTGTGTAACGATGAATTGTACTGAAAGGTTTATATTATAGTATTGAATGGAAGGCTGATGTCAGACCATATAAATATTAATAAAATCATAGATAAAACTCGAAGCAACACATTACGTGATATACCGGATGTGCTTGTGCCGGTATGGCAGATAAAAATTAGGGAAAGATTTGGAATCAATGTCGACAGGGAAATTGCAGAATATATTGTTCTTGCAGTTCATGAAAATGGTACATGGAAAAGGCAGAGGGCAGTAAGAAAAATAGAGAAAATCCTTGTGGATAGGGGCAATGAAGCACCTACAGCAAAGATCATGGCTCGCAATATTCTGGAGATGGCAGTTGGAACCACACAGAGATAAAATAAATAAAAAATCACTTGAACTATTTTTGTCAAAGCTCAACAGATCGAAATCGTATAATATGGATCTGGAGCAGTATCCTACCGATGCGAGTACAGCCTCTACATTATTAATTAGTGCGTATCTGGACGGGAATATATATGATAAAAGTGTTATAGACCTGGGGACGGGCAACGGTGTGTTTGCCATCGGGGCATGGTATCTCGGGGCAAGGTGCACAGGGATTGACGTGGATGAAAAGATGATTGACCTGGCTGAAAATAACTGCTGTAAATTCCGGTGCAATTGCAATTTTATTAAAACCGATATTGCCGCGGTGACAGGCAGTTACGATACAGTGGTAATGAATCCCCCGTTCGGTTCTATAATTAAACACGATGATTTGCCATTCATAAAAAAGGCGATTGAAATAGGCACAAATATTTACAGTATACATAATATGGCAAGCTATGAATTCATCAAAGAATTTTACTCCAGATATCTGGATATAGTAAGAAAAACAAGGATATTTATCAGAGTTCCCATGATTTATCCGCATCATAAATACAGATACAGGGATATAGAATCTGTTCTAATATATGGAATAAAAAATTAAAAAAAATATTATACGTATTTATGATATCCACTAACCTTTATGGCCGGGGTGGGGTAATGGACATCCTTGGGGACTGTGGATCCCCGGACCCGGGTTCGATTCCCGGTCCCGGCCCTTTATTATGATTTTTATTTAATTGGGTTATAATATATCCCCGCCCGAGTAATGTAGTTCATAAAGCGTATTTTCACCTTCATCTATTTTCTCATACCCAATAAAGTAAGAAATATCGCCAGTAAAATCATTGTTATAAAGGTAATTGCCCTCGGCATAAGATTTCGGCCCCCTGAAAGGAGCCTCTTCCGATACAAGATAAAGGCACTTTTTTAAAAATTTATAAATCCCATTGGTATCCACTGTATTATCTATAACAGCGCCAGAGTATACCATCCCCCATACAGGAGCACCGTTAGAGTAAACCGTTTCAATTCCACTGAAAGAATGTACTCCGAAATAATTGCCCCTGTATTCCATTGCACCATCTCTGATTATAAATTCCTTTGATCCTGAAATACGTGGTACCATGGTTCCGCTACTGGATGCATGGGCCTGTTTTTTCGCCCTTACTATAAAATCTATTAATGTACCGGTATCCATAGGCGCGTATACAGGTCTCAAATTTCAACTTTTTGCAATCTATATAGAATCCCAGTTAACCGATACATTGAATTATAAAAATAATATTATGTTGCATGGAAGTTAAAAGAGAAGATTTATTAAAAAACCCTGTTAAAGATATAAAGGTTGGAAAGGATACAACCCTTACAAATCTAATAGAAATGTTCGGCACCAGCGGGGGTTTTACATCAAAAAAAATTTATGAAGGATATCAGATACTGAGAGAGGAGTTCAATTCCGATGAAACGACATTCCTTTCATTTCCTGCGGATATTATATCTACTGGAACAAGAGGTATAATAAATCAGCTTGTAAAGAATAAACTGATTGATGTTATTATTACAACCAACGGCACACTTGACCATGATATAGCAAGGACATATACGGATTATTATGCTGGAACATTCAATTTCGGTGATGAAAAATTAAAGGATATGAATATTAACAGGCTTGGCAACGTCTTTGTGCCCGATGAAAGTTATGGAGTTATAATTGAAGACAGGCTCATGCCAATGATAGAGGAACTTTACAATAAGAAAATGGAATGGGCACCTGTAGATTTAATTCGTGAGGTGGGATTGAAACTTAACAATGAAAATTCAATTCTTTATAACGCTGCTAAAAACAATATACCTATATTTGTACCTGGAATTACCGATGGTTCATTCGGTTCCCAGCTCTGGTCATTTTATGAAATGCACCATGATTTCCGTATAAATATTCTTGAGGATGAGCATAGATTATCGGATATAGTATTTGATGCAAAAAAAACAGGGGCCATAATGATCGGCGGCGGAATATCAAAACACCATACCATATGGTGGAATCAGTTCCGTGACGGGTTGAATGAGGCAGTATATGTCACCACTGCACAGGAATACGATGGTTCCCTGTCCGGTGCAAAACTGGAAGAAGCCATAACATGGAAGAAGGTCAGAAAGGATGCAAAATTTGTTAATATTTATGGTGATGTGACTGCACTACTACCACTTCTTGTGGGACCCTTCTTATAATTATTATTAAAAAATTTTAAACATTTTTAAGATAATTTTTGATTTATAACATTAAATTTCATTAATTCCCTCATGTCAAAGCTTTATTCTTAGTTTCAGGTGCGTATTTCAATGTTAAGGCCAATCCTATGAATTCAAATACTGCAAAGTAAATAATTATAGTCTTTAAACCATAGAGCGAATCAATTATTGGGAATGAAAATACTGCAAGTATTGATCCCAATCTTGAAACAGAGGTGGCAAAACCCATTGCAGTCCCCCTGATCCTTGTTGGAAATATTTCAACTGGATATGTATATGTAATAGGACTCGGACCTACATTATGGAAAAAGTGGACAAACCCAAATGCACTGAAAGTCATCAACAGACCTACAACTGCATACTCATTTACAAAAAAGAATATAATAAGGACAAGAAAAGAACCCAGAAAACCAATAACCAGGAGAAGCCGCCTTCCCATACGGTCAACATAATATATTGCAATTAGAAAGCCAATTACAACTGGTATGGATTCGGCCATTCCTGTGAATACAATATAAAGGTCTGCATAGTATGATGTAATTTCTGTTGAAAATATTAAAGGAGAATATGTCCATATACCATAACTTACTATATCATATGAAAACCATGCCATGGAAATAAATATTATATACTTTCCATATTTTCCCTTGAATATATCCCTTAAACGTGTTTTCCCTGGACTTATGTCCGGTAATGATGCTATACTGTATCCCGTGGATTTTTCAAAGTTTTCTCTGGCAGTATTACCTGCAACATTGCCATATTTGTGCTGCACCCAGTAAGGGCTTTCGGGAATTTTTTTCCTAGAATATAGTACAAGTATTGGAAATATTGCACCGGCCATGTACATATAACGCCATGCATTTACACCTGTGAACAGAACAAGTGGAACTGCAATTCCCAGGAATATGAGGGAGCCAATGGAAAAAGAGAAAATATTGAAAAACATAAATTTCCCACGGGTCTTTGTTGGAGAAAATTCAGCCTGTATGGAGGAACTGACAGGGTAATCAGCTCCTATGCCGAAACCGACTATCAGTTCGAGTATGGAGAAATTTATGTAATTTGTTGCAAATCCTGTAAGAAAGATGAATATAGACACAAGAAATAGGTCATAAATGTAAATAAACCTCCTACCATAAATATCCGCAATATAACCCGAAATCATGCTTCCGATGAGAACACCACCAATTGATGAGATTCCCATTATGGAAATTTCATAACTTTTCAGGGACATTACATTTATCAGGTATAGCAATGCATATGAAAATACTGTAAGTGTATAGCCATCCATCATTACACCCATGGAGGATAGCACAGTAATCTTTCTGAGAAATGGTGAGGAAGGTGCATCTGAAATAGTCTTATATCTGTTCATCTAAGCCATAATTATATTTTTGTATATAAATTATTAGTATTTACTTATAAATAAGTAATATAAATGTCACCATGTTAAAAATATTTATATAATTGTTAGCAATTAAGATTTGACGACGGTCATAACATCGGGGAAATACCAGGTCTCATTCCGAACCCGACGGTTAAGTCCGATGTGTTACATACTGTACTATCTTCCGCGAGGGGACGGGAACTATGTTTCGCTGTCGTTTTTTACTGTTCTTTTCGTTTATATAAAACAAGTTTAATTAACAGGTTTTTCATGAAGGTTTATGATAAATCCTTGGAGTTCATCCCAGTATTTCGATTATGAGAAGTTAATAAAAGAGTTCGGAATAGAAAAACCGGATGATTATTTTGACTATTTTATGTTCAGGAGAAAACTTATATTCGGACAGCGCGGTCTTGATTATCTGGAATATGCTATAAAAAATAAGATGAAGTTCAATGCCATGACAGGTTTAATGCCTTCTGGCCATATGCATTTAGGGAATAAACTAACAATAGACCAGATTATATATTTTCAATCCCTTGGGGCAGAGGTGTATATCGCTGTTGCTGATCTTGAATCATATGCAACCAGAGGTATAAGCTTTGAAAGAGCCCGTGAAATAGCCATAAATGAATACATAGTTAACTACATTTCCATGGGATTAAAACCGTGCAGGATATATTTCCAGTCAGAAAATTTTGACACACAGAGTCTGGCATTTATACTTTCAAATGGAACAAATATGAATGAACTCAAAGCCATATATGGCCTTAATGACTCGTCGTCCATGCTGCATGTTAATTCCCCTATAATACAGGCTGCCGATGTACTTCACACACAGATGAGGCAACTGGGGGGACCGAGACCGACTGTGGTACCAGTGGGCGTTGATCAGGATCCTCATATCAGGCTGATGCGTGACCTGGCAAAAAGGCTCAGAATTTACAGTGTAAAGTCAGATCATGGAAAAATATCCGTGTTTATTAAGGGCACAGAGAGTCCTGAAAAATATATTGATAATGCCATGGAAGAACTTTCGGCCAGCAGCTATGAATGCACTCCCAACTATGAATACCGGGCTATATATATTAAAAATTCAAAAGAAGAAGAGAGAATAAAAATAGATATGATACTTGCAAATATGGAGGGAAGATTTAATGAATACGCATTTGTTGAACCGTCAGCAACATTCCAGAAACTGGAAACCGGCCTCAAGGGCGGAAAAATGTCATCGTCCGTTCCAGATTCACTGATAAGCCTGAATGATTCACCTGCCGATGCAACCAGGAAAATCAAACATGCAGTAACCGGTGGAAAGCAGACTGTTGAAGAACAGAGAAAATTGGGTGGAAATCCCGATATATGCCCTGTGTTTGAACTGTATAAATACCACAGCGGTGATGATAAATATGTCACCAGGGTATATGAGGAATGCATAGGCGGTGTTAGAATGTGCGGGCAATGCAAATCAGAGGCTGGGGAAAATATCTCAAAATTCCTAAAAAATTTATCTGAAAAAAAGGATGAATCATTTAGAAAGATAGATGATTACCTCATAAAGAGGTCATCCTGAAGAAGATTGTGCAGTTTTTTAAGTTCCTCTGGCTTGAATATTCCATATTCGGTGATGAATGCGGTAACATATTCATGGGGCGTTACATCGAAAGCGGGATTTTTTGCATGCCCTTCTACAGGACCAAGTCTGGAGTTGTTTACCATGAGAACCTCGTTTTCATCTCTTTCCTCTATGGGTATCCCGTCCCCGTTTTTGAGAGAAAAATCAAATGTGCTCCCGGGGGCAGCAACGTAAAACGGTATATTATTGACCTTTGCAAGAACAGCCTTTTCATATGTTCCTATCTTATTTGCAAAATCACCGTTGGCAGCAATCCTATCAGCGCCCACTATGGCAAGATCAATATCCTTATTTTTCATGAAATGCCCGGCCGCATTATCCGCTATTATGGAATAGTCTATACCCTCCTGCTGCAGCTCCCATGCAGTGAGCTTTGCTCCCTGTAGCCTTGGTCTGGTTTCATCCACATAAACAAATATTTTTTTGCCTGAATCGTGCGCAATCCTCATGGGTGCCAGCGCTGTTCCCCAGTCCACGACGGCCAGTGCTCCAGCATTGCAGTGTGTGAGTATTCTATCATCGGCCTTTATGAGGCTATTACCGTATTCACCTATCTTCCTGGATCTTTCAGTAATTTCCAGTGCATATCGCCTTGCCGCCGATTCAGCGAATTTATTTGCCTTCATATAATCTATTGCCTTAAATAAATCATATGCTGTAGGTCTGGAAGAAGAGATTGTTTTTACGGCTTTATCCATATCTTCCTTATTCCTGAATGCCATGGCCAGTCCATATGCAGCCGTGACTCCTATGGCGGGTGCACCCCGAACAACCATATTTTTGATTGCATAGTAAATATCATCGCTGTTCTTAGCGGTATATATCTCGATGGATTCTGGTATTTTTCTCTGATCAATAAGCTTAACCTGATTATCTTCGTACCACACTGCGAGAATTGATCTTGATTCTCCATTTATGTTGACTTTCATTATGGAATATGATTGGAAAAGATATTAAATTTTTCATGAGAATTTTCTTATGTGGCATTGCAAAAACTAAAACTTTAAAATACTATTTAGTAATATCATTCCACAACAAAAGTTATATCATTCAAAGAAATATAGCTGACTACATATTATGGGTCCGTAGCTCAGCTAGGTAGAGCGTCTGGCTTTTAACCAGGCGGTCAGGGGTTCAAACCCCCTCGGACCCGTTTAGGTGAAAATATGAGCAAGT